>JAJYLE010000155.1 GCA_021788025.1 Nitrospirota bacterium
GGTGCGGGACGCCACCATCGTCACCGTTGCGGCCCCGCACATCGCCGGCAGCCTCTCGGCCATCAACGACGAGGCCACATGGGTGCTTACGAGCTATCTTGTGAGCAATGCCATAATACTTCCGGCAAGCGGATGGTTTTCCCTGTATTTCGGGCGCAAGCGTTTCCTCATCGCCTGCATCGTTATTTTCACCTTGTCCTCGATAGCAAGCGGCGCGGCCACCAGCTTGGGCATGCTCGTGCTTTCGCGCGTCATCCAGGGGGCGGGGGGCGGCGCGCTCCAGCCCATATCCCAGGCGATACTGCTGGAAAGCTTCCCTCCTGAAAAGCGCGGCATGGCCATGGCCGCCTTCGCGCTGGGGGTGGTAGTGGCGCCCATAGCCGGGCCCACGCTCGGCGGCTGGCTTACGGACAACTATACATGGAGGTGGGCCTTCTATATAAACGTCCCCATTGGAATACTGGCAATCCTGATGATAAGGACGTTCGTGGAAGACCCCCCTTACATTCAAAACGCGAGGCCCGAAAAGATAGACATGATCGGTTTCGGGCTCATGGCCGTGGCGCTGGGGGCGATCCAGGTGGTCCTGGACAAGGGGCAGCAGGAAAACTGGTTTGCCTCTTCCTGGATAACATGGTTCAGCATAATAAGCGCCGTCTGCCTGGTAATCTTCATAATCTTGGAGTTGCGGGCCAGGGAGCCGATCGTCCGCCTGAGCGTTTTCAAGGACCGGAATTTTGCCGTGGGCACATTACTCATAACCCTTGTGGGCGTTGCGCTTTACAGCGCCATAACGCTGATACCGCTGTTTCTCCAGACGCTGCTTGGCTATCCGGCCCTGCAAAGCGGCCTGGCCGTAAGCCCCAGGGGGGCGGGCGCCCTCCTGGCCATGCCGTTTGTGGGCTACCTTACCGGCAAGGTCGATTTCAGGAAACTCATCGCCATCGGCTTTTTCCTGGTCGCCGTTTCGCTTTGGATAATAAGCGGCCTCACGCTTGAGACCTCCGTATGGGACATAGCCTGGCCCTCGGTATTGACCGGGGTGGGCCTCTCGATGCTCTTCGTCCCGCTTGCCACGGTCGCCATGGGCACCCTCCCCCAAAACCAGATAGGCAACGCAAGCGGCGTCTTCAACCTTATGCGCAACGTGGGCGGCAGCGCGGGCATCTCGATCCTGGTAACCTACCTGTCCCGCCACTCGCAGGCAAACCAGATTCAGATGGTCTACCGCCTCTCCCCTTTGAATCCCGCCTACAGCCTGCGCTTCCCCGCCGTCCAAAACTTCTTTTCAAGCCGCCTGGGGGCGGCGCAATCGTTCCGGCAGGCCCAGCTTTTCTTCTACAATTCCCTGCTCAGGCAGGCAAGCCTCCTTTCCTTTGTGCAGGGTTTCAGGCTGCTTGCCATCGTCTGCCTCGTTTGCATCGCCGCCGTCTTGCTGTTTAAAAAGATAAAACCGCACGGAAAGTGAAGCGCACCCCCTTTTTTTCCGTTTTCAGTGCGAACTCCGCCGCAGATGTGAATTTTACCTTGACAGCCCCAAAAAATTTTTCAATACTAGTACAGGCTGCGATATATCCATGTTCAGGGACCAGGCGGGCAGGGGATAATTTCCCCCTTTTCGTGACCCGAATCACATATTTCGTGCCGCTATAATTTTTATGCTATTAGATATAAAAATCTCTGGGGGTTCCGGATTAAAGATTTCATGCGGGAGGCCGATAAATTAAGAAAAAGGGTTTGAGTCCGGATTTTGGTAATAAAATAATTTTTCAAACTCCTCCAGACAGCGTGCCGGGGGGGAAAACGAGGAAAGCAGAGGTAAAAAGTATGATGAAAAAGTTTATTTCGGCTATGTGCCTGGCGCTTATGGTTTTGGCGCTTGCGTTAATGTCCGGTTGCGGGGGAAGCGGCGGAACGGCAGCGGCCCCGGCAGGCGGAGGAAGCGGCGCGGGTGTTGCGAATGTAACGGGGAGCGCAAAATGATGAAAAACACAAGAGGAGCGGTATTTATGAGAAAGTCCGTTTTGTTAATGGCGGTTTTCAGCCTTTTTGTTTTTGCCTTCTGCGGCAGCGCCCTTGCGCTCACCGCCGGCGCTACTTATACGATAAGTTTCGGCGTCGTAAACTCCAGCGGCGGGGTGAATGCCGCCAGCTATTCCACCTCGGCGGCGGCTGACTCGAACGGCCTGGTCTCCTTTTCGCTTACCGGGGTGCCGGACAATACTAGCTGCAATTTCATGGACGTGACCGCAACCAACCAGAAAACCGGCGCGGTGGAGCTTGAGTCCATAGTCCCCTGCCCTAACCCGGGTACTACGATGCCCCTGGGCCTCTCCGGCGTGACCAATGCGCAGGCCATAGCCCTGAAGGCGGCCTTCAACGCGGCTGCCACCGACGACCCCATTCTTGCGGTCTTCGGGCTTGCAATCGTGCAAACCACGGGCATACCAACCGCCGACCTGAAAACGATAGCGAAATATGCCGAGCAGGGCATATCGGGCCCAGGCGGTTTTGTGGCCTTTCTTGAGACAAACCACAGCAGCATCGTAAACGCCACCACTCTGGCCACATACCGCAAAAACATCGTCAAGGACCTTGCGGACCCCGCCTCCGGCTACTCCAAGCTCATGAAGGACTCGGTGGACGCGCTAACCGGCTCCTCGGCGGCTGAAGACAGGGGCAAGGCCGCCGCCGTGATACTGGGCAACCTCATCCAGGCAACTCATGCACCAACTGACACCGGCATTCACGCAGGCTGGATAATGGAGGCCACAGACGCGATGGGGAACATAGTGGTCCCCTATTTGATGCCTCCATCATATAACGGCGCCATATGGAATTCGTCGGCCACTCCAAATGAGGTGCAGGACTCCATCGGCACCGGTCTCAATAAGCTGAGGGTGCAGGTGGAGATACAGAAGTATGAAGATGCCATGACCCTCCTGGGCGCAACGGGCGCCGACGTAACGCAGTTCCAGACCGCCGCATACGCGCTTTCAAACGCGACGGACGCCGCCATGGAACAGTTCAACAAGACCGCGATGTCAAACGGGCCGATGGACTCAAACACTATGGACGACGCGCAAACCGAAATGCAAACCTTAACGGAAGACGCCTTCAACGCCTTCCAGAACGCGATAGCGGCTTCGGATACCAGGATCACAACAATGATTAGCAACATATGCACCGCGCTTGGAAACCCGCAGATGCCTGATCCATCAAATCCTGGGCACAATGCGGCCTGCATCACGTCGCTTGCGGACATGAACACCCAGTTCGGCCTGTTCAAATATTACACGCCAAATGGACAGACCAACTGGCCTTTGAACATGGTCATCCTTGCCGATTGGGTATCCAACCTGAAAGATCATAAGGGCACGATGACATACACAAGGGACACCGCGTCAATCCCTGCCAGTCAGCCGTATGATCCAGGAAACAATATGGGTTCCTGCACCCTTGCCGCTAATGATTTTAATAGTTGCACTTTGGCCGGCGGCTGGTGGGGCGGCTACTGCGACAACTCGCTGTATAATAACCCAATAGATTGCACAGATCCGGCTAAAGGCAATTCCAAATGGCATGGCGTCTGCAATGAGAATAATGCCTGGAATAAACAAAATTGCACGGCACCCGGGGTATGGACGACCATCCGTACCTGTTTCGGCACTACGCCTTTAAAAGACTCAAACGGCAACCTCGTTGAGTCTGCTTCCTGTCGTCAGAACCCTGACCCGTACTGGATAATGTTTGCCATCCAGGAGGACCTCTGGATAGAGCAGAGCATCATGCAGGACAAGATGCAGGCCACACAGGACATGGGCAAGCAGGGCCAATTCCAGATGGGCTTCGACAAAGCCCTTGACGGCATAGCCGGGAACATCAACGGGACGGCGGACGGAAGCACCGCCATAACCAAGAACCAGAAAAAGGCGATTATGGAGCTGATGCAGCCTCCGCAGATGTAAGCGCCTTTAAAAACCCAAAGAGGGCATGGCCTTATGCCATGCCCTCTTTCAAATTGAAAATGGAACACAACCTTAAATGACCATCACAAAAACCCTTCCCTTGTCCATGGCCCTGCACCTGGCCCTTGTTGGCGCAATCGTGGCGGCAAGCGGCAATGCAGGCCTTTGGAGCGGCGGATTTATCCCTGGCCCGCTCGTTGTCAACCTGGAGCAGCCCGCCCCGGACATTTTAAAAACAGCGCCCGCAATCAAACAAACAAAACCTGCCGTAGCGCCTGTTATAAAAGAAAAAGCAGTGGCCGCGGCACAGGCCCAGACAGCTATCTCTCAAAACCAAACAAAAAATATAGTGCAAGCGCAAACGCAGGACCCGAGGGCGTATCCGTTTCAGGGCGCCCGGTTTATGCCCATGTTCCAACCGGTCCGCACGCCTACCATGTGGATGTGGAGGCCCTTTCCCGCACAGGTAAACCTGGGGCTTTTGATGCAGGAGAAAACATTACTTTTAAACAGCTTGCGGCAGACGCTTTCCGCCCTCTTAACGGAGAAGATAAAAGACGGCAGCCCCTTTGACGGCGCGACCGCAAAAATCCTTCTGTCCTACGGGGCTGACGGCAAGCTCTCCGGCGTCCGGGTGTCTTCGGTCTCGGACGGGCTTAAAACTCTTCTTGAGGCCGTAGACTGGCAGGCCGCCCCCCTGCCCTCCGCATACAAACTTTCCTTCAAGGGGCTCGCCCTGAATATCAAGATGGAAGGCGGCGTTATTTCCATCGGCGAGCAGGCGCTTTAGCCGCATTTTCCCGGCCCCTTGCCCCTCGCTGCCCGATTAAGGCTCCGGCATGATGTCTTTACGGCCTCCTCTAAGCTTCGTTTCTTGCTTGTCTTCGCCTCTTGTTGTACAATAAATAGTACAATGCATAAAGGAGAGACCATAAAAATGGACACCATCACATATTCAGCGGCCCGCACACGGCTTGCGTCAACAATGAAAAAAGTCTGCGATGATCATGAAGCTGTTATCATCACAAGGCAAAAGGAGGAATCGGTGGTGATGCTTTCCCTGGAGGATTTCAGGGCGCTTGAGGAAACCGCATACCTCCTGCGCGTGCCCGAAAACGCCAGGCGCCTTCTCGAATCCATTGCCGAGCTGGAAAAAGGCGGCGGCAGGGTCCGCAAACTCGCTGAGTGAAACTCATCTTTTCAGAACATGCCTGGGAGGATTATCTTTATTGGCAGGAAACGGACAGGCAGATGCTAAAGCGCATCAACCGTCTCATTGGCGAGATAATGCGCGATCCGTTCTCCGGTCCTGGCAAACCCGAGCCGCTCAAACACGGGCTCTCCGGCTACTGGGCGCGAAGAATCAATGACGAGCACAGACTCGTCTACCGGCCCGCTGGAGATGCCATCCTCATAGCCCAACTGAGGTATCACTACTAGGACCGTTTCCCTCTTTTCCCGGAGGGGCGCCAAAAAAGCCTCGATTTAATCCCTTTCCCATTTTCTCTTTTACGGCCTCCTCCTTTGCTACCCCCACCAGCCCACCGCCTTAACGACCGCGCGGAAGGCGTCTTTGCGTTTTATCTCCTCGATGAAAAACAGGCTGCCGTTAAAAATATCGTTGCTGACGGCTATGGTGTCGCCGACGTTCAGGTCGAAATTCTCCCAGAAAACCGGAAACTCCACCGTCAGGTTCGGGTTTTTGGCCTCCAGCAGCATGTGATTCAGCACGCTATGGGCCACGGAGGGCAGGCGGATGGCCTCAAACTGGATATCACGCTTGAAGACCCCGTAGACGTCCTGGCTTGCCGCGTCCTGGGCGGTCGCGGTGCCCAGCCATCCGGACTGCGATTTGCCCGGCACCGTGGAGTATTGGCGATCATACGAGGCCACCAGGCAGTTTTGAATTTGTGTCCAGTCCGTTTTTCCGAAGGTGAAACTTGCCTTGTCCCCGGCAAGCATATCCTTTGTGATAGTCCTCACAGGCGCGGGCGCGGCGTCCGGGATGACGTTCAGACGCCAGAGGCCGGCCGTGTAGACCAGAGTGCTCCGGGACTCAGCCGCCAGTTGGGCCAGCCACTGCGAGGG
>JAJYLE010000156.1 GCA_021788025.1 Nitrospirota bacterium
TTCCGAACAGTCGCCTCCGATGCGCAGGGCAAGGCAATTCATACTTGCAAACGGAGGGGCCGGGGCTTCAAGGGTGTTCACGCGGATATTCCTTGCCCTTTTCGGGCAGGAATCCTGGAGCTGCCTGCCGTCCATCCCGGTGGAACTGATGCTGATACCGGCATCCTTTCCGTTCAGCATCTACAAGTTTTCAAGCTGGGCGCGCTCCACATTTGTGCCGCTGATGATAGTAATGGACCAGAAACCTGTGGCGGTTGGCGCCGAAAACTTCTCACTGAAAGAGATATACGCAGGACCGTGGGTGAAGCAGCATAAGAAAAAGAAAAAGGTGTTCTGGACGGACATCAAATTTACGCGGAACATCCTCAGGCAGACTTTTTTTGTTCTGGACAGGGCCGCAAAGATAATGGAAGGGCTGCCCAGGCCTTTAAGGGCCAAGGGCATGGAACTGGCGCAGGAATGGGTGTTTCAGCACCAGGAGGAAACCGGCGACTGGGGCGGCATACAGCCTGCCATGGTGAATTCGATACTGGCGCTGTCAGCCATGGGCTGCGGGCCTCAGGACCCCCGCATGTCGGCCGGGCTGGAGGCGCTCAGGAATTTCACGCTGGACTCCGGCGAGAAGCTTGTGCTTCAGTCCTGCATATCGCCTGTGTGGGACACCGCGCTTACGGCGCTTGCGCTTCGGTATTCGGGAATGCCGCGCGACCACCGCTCGCTTTTAAGGGCCGCCGAATGGCTGGCCTCCAAGCAGATATTAAAGAAAGGCGACTGGAGCGTGAAAAGGCCGGACCTGGAACCGGGCGGCTGGGCTTTTGAATTCGACAACAGCTGGTACCCGGACGTGGACGATACCGCCGTGGTGCTGATGTTCCTGCTGGATTATAAGGACATGCCAGGCATGGGCGAACGGATAGAGCGCGGGATAAACTGGCTGCTGGGCATGCAGTGCAGGGACGGCGGCTGGGGCGCATTTGATGTGGACAACGATTTCGAGCTTTTAAACCAGGTGCCGTATGCGGACCTGGAGGCGATGACGGACCCCAGCACGCCGGACATAGCCGGGCGAGTGCTGGAGGTTGTGGGCAAGGCCGGGATTGGCATGGGCGACCCCAGGGTGAAAAAGGCGATCAGATATCTGAAATCCGCGCAGCAGCCCGACGGCTCTTTCTGGGGCAGATGGGGAGTCAATTATATATACGGAACGTGGTCCGTCCTTATGGGCCTGAGGGCCGTGGGCGAGGACATGTCCAGCCCTTATGTAAGGCGGGCCGTGGAGTGGCTGAAAGGCCACCAGAACATGGATGGCGGCTGGGGCGAGTGCTGCGAGTCCTACGGGGATTCTTCCCTTTGCGGGCAAGGCACAAGCACCCCCTCGCAAACCGCATGGGCCCTTCTGGGGCTTCTGGCGGCGGAGGAGGATCAGTCCGGCGAGGTGCACAAGGGGATCAATTTCCTGCTCAATGCCCAGAAGTCTGATGGCACATGGGACGAGCCGGAGTTCACGGGCACAGGTTTCCCAAGGTATTTTATGCTCCGCTACCATAATTATAGAAATTGCTTTCCGCTGATGGCCTTAAGCAGGTTCGTAAACGGTTTTGTCCCGGGAAATGTGGGCTCTATCCCCGCCCCCGGCCCCAATATGGCCACCCCCATTGCATGAAGGCCTTTCTCACAGGCGGTTCCGGTTTTATCGGTTTTCACGTGGCCGCGGCGCTTATAAAGCGGGGAATAGGCGTAAAGGCGCTTGTAAGAGACAACACGCTTGCGCCTTCGCGTGAGCTGGCGCACATCGGCGCCGAACCCGTCACAGGCGACGTAAGGGACATTGATTCGGTAATACGCGGCATGAGTGGATGCGGGCTTGTCTTCCATCTTGCCGCCGATTACAGATTGTGGGCGCCCAACCCTGAAGACATGTACCAGACAAACGTTGAGGGCACTGTAAACGTGCTTTCAGCCGCGCTTGCCGAAAAGGTGGAAAAGGTGGTTTACACAAGTTCCGTGGGTGCGCTTGCGGCCTCCTTTGACGGCACCCCGGTTAACGAGGACACCCCCGTAAGATTCAAGGACATGTGCGGGGACTATAAAAAATCGAAATTCCTTGCCGAAAGGGAGGCGGAGAATTTTTTTAAAATTGGCCTTCCTGTGGTCATAGTGAACCCATCCACGCCCATCGGGGCGATGGACAGGAAGCCTACCCCCACCGGTAAGATGATAGTGGATTTCCTTGACGGCAGGATGCCCGCCTACCTGGACACCGGGCTCAACTTTGTGGGTGTGAAGGACGTGGCGGAGGGGCATATCCTGGCGATGAAATCCGGCAAGCCCGGCCAGAAATACATACTGGGCAACGCCAATCTCACGCTGAAGGAGTTCTTTGCGCTTGTGGGCCGGATTGCCGGGATGGAGCCGCCCAGAGTAAGGCTGCCGTACCTGCCGGTGCTGGCCGCCGCGTACGTGAACGAGGCGGTTTCAAGGATAACGCGAAAACCCCCGCTGATACCGCTTGCCGGGGTAAAGATGGCCCGCAAGTACATGTTCTACGACAATTCCAAGGCGGTACGGGAGCTTGGCTTCAATCCGGCCCCGGTTGAAAGAGAGCTTGAAGATGCCGTAATATGGTTCCGGGAAAACGGATACGTAAAAAAGAAAAATGGCTTTAAACCTGAAAGGCCCGTAGAGGCCCGTTAATATGAAATTGAGCCTGCATGGGTTTACATGCGGGTGGGGGAGATAGAAAAATGCGTTTTCAGCCCAGTTTTTACGGCACGATGACCGGGCATTTTCTGAAAAACCGGTTAAAAGGCAAAAAGAGGTTCCCGCTTGTGCTGATGCTGGAGCCTACCCACCGATGCAACCTGGCCTGTGCCGGGTGCGACAGGATAAGGACCGCGGCGGACCGGGAACTCCATGTAAGCGACTGCCTGCGGGCTGTTGAAGAGTGCGGTGCGCCGGTTGTGGCTGTTACTGGCGGGGAGCCGCTTCTGTATGGCCAGATAAAGCTTCTGCTTGAAGAACTCCTGTCAAGAGGCAAGTACGTTTATCTGTGCACAAACGGCTTGCTGGCCGGGGATTTTATAGATGACATGCTGCCCCATCCCAATCTTACGCTGAATTTTCACCTGGACGGCATGGCGAAGACACATGAGGTGATAACCGGCAGGCCGGGATCTTTCAACACCTCCATGTCTGCAATCTCCAAGGCCAAGAAGCACGGCTTCAAGGTGAGCACAAACACCACGGTTTACAAAAACACCGGGGCCGCGGAACTTGAGGAGCTGTTCTGCCTGCTTACTTCAGCCGGGGTGGACGGCATGCTGGTTTCGCCGGGTTTTGCCTACCAGAGCGTAAGCGAGGACATTTTTTCCACCAGGGCGGACATTATAAACAAGTTCCGGCAGCTTCAAAGCGTTTTCAGCAAGTTCCGTTTCATGAACACCCCAATTTACGCCGATTTCCTTCAGGGGCGCATGGACATACCCTGCACGCCGTGGGGCAACCCTACCTTCGGCCCCCTGGGCTGGAAATCGCCGTGCTATCTTGTAACGGACGGCTATCATGAAACTTATGAAGGGCTTATGTCCGGCACCGACTGGAAGAAATATGAAAAAGGGGCGGACCCAAGGTGCAAAAACTGCATGGTCCACGGCGGTTACGAGACCACGGTGATGCGGCTTGCCTTCTCAAGTCCTAAGGTGATGATGCGGATGATTAAGTGGAACCTGGGGAAATAAGTTCTTTTGCAAAAGTGTCGTGCTGAATGCTTCACTTCCTTAATCTTCTAACTGGCACCGTTTTATTGAGGCCGTATGTCTTTGCATTTTTTGCGGCATACATTATCTCCTGCTCGCTCCAGTTCGGGTTCCGCCAGGCGGCCGTATTTTCCGTTGCCGGTTACCTGATAGCCTGGCTGTCCGAAGTAAGCTCCATTCACAACGGCTTTCCGTATGGGCTTTATACGTACATAGAGGCCACAAAAGGCCGGGAACTGTGGGTTGCGGGCGTGCCCTTCATGGACTCCTTGAGCTATGTGTTCCTTTTGTACGCCAGTTACTCGCTGGTGTGCCTTTACAGGGGGAAAACGGATGGCCGGTTTGATCTGCCAGGCGCCCTTTTGTCCTCTTTCTTTTTCGTTTACCTGGATGCCCTCATTGACCCTGTTGCCTTGCGGGGCGACAGGTGGTTTCTGGGCAGGATATATTATTACCCGGATGGGGGGGCTTATTTCGGGGTGCCGTATTCGAATTTTGTTGGCTGGCTTATTGTGGGTTTTGTGATGGCCTGCGCGTTCCAGTTCATAAATAATCAGTTCTTAAATAATGGGGCAGCCCGCGCAGGTGCAGTGAACCAAGGCCCGTCCCGGACACTGCTTGGCCCGGCGCTTTATTATTCGGTTGCCATTTTCAATCTGGCGGTGGCGATTTATATAAGGCAATACAATATAGCGGGGATGGGGGTTTTCCTTTTCGCGCTGCCCGCGCTGATGCTTCTGGCAAGGCCTAAAACCCTGCGGCCCCTGGCACGGCCATTGATCCAATACCCAACTGCTCACAAAAGGGAGAAAGGCATTTAAAAATTAAAGAATATTTAGGAGTGCCTGACAAATAGCTTCCGCCGCCTTGCGTGAATTTGCGCCAAGCTTCAGCGCCTGTGGCAGCAGGGCGGGTCTTTTTGCAATAAGCCATGCCGCCTTGCTGGCGCTGTAATCCCCGCTTTCATCGGACACATCCTCCGGGGCAAAATCTATCTCCATATCCTCGCCGTCCGTAACGGCCCTGATGCCGGCAAACCGGATTCCCTTTTCCAGGCACATCGAGGCAAGAGGGAACGTCTCCATATCAATTGCAAGAGACCCTTTTTGCCTGATTTTTTCTTTCAGTACGGCCTTGCGCGTCCATTGCGAAATTGTTATAAGCGGGGCTTTCCGCAAACCCGTGAAAAGGCCGGTATCGGGCAGTTCCAGTGTTCTGCCTTCCGGATAGAGTTCCACTGCCGGTATTGAAAGGGGTTCGCCCATATCAGCCTTGCCCAGCAGCATCCCGCCGAACCCGGCGGAGATGACAATCTCCGGCCTGAATGTATATAAAAACTCTTGCGCGGCCTGGGCGGAATTTATTACCCCCATGCCTGTTTTTATAAACCAGGCTGGCCCGGCCTGCACAATATCGAACCTGTTAAGCTTTCCATGCTCAAGACGCATCCTTCTGCCAAGCACAGCCAGAGTTGGCTTCATCTCCGCATCGAGCGCGTAGAAGACTGCGATTTTTATTTTTGATGCACCAATATCAGCCGCCATGGATTAAAATTATACGCTAATGGAAACCCTGAAGATAATTTTACTTGCCCTTGCCTGCGCGGGGTGCGCATACTGGATATTGGCGCTGGCCTGTATAATCCTGTACCGCCCCGAAACTCCGGCCCGGCCTGCAAGTCAATACCCTCCAATTACCATCTTAAAGCCGGTGAAAGGGGCGGACAGGGGATTCAGGAAAAATCTTAAGAGCTTTTGCACCCAGGACTACCCTGAGTACGAGGTTATTGTAGGCACGGAGGATGCAGATGACCCGGCAATACATATAGCCCGGCAGATAGGGGCAGAAACCGGCGGCATGGTTAAAGTGGTTGTAACCGGTGAATTGCCCGGCCCAAACAGGAAGGTATCGCTGCTTGAAAAGATGGCGCAAACAGCCAGAAACGATCTGGTTGCCGTCAGCGATGGCGATATGCGCGTGGATGAAACATACCTGAAAACCATAGCGGCTGAATATCTTGAAGGGGCGGGGATGGTGACCAGCCTTTACAGGATAACCGGGCCGGTTTCGGCTGGCAGCGCGCTGGAGTCCCTTGCGATAGCAACGGATTTTATTCCCTCTGTGATGGTGGCGCGGGTTGTGGAAGGCGGGTTTTCTTTCGGGTTCGGGGCCTCGATGCTTTTTTCCAGGGGCGCGCTGGATGAGGCCGGCGGATGGGGGCCCGTTGCGCATTATCTGGCCGACGATTACCAGTTGGGCAAAAGACTCTTCGATACGGGGCGCAGCGTATTTCCAGG
>JAJYLE010000157.1 GCA_021788025.1 Nitrospirota bacterium
CCGATCTAATGACCGCGTTCGGCAGCGTGTCATCCGCGGTGGAGGCCATGAAGAAAGGGGCCTCCGACTACCTTACGAAACCGCTGGACAAGGAGATGGTGCTGCTTACCGTCAAGCGCGCCCTGAACACAGTGGACCTGCTTAAGAAGAACCGCGAACTGCAAAACGCCCTGTACAACAAGTTCAGCACGGAGGGCATCATAGGCGGCTCGCAGCGGATGCAGGAAGTGGTCCGCATGATAAAGAAGGCAAGCGGCACCCCTGTTACCGTGCTTGTGCTTGGGGAATCGGGCACAGGCAAGGAGCTTGTTGCCAGGGCCATACATTATAACGGGGTGCGCGCGGCCAAACCGTTTACCGCGGTAAACTGCGCGGCCATCCCGGAGAACCTTATTGAAAGCGAGCTGTTCGGCTATGAGCCGGGCGCGTTCACCGGGGCAAACAGCCGCCATCCTGGTTTGTTTGAGGTGTCTAACGGGGGCACGATATTCCTGGACGAGATAGGCGATCTTCCTATTCTGATGCAGTCCAAGATACTAAGGGTGATACAGGAGAAGGAGGTCCGCAGGCTTGGCGCGCGGGAGCCTGTGAAGGTGGACGTGCGGGTGATAGCGGCAACCAACAAGGACCTGGAGAAAGAGATGGAGGCCGGCAGGTTCCGGGAGGACCTTTACTACCGGCTTAGAGTGGTCAGCATCGAACTGCCGCCGCTGAGAGAAAGAAAAAACGACATCCCGGAACTGGTGGACTACTTCCTGGCCAAGTACAACAAGGAGTTTGGCAGGCGTATAAAATTTGTGGGCGAACCGGCCATGAATGCGTTTGTGTCCTATCACTGGCCGGGCAATATAAGGCAGCTGGAATCCGTTATAGAAAGGGCCGTGGTGATGTGCGATTCGGATTCCATAGGCCTTAAGGACATAAAGGGCGAACTGAGGCATACGCGCAAGGAGGACCTGATGGAAATGGAACTCCCTGACGACGGAATAGATTTCGAGGCGCTGGAAAAGGCCCTGCTCATAAAGGCCATGGAAAAGGCAAACAACGTGGCGGCCAGGGCCGCCAAGCTGCTGGGGATGAGTTACAAAACATTCCTTTACCGGTGGGAAAAGATTAACGAAAACCAGTCCTAGCAACCCGCTGCTTTTAATATGCTTTTATGTCTTGACTTGGCGTTACTTTTTGATATAAGTTGTTATAACAATATCCCTTTAAGGAGGCAACATATGGGCTGCGGAAAGTGCAAAACCTCGAGCGGGACGAAGACCACGAAAAAAGACACCAAGAAGAAATAAGTGCTGTAAGGTCAAAAAAGGCCGGAAGCCTGAATAAGGCTTCCGGCCTTTTTCTTTTCCTGCGCTTTCAGCCGGCCAGCCTGTGTTCAAGTTGACTTTTTTTCCTGCCGGGGTCATATTAATCCGGCTTTCAAAATTTCAATATAATATTCCGGCAACGGGCACAGGGGAGGGCAGGCATGGGCAGGGTTCACATCAGGGCTTTTGTAGTTGCGTTCATTCTATTGGCGGGACCGCTTCTTTTTTCATCAATTGCAAGCGCCAGGAGCGGTTACTATGCCCAGCAAGGATTGTATGTTACCGGCAGCGGCACATATACGAACCTGGAGGGCGGGCTTGACGGGCACGCGGTTTACCAATACGATTATTCCCCTTTTACCGCACTGGTGATTGCCAAGCCGTCCAGCGCGTTTGGCTGGGGGGCTGGCGCCGGCTACAGGTTCAGCTTCTACGCCATCGAGATAAATTATTACCAGTCCAGGCATAACGACAGCTACTACGATTATGTTTTCGACGGCAACGGCAACCTGCTTACCGGGCCCGGCAATTCCCAGTCCACCCTGGAAACGCTCTCGCTGGATTTCAAGCTGTACGCCAATGCCAGAAAACAGCTTCAGCCGTACATACTGGGAGGAGTGGGATATTCATGGCTATACCAGAGGGACAGGGTGATCTACCCGGTAACCGGCAATACAAGATTTGCCAACTTCGGGCCCAATGTTGGGGCGGGGATTGCGTACTATATTACCCCCAAACTGGCGCTGGATGCCGGTTTTATTTACCGGTATCTCCACTTCACCACTGTCAAGGCGTACGGCGGGTCGGAAAACGAACTTGGCCAATCCATTGACGAAAACGCGTTTACGGCAAGAGCAGGTGTAAGCTATACGTTTGACCTGGGCAACTCCAAAAACACGCGGGCGTTTTAAAACCCGGGGAAGCCGCTGATGGCCGCAACCCTGTTTTCCCCGCGGCGGCGCGGGGCTTTACTATAACCGCCCATTATTGATAGAATGATATGCTTTGGAGAGGTGGCCGAGTAGGTCGAAGGCAGCCGCCTGCTAAGCGGTTGTGGGGGTAACACCTCACCCAGGGTTCGAATCCCTGCCTCTCCGTATTGCTGGAAAACATATATCCCAACCCAAGGAGGACTGATTGATGTTCAAGAAGTCTGTGTTAATCGTAATGGCGGCCGCCCTTGTGCTGTCCTTTGCCTCATGCAAGAAGAAGGAGCAGCCAGCCGCACCCGCCGCGGGCGGGCAAGCTCCGGGCATTTATATTCCCCCGGGAGAGCCGCAGGTAATAGTGCCCGACAGCGTCAAAGGTAAATGGAGCGCAGTTGACCTTATCATCCAGGACAAGACAACCGGAAAATCGGAAGTTGCCAAGGTGAATATCGGAGGCGATTACAAGATACCGGGCTCCACGCTGAAGGTGCAGGTGGTGGATTTCCTTCCGGATTTCAAGATGGAAGGCACGGTCATAACCTCGTCGTCCAACGACCTGAACAACCCGGCTGCCAGGGTCAACATCTATGATGGTGACAAGCAGATATTCAAGGGCTGGCTTTATTCCAAGTTCCCGGCCATCCATCCCTTCCAGCATGAGAAGTACGCTGTAACGCTGAAGGACGCAATAAAGAAGGCCTAAAGGGCTGGCTGATACCCATCAGCCTGGCTGATTAAAGAAAAACCCCCGCGATGCCTCGCGGGGGTTTTTCTTTTTTGGCTTGCAGCCTGTATTACCTTGCCTTGAACGTGCTGCAATCGGCGTGGTCTTCGTGATAGCGCACGTCTATGCCTTCCGCGGTGCACTCGAACTTCTGGTTGTACATGCAGTTGTTAACCTTGCATGCCCCAACACTGCCAGTCTCTTCCGCGCCCCCCTTGCTGTTGTTCCTGAAATACGTGTCGCAGTACGGATGGTGGGCGCCCACAGTAATGGCAAGCGCATGGCACTGGTTATTCATCAGGTAAGCGCAGTCAGTGACATTGCAGCTCTTTATACCCGGCATTTTCATGTGAAAAAACCTCCTTTCACGCCAGGATATTCTATAACCGGATTTTATCAATGAGGTTTTTGTTGTCAAGAAGAAGTGGGCTGCCGCCCTCTGCTGTATACTTTAATTTAAGGACAACCTTGCAGAGGAGGAACTCCGATGTTCAAAATTTCCAGGACCATAGGCATAAAGGCACACGTGGATGAGGTCTTTTATTTTGTGACCGACCCCAGAAACTGGACGCGCTTTGTCCCCGGCCTGATAAGCGTTACCGGAAAAAGCGCCAATCTGCCCATGAAGGATTCCACCTTCAGCTGGGAACACAGCATGATGGGCATCCGGGTATCGGGGCAGGCCAGGGTAATCGAATATCAGCAAAACAGCAGATTTGCCATGCTTATGACGGGGCGTTTCCCTGTAAAAGAGGAATATATCTTTATTGGCAGGCCGGAAGGCACCGAGCTTACGGTGGAACTGCAATACGAACTGCCCGAACCTATGGCCCCCGAATTCGGCGGTCTCCAGATGCTGGAGAAGATAAGCGGCCTGGATGCCGGAAACACCCTTGAAAAGATCAAGTTGATGTGCGAGGCCCGCGTGCCGGCCGGGGCGGGGTAGGGTTTACGCCGGCTTTTTTGTCTGGGTCCTGATGTGGTATCTTTTTGTGGCGGCGATTGCCGGGCAGGTTAAATCTATTTTATCTTTTTTGCCACCAGGCGCCAGTAGCCATCCTTCTGCTCAAGGCTGATCAGTTCCTGCCCCACCTTTGCAAGCCACATCGGGGCATTTACGCTTGTATCTTTTTCAATGAAAAGGAGTTCGATAACCGTCCCCACTTCTTCGTGTTTGATTGCTGAGATCAGTTCCATTAGAGGGCCGGGGCAGCCCAGAGTGCAACGGGCGTCAATTGACTTGTCGATCTTCACATCCGCCATTCAATACCCCACTTTATCGGCTTTGATGCTGGCTTGCAAATGGTAGCAGGATTTAAGATGCCAAGTCAATGTTCGCCCAGAGTGGCATTTCTTATGGCCAATCAAAGAAGCATAGTACATTTCTCCTGCACAAAAACTCAATTGGGTCTTTTGCCGTAAAGACCCGGTAAGGCTCATCGAAGCCAATAGGCGAAAAGCCAATATCCTCGCGGGTTTCCAGGCAAGGCGCTTCTAAAACAGCAGTCGCGATTTCAGCCCCCTTTTTGAAAAATCATAACTGTAATTCAGGTTTCGGCACGCTCCGATTTTATGTCCAGGGCGGGAGGCAAGTCAATGCATTTTGGCTGGCGTAGAGCAAAATAAATATTTTGTTGCCAAGAATATCAAAGTATTTATATAATTTATAGAGAAGCCTCTAAGATTCGTGGGCTCCAGTCTAGATGACTTGAGGAACTTTCCATCGGAAGCCAGGAGACTGGCAGGTTTCGAGCTTGACGCTGTACAGCGCGGTCTAGAGCCATCTGACTGGAAACCCATGCGGTCTATTGGCCCTGGAGTAAAGGAAATTCGTATACATGTTCTTGGCGAATGGCGCGTTATCTATGTTGCGAAGATAGAGGATTCGGTTTATGTGTTGCATGCTTTCCAGAAGAAGTCCTCAAAAACCCGGCACGCAGATATTGATTTGGCTGCGCGCCGTTATAGGCAGATAGGAGGTTGACATGAAAGAACCAGTCATTAAGTCCAGTGGCAACGTTTTTATTGATCTAGGCTTTGATGAGGCTGAAGCCGCTGTTTTGCAGATGCGGGCTAAACTGATGAGCGACCTGCGGGCATTTGTAATGTCTAAAGGCATGACCCAGATGGAAGCGGCAAAGCGATTCGGGGTCGCCCAGTCGCGGGTATCGGACCTCATGCGGGGCAAGTGGGACAAGTTCAGTCTTGAAATGCTGATTTCATTGGAAGCCCGGATTGGACGGAAAGTTAAAATCGAGCTTGCCGCGTAAGCGGACTAAGACCCGGTAAGACTCGTCCAAATCAAATAGGGACACTATTTATTCTGCCCTCTTTCTTGGTCTTCCCCATGGCAATGCGCTCAGTCTTCTCCCGAATGATTTTTCAAGCCTGCTTATAAATGTCTCGTCTCCGCATGGCCTGCCTGTTTTCGTATTTTGCCGAAGTTCTTCGATTAGAACAGGATCATCCCTTTCTCTGAGATATTCCGCCCAATCCTTAATCTCCTTGGTAAGATAACAGCCCGATGATACCACGGAATCCGACGTCTTTTTAACATGGTAACTGGCGCTGGACCACTGATATTTTTCTGCCTTTCTCACGAGCCGCGCCCTCACAGGATTATTCTCAACATATCGCATCCCTGCATAAAGATGTCTTTCGTCAAGCGCGCATGAGTAAAAGCGGCCCTGCCACAAATGCCCTGTTGTTTTATTTCTCATATTGAAGTACTGGGAGTATCTCATATGAAGAGATTTGAAAGCCTTGGAAAGAGAATCAGGCTCCATCGGCATAGCAATGAAATGCACATGATTTCCCATGAGGCAGTATGCCCATATCTTTAGTGAATGCTTCTCACTATAATGCTGGAGCAATTCCAAATATCGGACATAATCGCCATCCGTTTCAAAGACTGCCTGGCGATAATTGCCCCGCTGAGTAATATGATGTGGAAAACCTACCGCAACTGCTCGAGCCATTCTCGGCATGCCTACAATATACTCAACGAACCAGATGAATGTCAAGAAAAATAGTGTCTGTCCCTATTTATTTAAGAAAAATAGTGTCTGTCCC
>JAJYLE010000158.1 GCA_021788025.1 Nitrospirota bacterium
CTTCTTCAATTGAACACCTGACCGGAGGGGTGTCAATGCAATGACCGCCGGAAGACACTGAATCCGTAAAATCTTACATTTCAGTACAGTTAATCCGCATTTTTTTTGAAAATAACCTTATTTTTCAAAACATTAAATTTTTTATCGGCTGACTTTAAAAATAGTTCTATTTAGCTTCATTTTGTGGTATGTTTTTTGGAATAAATTTCAAAGGAGGTAAAGATGGCCAAAGCCAAAAAAGCGACGGAGCAGTCAAAGGAATTCATCCAGCTCCTGAAAGACTGGATGAAGACTGAGGACCAGACTATCAAGTATTCGGATGAAATGTTGAAGAAAACGAAGAACAAGCTTGTAAAGATGACAATGGAGATGATCAGAAGCGACTCGCAGAAGCACAAGGCCATGCAGCAGATGTTGATAGACAGCCTTACCAAGGAGCCTTTTATATTGGCGCCGGATGACCTGGCCGGCATCTCGGATCAGCTTAATAGACACCTGGCCTATGAGGCCAAGTCGTTGGAGCTTGCAGATGAAGCGCTTATGAATAGCGAGCTTTTTGTGACGCAATACATCCTCTCCTACCTGATTGCGGATGAGCAGAAGCACCATAATCTGCTTGCAAAACTCAATGAGCTTAAGAGGGCGACCGTATTTGTAACTTAGATATTATTTACTTTGAGTACGCAGGGGCTTGTCCCCTGCGTACTCTATAGTCACCCGGGCCACTCCTTGCTTAAGCATGCCAAGGTCTTTGGCGGCAGCATAGGAAATATCCAGCTCAATAGCAGGATTTGCCGGTCCTCTGTCGTTTATTGTTACTGTTGTTGAGCGGCCATTCTCAATATTTGTAAGCTTCAGCCTGGTGCCGAAAGGAAGCTTGCGGTGGGCGGCCGTTCTTTTAAATTTATTGAATATCTCCCCCGATGCCGTGCGTTTCCCCTGGAATTTCCCGCCGTACCAGGTAACCAGATAAACACGTTTGAATTCAGGCTGCGGCTTCGGGACGGCAGCGCAGGCAAACAGGGAAATCAAACAGAAGGCTGCAACAAAGCTCTTAAAAAGAGACATGAAAGATAATACACAAAAAGCTGGGAAAGCAATCAATGCACTCTATGCGGACACTAATTGGTGAATTTTATTGGTTAATAAATTTTGATTCAATAAAAACGGCTGTATAATTTGCCTATGGGAAGACAGATGCGGAGGGACCTCCTTCTTGAATGCTTGCGCCAACTTGGGGCAAAGGCGGTTCTGGAGCTGCGGGAGCTGGGCTCCGGCGTCCATGGCAAGGGCTATCTGCTGCGTGTGGAAACCGCCTCAGGCCAGGAGGAATATGTCCTTAAACTTGTTCGCGCTGGCGGGCTGGGCCATGATTATCCATCAGACAGAGCAGGCATGCTGCTTTTGGCCCTGGACAGCTACAACGCCCTGCCAAAACATGTAAAAGCGGTTGACGTGCTTGGCCGCCATGCAGACGGCAGTTTTCATTTCCTGGGCGGCAGCAAAGAATACTATCTGCTTACAAGGAAGGCCGAAGGGACAAGCTACTTTAGAGATCTGGAGGCCATGGCCGGCAAAGACTCCCTCGAAAACGCCGACAAGGCAAAGATAAAGGCGATGGCCTGGTACCTGGCTGCCATCCATTCCGTTAAAAAGACCTCGAGGGACCTCTATCTTCGGAGGCTCCGTGACGTAATTGGCCATGGCGAATGCCTCATGGGGGTTTTCGATACATATCCGCGGGGGACACTGGCCCAGTCCATAATGACGGACATAGAAAAGAAGTGCGTGGACTGGAGGGCCAGGCTTAAAAGCGGATACCGCAGGCTCTCGCAGGTGCACGGAGATTTTCACCCCGGCAATATCTGGTTTAAGCCCAATGGAAGCCCAGCGGATTTCGTCCTCCTGGACAGGAGCCGCGGCCCGTGGGGAGAGCCCGCAGACGACATGGCCGCACTGGCAATTAATTATATTTTTTTCGCTGTAAAATTCAATGGCCGGATCGGGGGCGCGTACCAGCAAGCGATAAAACTGTTTTTTGAAAGCTATATAAAAAGGACTGAGGATAGCGCGGTTCTCAAATATATCCAGCCGTTTTTCGCATTCAGGGGGGCAGTGGTGGCCAATCCGGTTTTTTACCCGGAACTGGCCGGGCCGGGCCGGAAGCTCATATTTAATTTTGTTCTGAATGTGCTTGATTCCGCCCAGTTTGATTATTTACAGGCAAACCGGTATCTTTCATCAAGCCGGTAATCTTCATAAACTGTTTACAATTTTGGTTTATTATGAGGTATTAAAGAGGTTCAATAATGGAAAACAAGCTAAAGGAGGCATGGAAGGTGATCCGCAAACCAAAGTTTTATCTTAGCGCGGCCGGTCTGATAGCCGTTGGTCTTGTAATAGGCTTTGTCATCTCTTCTACCCTGGGGATAAACCCCAAGGGGTATGGCGCTGAGCCGAAGATATCTAACCAGGCCATACAAACCCTCACCAATATAGACGATGCAATGGCCGAACTGGTGCAGGCGGTGAAGCCATCGGTTGTAAACATATCCACCTCGCGCATGGTCAAGACCCCCGGTGTTCAGAACCCATTTTCCGAGGACCCGTTCTTCAGGCAGTTTTTCGGCAACGGCGGGCTGTTCCAGGCGCCCAGGGAGCAAAAAGAAATGAGTCTGGGCTCCGGCGTTATCGTGGACTCCAACGGCCTTATCCTCACCAATAACCACGTTGTAAAGGGCGCCCAGGAGATCAAGGTTACCCTTAACGATAAGCGTGAATTCAAGGGCAAGGTAGTTGGAGCGGATGCCAAGACGGATCTGGCCCTGGTGAAGATTGACGCAAAAGGGCTTCCAGCCATTAAATGGGGAGATTCGGACAAGCTCCGTGTGGGAGACATGGTTATAGCTATTGGCAGCCCTTACGGGCTTACACAAACCGTTACAAGAGGAATAGTCAGCGCCACCGGCAGGGCCAACGTGGGCATAGCCGATTATGAAGATTTCATCCAGACGGATGCCTCCATTAACCCCGGCAACTCCGGCGGGGCGCTTGTAAATGCCAGGGGCGAGCTGGTGGGCATCAACACCGCCATATTCAGCACCACAGGCGGCTACCAGGGGATAGGGTTTGCAATCCCCAGCGACATGGCCAAAGAGGTGATGGACAGCCTCCTTAAAAATGGCAAGGTAATAAGGGGATGGCTTGGCATCTGGATACAGCCGGTAACGCCCGCGATGGCCAAGGAGTTTGGCCTTAAGGACGATAAAGGCGCCCTCGTGTCCGACATCGTAAAGCATGGCCCCGCGGACAAGGCTGGCCTTAAACCGGGCGATTTCATAACCGAGTACGACAATCAGAAGGTGAACGATCCCACTCGCTTGCGAAACATGGTGGCCAATACCGTCCCCGGCAAAGAAGTACAGATGAAATACATCCGGGACGGCAAAGAGCGCACAACCACTGTGAAGATTACGGAGCAGCCTGAGCAGGAAGCTGCCCTCGCGCCAACATTCAACAATGCCTTGAGCGGCGTGAGCGTGCAGGACCTGACTTCGAATATCAGAAGGAACATGAAAATCCCCGATCGGATCCAGGGCGTGATAATCACCAACGTGGATCCTGACAGTTCGGCCGCCATGGTGCTTCAGCCTAAAGACGTTATTATGGAGATAAACCGTAAGCCCGTCAAAAACGTGGACGGCTACAAGGCGACGGCTTCCAAGATCGGGCCGGACGAAAGCATTCTGTTGTACATTTACAGGGGAGGCCAGTCCTTCTACATTACCCTCTCCAAATAAGCAGAGAGGCCCATAACGACAGAAGGCGGGGGCAGTAAGTCCTCCGCCTTCTCAATTGTCTGATTGCCTCGGCCCGGGCATACCCGTTATAATCAAATATGCCTATTTATGAGTACAAATGCAGCAAGTGCGCCGCGGAGTTCGAAAAGCTGGTGTTCAGCTCAACCAAGGTGCAATGTCCGAATTGCGGCTCCGCCGAGGTCAGGAAAAAGCTGTCAACTTTTGGAATGAGCGGGCTTGCAAATCCGGCTGCCGAGTCTTCCTCGTCCAAATGCTCTTCGTGCAGCAAGTCCTCCTGCGCAAGCTGTCATTAAAAAAAGAAACGCCTCTTTAGGTTTTTTTTTGAATATCATCGCACAATAAAAAAGGTTCCGGTACGTCTTTCAAGAAATCCTTTCAAAGTCAATAAACCCGGCTTCCACGTCTACATGCGCCAGGCGCACGCGCGCCCTTTGCCCAACGTCCAGGCCCTGATAGCCTGAAACCACCTTCCCCTCCACGGGTGGATGAAACAGGCGCACCCAGGTGCCTTTGGTCCCCGCCCCTGTAACCATGGAATCGAATATCTGGCCTATCCGTGATTCAAGGAGAAGCGCGGCGGCGGATTTGCCTGCCTGCCTTTCCACTTTTTTGGCTGCGTCTTCCTCCTGCGTGCAGTGGTTGGCCAGGTCTTCTAGTTCGGAGTCGGTATATGGTGTACCCTCATGACGCAGGGCCGCCTTGATCAGCCGTTGTGTTATCAGGTCGGGGAATCTGCGGTTTGGTGCTGTGGAATGGCTGTATCCCCTTACGGCGAGACTGAAATGGCCGTCCGGCGTTTTTCCCTCCGCTCCCGGAATGTCAGCCACGTACTGGCCGGGCCCAAGCAGTTTTATTACGCTTAATGAAAGGTCCGGAAACCTGGCCGGGTCTTTGGCCCTGGCTTGTCCTAGAAAATGCTCCAGCGCAACGGCGTCCGGGGTGGCTGGCAGGGATTGGCCCCATTCACTGGCAAGCTCCACAATCCTGTCCCAGCGCCTAGGCGTGCGCACCACCCGCTTGAAGGACGGCAGCCCTTTTGATTTTAGAAATCGGGATGTCATGCTGTTTGCCGCTATCATGAAATCCTCTATAAGCTCGTTTGCGCGGTTTTTTACTGCGGGCTCCAGGTCTATGATTATGCCATCAGAAAACCGGGCGCTCGCCTCAATGGTCTGAAGGCTTAATGCCCCGTGCTCGTGGCGCAGATTCTTCATTTTTTGCGCCGCCTGGTCCTGAATGCGGAGGTTATCTTCCAGACCGTTTACAGCTGCAATCTGTGGCGGCATGGGGCCTTTGCCATCCAGCCAGACGGCCACACTATCATAGGCAAGTTTGGCCCGGTTGCGGACGGCCGCCTGGTAGATATCGGCATCCTTGGCAGAGCCGTCCTCATCCAGTTTTATTTCGATTACAACGGCCAGCCGATCCTCATCCAGGTTCAGCGACGTAAGCCCTGTGGAAAGCTTTTCCGGCAGCATGGGAAAAATTATGGCCGGTGTATAGACGGAAGTTGTATTGTGCCGGGCGTGCCCGTCCAGTGCCGAGCCCGTTTTTACAAGCACGTCCACGTCAGATATGGCCACAAATATCATTACGCCCCCGCCGGGGAGTTTCTGGGCGGCTGTCAGCTGGTCTAAGTCCCTTGAATCGTCGTTGTCTATTGAGGCCCAGGGCAGGCCCCTCAGATCGCGCACAGCCCCGGTGACAGGCGCCGGGGAGCCGATTGCGTCCAGTTCCGCAATGGCCTGGCCGGAGAAATCCGGCAGAAGCCCGCGCTGAAGCATGGCCTTGCGGGCCACCCGCCTGAGTATATCCCTGTGGTTGTCCCCGCTATGATGATTTGCCGCCGCGTTTCTCATATGATTATTATGCAGTTTTTACAGAAAGTTATTCAAAGCATAAAGGAATTCACCTTGCTGATCTTATTCCGGATTTTATCGGGAATGGCTTGCGCTGATTTCCGGTATAATAGGCCGTGTTCGAAAGCGAGCTTGACAGGCTGGCCCGCGGCGGGCTTTCAAGGCATATTGAAGACAGGGCGGCTGCAGGGGTAAGCCCCGCTCGCATAGTAATCGGCGGGCGCGAGCTGATAAATTTTTCATCCAACGATTATCTTGGTTTTTCAAGAAACCCGGAAATCATGCAGTCCGCATCTGAGGCCGTTTTGCGTT
>JAJYLE010000010.1 GCA_021788025.1 Nitrospirota bacterium
CTTCCTGAACAGCGGTATGCATGTGACAAAAGACATACCTGAGGCCATTCAAGGAATAAAGGCATTGCATCCCGGCACGGATTTTATTCTCTCGGAACCTCTTGGCATCTCGGCGGAACTGGTGGATGTGGCAAGGGAGAGGATAATGGAGGCATGCGGGCTTGTGCCGCCGCAGGAGATAGAAAACAGGAGCTTTGAAAAGATAAACCGCATCTTCAAAAATGGCATGTCCGGCGTCCCGGATAATGTAAGGCCCATAGTGCGCAGGGTTGTCCACGCCACAGCCGACCCCGAATACATAAGCGGGCTTATCTTCCACCCGGATGCCATAAAGGCCGGAATAGAGGCGGTAAGGGCGGGGATGGACGTGGTTACGGATGTGGAAATGGCCGCAGCCGGGATAAACGAAAAGGCTTTAAAAAAATTCGGCGGCAAGGTGGTCTGCTCAATAAGGGGAATAAAAAGCGAAAAAGGCAAAACCAGGGCGGAAGCCGGCATGGAACAGGCCATCGGCGGCAATACCGGCATCGTTGCCATAGGCAACGCCCCCACCGCGCTTCTGGCCTGCATAAAAAAGATGAGGACGGATGCAACAGTCCCCAGGCTTGTAGTGGGCGTGCCCGTTGGTTTTGTAAGGGCGGTGGAGGCAAAGGCGCTTCTGGCCGCGCAGAAATTCCCGCATATAACAAACGCCGGGCGCAAGGGCGGAAGCCCCGCGGCGGCCGCAATAGTAAACGCGATAATAAAACTGGCGGAGGGAAAATGAAACACAAATCCGGGGCCGTCTTGCTGTTGGCTATGGCCCTGCTGATCCCCGCAAACGCCTATGCCATGCACATTGAAGACGGCATCCTGCCGCCAAGCGCATGGATTTTGTGGTATGGCGTAATGATACTCTTCATTATTCCCGGGATAAGGGAAATCAAAAGAAGGGTGCAGGAAAACCTTTCTTACAAGCCGTTTCTGGCCATGATTGGGGTTGCGGTATTTGTGATCTCGTCCATGCACCTGCCGGTGCCGGTGACCGGCTCCTGCTCGCATCCGTGCGGAACGCCGCTTGCGGCCATTGTTGTGGGCCCATTCGCAACAGCGGTAATATCCGCCATAGTGCTGTTTTTTCAGGCGTTGTTTCTCGGGCACGGGGGGATTACCACCATCGGGGCCAACGATTTCTCGATGGGCATAGCAGGTGGTATTTCAGGATATCTTTGCTGGAAAATCCTCACCCGTTTTAATGCGCCTTTATGGCTTGCGGGCGGCATTGCGGGTTTTGCCGGCGATGTGATGACATATCTTACATCCGCTTTCGAACTTGCCTTGAACCTGCACGGCCATATATCGCTGTTAAGGCAGTGGATGATCTTCTTCGCCGGTTATGGCCCCACGCAATTGCCTTTGGCCGTTGCGGAGGCCATTTTTACAGCCGCCGTATTGCAGGTGATGTATAACCGCCGTCCGGACCTGTTGCCCGGCATAGCAGGCAGAAGAGGGATTTTTAGTAAAAACGCAAATGCGGAGGCGCGGGGATAAAACAGATGGAACCGGACAAGAATGGCGTTGCGGAAAATACCGCCTGGTTTGATCCCTTCACCCGCTGGATGCTGATAATAATGTTAGCCATCCTGGCAATGATTTTCATTGCGGCAAAATACATGGACCTGCACGGCATGCCGGCCGGCGGCACGGACGATGCCGTAAACGCCATGGCTTCGCACGCAGCTCACGCATCGGCCCATCCTTTTATAAACCTGCCCGGAGACGCGCAGGTTGGGGCCTTCTCGATCGCCAATTTTTTTGCCGGGCTGATAGTTGGGCATAACTGGCAGAAGCTCTTCGGCAGAAAAAAAGAAGGCTGATATGCAAATTGCCACATTTAACCAGTGCGCGGGGAAAACTTATTTCCACCGGATGGACGGACGGATAAAGACAGGCGTCCTGCTGAGCGCCATCGTCATCTCCAGCCTTCTGACCAGGCTACCCCTGGAAGCCGCGGCCTTTCTCATCGCCCTGGCGCTTATGTTCACTTTGCGCCTGCCGCTTAAAAAAGTGCTGCTGCGCATGTCCGTCCCGTTCGGTGTGGCATGGCTGGTCCTTCTCAGCCTGATATTCACAACCGGCCATATGGCAATTGGCGCGATCACCGTATGGCATATCCACATGCCTGTTTACCGGGAAGGGCTGGCGCTTGGCTTTCTGATAATGCTGCGGATACTCACGGCGGTATCTTTTGCCATGCTGCTTTCCTTTTCAACCCCGATGTCTGAAATACTGGCGACGCTTCGCCTTTTTAAAATGCCCGCAGTGGTCCTGGACCTGGCGGAAATGATTTACAGGTATGTTTTCTCGCTGGGCGAAATCGCCCTGACAATGCGCAAGGCCCAGCGCGCGCGGGGAGGCGAAGGGCTTCCCTGGCACAGGCAGGCCAGGGACACGGGAATGATTGCAGGAAACATTATGATAAAGGCGTTCGACCGCGGCGTGAGGGTTTACAAGGCCATGCTTGCACGCGGATATGATGAAAACGCCAAAACCCCACCCTACTATACCGCTTCCATTCCGGCAAAGGACAAGTTGGCCGGGCTTCTGGCGGGCGCGGCCCTGTTATCCCTGCTGGTATGCAATTTTACATCCGGCTGGAAAGGATTTTTTTAAACACGTGGACCTGATAACGCTGCAATCCGTAAGTTTTACATACCCGGATGGCACACGCGCGCTTACAGATGTAGATATATCCATCAGGGCCGGCGAAAGAGTGGCCGTGCTAGGGGCCAACGGCGCCGGCAAATCCACCCTCTTTCAGTTGTTTAACGGACTTTTACAGCCGGCGCACGGGACAGTCAGGGTGAAAGGCAGGGCAGTTGAAAAAGCGCACCTGAAGGAAGTGCGCCGCATGATCGGCATGGTATTCCAGGACCCCGACGATCAGCTTTTTTCAAGCACGGTGCGCCAGGAGATTGCCTATGGCCTGATCAACCTGGGGCTGAATGGCGAGCACGTTGAACAGGCAACCGCCTGGGCGCTGAAGGTAACGGGACTGGAGGGCTACGAAAACAAAAGCCCTTTCAATTTAAGCGGAGGCGAGAAAAAACGAGTGGCGCTGGCCAGCGTGCTTGCCATGCAGCCGGAGATGCTGGTGCTGGACGAACCGGCCTCCTCGCTGGACCCTCTTGGCGCGGCCCGGATAATAGATTTGTTAAACAGCATTAACAGTGGACTTGGCATTACCCTGGTTTTTGCCACCCATGACGTTGATGCCGTACCGCTTCTGGCAGACCGAGTTTACGTGATAGACAAGGGCGAAATAAAATTGTCCGGCCCAACGGCTGAGGTGTTCGCCCAAAAGGACCTCCTGCGCGCCCATAACCTGAGGCTGCCGCGCGTGGCGCATCTGGCGGAATTACTGGAGCGGGAAGGCGCTTGCCGTTTCCCATCACCGCCCCTTACCATAGGCCAGGCCAGAAAGGCGCTTCTGGAGCAAATGGCCAGGAAGGAAGCGGGAAAGTGACCGGCGAAAAAAGGAAAAAAATCCTGCGCTCCGGGTTTACCACCGGGGCCTGCGCGGCGGCGGCGGCCAAAGGGGCCGTCCTTTTCATGTCGGGGAAAAGACCGCGCTCGGTTGATATCCCGATGCCGGAGGCCAGCGGCATGAGGAGGGCAAAATTCAAACTGCTGGGCGGCAGGGATGCAGACGGCGCCTGGGCATCGGTAATAAAGGATGCAGGGGACGACCCGGACGTGACAAATGGCGCGGAGATAAAAGCGCTGGCAAGGCCGGGCGCGGCGGAAGACATTCTTATAAAAGGCGGCGAAGGCGTGGGCACTGTAACAAGGCCGGGGCTTTCCATACCCGTAGGCTCGTCCGCCATAACGCCGGTGCCGCTCAGGATGATAACGGAAGCGGCCCGTGAGGCCAGGGCCGAAGCAGGCGTAAAGACCGGCGTTGAGATAATTGTAACTGTGCCGGAAGGCAGGCGGCTGGCGGAAAAAACGCTTAACTCCAGGCTGGGCGTTATAGGCGGCATCTCGATTTTGGGCACAACGGGGATTGTGAAACCACTGTCCGGCGAGGCGTGGAAGGCCACTATAAAATCATCCCTGAATGTTGCACGGGCATCGGGGCTGAAGGAAGTGGTGCTATCGGCCGGCAGGACCTCCGAGGCCGCGCATATGAAGGACAAAAAACTGGCCCTGCCGGAAACCGCCTACGTGCTGATGGGCGATTACGTGGAGTTCAGCCTGAAGGAAGCCGGGGCAGGCGGGTTTAAGCGCATTCACCTGTGCGCGCAATGGGCCAAGATGCTCAAAATCGCCATGGGCACGCCGGACACCCACGTGCGGGCGGGCGCGTTAAACATTAACAAGGCGGTTGAATTTCTGCATAATCTTGGCATCGCCCTTCCGCAAAGGGATTATAATACCGCAAGGGAAATCATGGATTTTATAAAAAAACCCGGCGGGCTGAAAAAGGTATGCGCCGTGGCGGCCGGATACGCCAAAAAGATATCCGGGACCAGCAGCGTAAGCACATGGCTTGTGTCCTACGAAGGGGAGATAATTGCAGGAAGCAACTAACTGGACCAGCCCCCCCATATCCATTATCGGCATCGGGCCGGGCAGCCCAATATCAAAGGAAGCCATGCAGCGGCTTGATGCGTCATCTGCCATACTGGCGTCCAAACGGCTTGCCGGGTTATTCAACCGGATAACCGGAACGGAAAAATTCAGGCCGCGCGTGAAAGTGATTAATGATGTGCAGGAGACCGTCCGTTTCCTTAAAAAATACAAAAAAGAGGCCGCGGTGCTTGCCTCCGGCGACCCATTGTTCTACGGCATCGGAAGGGTGCTGGCGAAAAGCTTCCCGCCGGCCAGGCTGGAATTTTTTCCGGCGGTTTCTTCCATTCAGTTGGCATTTTCCAGGTTAGGCGTGCCGTGGGAGGATGCTTTTTTTGTAAGCCTGCATGGAAAAATGGAAAGGGAGTGGACTGCGCGGGACCTGCCGCTGCTTGCCGGGTTAAAGCGGAAATTGGCGATACTTACCGGAGGGGAAAACACCCCCCGCAGGATAGCAAAGCATCTGCCGCCTGATACCCGCGTTTATGTAATGGAGCGCCTTGGGCATCCTGATGAAAAAATGACGGAAGGCCGGCCGCAGGACATATCCGGAGGAAAACGGAAATTTTTGGAACCAAACATCATGATAGCGCTTGCCGGAAATGAAAACGGCCCGTTTGTCCCGCTTGGCCTTTCGGAAAACGACATCGGACATTCAAAGGGGCTTATAACCAAGGATGAGGTGAGGGCCGCCGCGCTGCACGCCCTGGCCCTGCCCGCAGGCGGCGTATTCTGGGATATCGGCGCCGGTTCCGGGTCCGTTTCCATAGAGGCAAAAAGGCTATGCCCCGCCCTCAAGGTATATGCGATAGAAAAGACAAAAAAACTCTGCCGGATGATTACATCGAATGCCGGCAACTTCAGGGCTTCGGATATCAGGGTAATATCCGGCGAGGCCCCGGATGCGCTTGAGGGGCTGCCAGCCCCCTGCCGCGTGTTTATCGGCGGCAGCGGAGGCAGGCTGCCGGAGATTATACGCCATATTTCGCCCCTGATGGAAAAAGGCAGGGTTGTTATCACCGCCGTCACTATCGAAACGCTGGATACGGCCCTGAAAAAATTAAGGGAAAACGGGTTTACAGTAAGCGCATCGTCCATATCGGTGGCGCGGACGGAAGATATTACCGGCGGAAATACTTTTTTCAGGGCGCTAAACCCGGTATTCATTATAAAAGGAGTGCGATGAAAGGCAAACTTTACGCGGTGGGCGTTGGCCCCGGTGACCCGGAGCTGCTCACAATAAAAGCCGCAAGAATTATCCGGCAGTGCCGCGACATTGCCCTGCCCAAAGGCGCGAAAACCGAGGGGCTTGCCTTGCAGATTGCCAGGGCGGCGGCAGGGCCGGAACTTTCCGGCAAAAACATAATGGAAATAAATTTCCCGATGGTAAAAAATCTTTCGCCACGGGATTTAAGGCCGGGCGCGGAGGCGGTGCTAAGCGTTCTGAATGAAGGCAGAGATGTTGCCTTTCTCACCCTTGGGGACCCGTGCCTTTACAGCACGTTTTTCAGGCTGGCCGGGGCCATTCAGGAAATCTCAGCCGCAATAGAGGTGGAGATAGTGCCCGGCGTAAGTTCCGTAAACGCGTCCGCCGCGCTGTCAAAAACTCCGCTTGCCGTCGCGGACCAGAAGGTTGCTATACTTCCCGCCGTGTTTGGAATGGGAGACGGGCTGGATTCCGCCCTGAGGGATTTCGATACGGTCATACTGCTTAAGGTGCACAGCGTTCTTGGCGCGCTCAAGAAAAAGCTGGCGGAGATGGCGCTTATGGACAGCGCGGTATTTGTTGCCAGGGCCGGGCTGCAAGGGGAAAAGACCTGCCCCCTGAATGAGGCCCCTGAAAACGGGGCCGATTATTTCTCCATAGTGATAATAAGGAAGGCAAAATGAAAACGGTATACTTCATCGGCGCGGGGCCGGGCGACCCGGAACTTCTCACATTAAAAGGAAGAAGGCTTCTTGATGAGGCGGAGGTAATCGTATATGCCGGAAGCCTTGTAAACAAAAAACTGCTGGACGGCACAACGGCGCAATTATACGATTCCGCCGGGATGACGCTGGAAGAAATAGTAAAGGTGCTATCTGACGCATCGCGCTCCGGCAAGCTGGCCGTAAGGCTGCACTCCGGGGACACATCCATATTCAGCGCCGTATCGGAGCAGTCTGCCGCACTTGCAAAGGACGGCATCCAGTGCCAGATGGTGCCGGGCGTGTCTTCCCTTGGGGCCGGGGCAGCAGCGCTTGGGCAGGAACTTACGATACCGGAGGTCTCCCAGTCCGTAATAATAACCAGGATGGCGGGCAGAACGCCCGTGCCCGATGCCGAATCCATCAGAAGCTTTGCCGCCCACCGGGCCACAATGGCGATATTTCTTAGCGTGGACATGATAGACGCGCTGGCGCGGGAGCTTATCCAGGGCGGCTATTCCAAATCCACCCCGGCCGCGGTGGTTGAGAAGGCGTCCCGCCCGGATGAGCGGGTGGTGCGCGGCACGCTTTCAACCATAGCCAAAAAAGTACAGGAAGCGGGCATAAGAAAAACCGCCATCGTGTACGTTGGGGACGCGCTGAAGGCGTCTTCAAAAGGCCTGCCCAAAAAATCGAAACTGTACGACAAGGATTTCAAGCATGGCTCAAGGAAATGAGATCTGCATTATCCATTTAAGCCAGAAGGGAAAGGCGCTTGCGGACAGGATAAAGGAAACCTTGTACCCTGAAGCGCGGGTGGAAAAATTTTCAAAAGACCTCACTGAAAAATTATGGCCTGGATCAAGGGCGCTTGTGTTCATATCGGCTTCCGGCATAGCCGTAAGGGCCATTGCGCCGTTTATAAAGAGCAAGCTTGAAGACCCCGCTGTAATTGTGATGGATGAAAACGGGAGGCACGTAATAAGTCTTCTGTCAGGCCATGCCGGCGGGGCAAACAGGATGGCTGAGGACATAGCGGCCGCAATTGGCGCCGCCCCGGTTGTCACCACGGCAACGGACACCGCCGGGCTTACGCCAATTGACGTATTTGCGGCGGAGCGCGGCTTTAAAATTGAAAACCAGGATGCGCTTAAGAAGGTTTCGGCGCGGCATGCCCGGCGGGGTAAAATAGAAGTATTCACGGACATTGAAATGGATTTGCCGGAAGATTATATAAAAACAGGCACGCCGGAAGAAGCGGCGGTAATCATATCTGCGAGGCTCTTTATCAATAACAACTCCGATGGCCGCCTGCTTTTAAGGCCGCGCTGCCTCTGCCTTGGCGTAGGGCTAAACAGCGGGACCGGGGCTGAAGAGATAGAGGGCGCGGTGCGCACCGCATTGTCGGAGGCCGGGTTTTCCCTACTGTCCGTTTCTGAAATCGGCACACATATTAAAAAAGTGGACGAAAAAGGCTTGCAGGATTTCGCCCGGAAACACGGACTTAAAATCCGCGGCTTTTCCAATGAGGAGCTAAACGCTGTTAAAGAGGTAAGGCCGTCCGAAGCCGCAATGAAGGCGATAGGCGCAAACGCCGTGGCGGAGCCGTCGGCTATCCTTGCATCTGGCGGCCAACTCATCGCCCCAAAAAAAATATCGGGCAATGTCACCGTTGCGGCAGCCGGAACAAAACCGGAGAGAATTCTGTACATAATCGGGATAGGCCCCGGAGGCGCCAGCCATATAACACCCAAAGCGCTGGATGCCATCAGGGCGTGCGGAAAGATAATCGGGTATAAAACGTACCTTTCGCAGATCGCCACGCTTATAAAAGGGAAAGACGCGATAGAGTCCTCGATGACCGAGGAGGTAGAAAGGGCCAAACAGGCCGTGGCGCTTGCGGCGGCAGGTGAAAAGGTGGCGCTTATCAGCGGAGGGGATGCGGGCGTATACGGCATGGCCGGCCTGGCGCTGGATGTTGCATCCATATCCGGCCTGGACGTGCAGGTTCAGGTTATTCCCGGTGTTCCCGCGCTTGCCGCGTGCGCGTCAGTATTAGGCGCGCCACTGATGTCGGACTTTGCCGCTATCAGCCTGTCAGACAGGCTTACCCCGTGGGAAGTAATAGAAAAAAGGCTTGAAGCCGCGGCGGCCTCCGACTTCGTTATCGTTCTGTACAACCCCAAAAGCGGCGGCAGGAGGGGGCATCTGGACAAGGCGCGGCAGATCATACTCAGGCACAGGCCAGGTGAAACGGCGGCCGCTATTGTAAGGGCCGCAACGCGGCCTGATGAATCATACAGCATATCCACACTGGCGGATATGCCCACAGAGCAAGCGGACATGCAATGCACGGTGTTTGTAGGCAACTCCCAGACCCGCGTGTATTCAACCGGGCAAAAAGGACTTAAAAGGATGGTCACCCCGCGAGGATATGAAAGGAAATATAGACTCTAAGGGGGCCGCTTTTTTATGGGACGAGTCCTTCCTGTGGGGCCTTGTGGCCTTCCGGGCGCTGAATGCAAACGGTCTGAAATTCAAGCTTCTGCGCTGCGATGATATTAAACAGGGCGCGCTTGCCGGATACAACCTGCTCTTTGTTCCGGGCGGATGGGCCTCCAACAAGTTAAAGGCGCTTGGGCCGGAAGGTGCGCAGGCCGTGCGGGAATTTGTGAAGGGAGGAGGAAGCTATTTCGGGATATGCGGAGGCGCCGGGCTTGCAACCGGAGAAGGCCTGGGCCTGCTGCCCATCGGGAGGCGTCCTCTTAAAGAGCGTGTGCCTTCCTTAAGCGGGCGTGTGCGCGCCAGGCTGGCAAGCCATCAAATATGGGGCGGCAAAGAAAAACAGCACGCGAAATTTCATATATGGTGGCCTTCCCAGTTTGTAGTCAACGGAAAAAACATCCGTATACTGGCGGAATTTGAAGGTGCGACGGAAGACACGTTCAGTTCGGACATCAAGCCCGTGGACGTAAAAGACTGGGCCCCATTCGAGCAGTCCTACGGCCTGAACCTGGACCCCGCAAGGATGCACGGAGACCCGCTGGTGGTGGAGGGGCGATACGGGCGCGGAAATGTACTGGCCTCCCTCATTCATTTCGACACGCCAGATGACGCATCCGGCCAGGCAGTGCTTGGCAATATCTGGCGTTATATGGGCGGGACCGCTTCAGGCGCCACGGCTGAAACAGAAACGCCCAGGGCAGGCCGGCAGTGTGCTGCATTGCTTGGGCCGATTGAAGAACTGATGGCCTTCGGACTGGAAAATTCGCTTTGGAGCCCGCGGGGCTGGACTATTCAGTGGAGAAGGGGTGTAAGGGGGCTTGAGTACGCCACGCTTTACGAGATGGCAAAAGAGCTTGCCGCAATGACAAAGGACGTTTCAGACGCCAGACTTGATGAGCTTTCGCAAAGGCTTGGCATGTTTTGCCGGAAGGCTAAAACCCTTTTAACCATGGAAAAGGCCGCGCTCTCTTCAGGAGAGGCGCTCTCGTTTTCCAGGGCGTCGTCTCCGGAAATGAAGGAATTAAGAGAGGAGCTGTTTTCCAGCTCCAAAAGCCACGGCGGCGAATTCAAAAGGGTACTGGATTTGGCGGACAGCCTTCTTTACGAAAAGCTTGAATAAAAAGAAAGGGGCCGGATTGCGCCGGCCCCTTTTAATCTGCGAAGAAGACAGCTATCAGTAACGGACGCCGTGCGATTTCCAGTAAGCCCTTATCTTGTTTTTAAGGGACAACGGAAGGGGCACGTATGTTAGTTTTTCGGCTTGTGCATCGCCGGTTTTGTAGGCCCAGTCAAAGAATTTTGCAACCTTTCCATTCGACTGCGGCTGTTGCATATTAAGAAGGATAAACGTGCCGCCCGCAATCGGCCAGGAGGTCTTGCCAGGGGCGTTTACCAGCCAAAGGTCGAAGTCGGTCCTGGGATTGAAGGCCGCCTTGCCGGCAGCGTCCTTAAATGCCTGGAATGTAGGCGAAACGTAAACGCCAGCCTTGTTTTTCATAAGCACGTAGGCCATGTGTTCCTGCAGGATGTAGGCGAACTCCACATACCCCATGGAGTACTGGACTCTTCTCACGTAGTTGGCCACACCCTCACTGCCCTTTGCTCCGATGCCGGTGGGCCATTTAACAGACACGCCAGCCCCCACTTCGGACTTCCACGCCGGGCTTATCGCGCTTAAATAATTGGTGAAGATCGCGGTGGTCCCGGAACCTTCAGACCTGTGGATAACGGTTATGGCGTGCGCCGGAAGGTTAACCCCGGGGTTCAGCGCTTTTATGGCCGGATCGTTCCAGGACTTTATCTGCCCCAGGAATATTCTGGAAAGCGTCGGGCCGTCCATCTTGATCTGGCCGGCCCTGATGCCCGGAATATTTACGACCGGCACAACGCCGCCTATAACGGTGGGGAACTGGATAAGGTGGCTTGATTTTAGCTCTGCTGGTGTAAGCGGAGCGTCGGACGCGCCGAAATCAACGGTCTTACTTTTAATCTGCTGTATACCGCCGCCGGACCCGATGCTCTGGTAATTGAGCTTGACCCCGGTCGTCTTGGCATACGTGTATGCCCATGCAGAATATATCGGCTGTGCAAACGTGGAGCCTGCGCCGTTCAATGTGCCGGCCGCCTGCGCGAACCCGGCCGCAAAGACAAGCGCCAGAACCGCTACAACACTTAAAAGTCTCTTCATATTAAAACCTCCTTTGGATTTTTGCATGCTGCGAATTACTGATTCAGTTTAAAGCACCCTGTGTTACGGAAATATTACAAAAAAGTGAAATTTCGAAGAAGGACTTGCGCTATTTCCCCTGCCTAAGCATTCCTGTCAAGCTCCGCTGTTTTTAAAATTGATGATGCCTCCAGCCATTCCGTGCATAATACTGATACAGACCCATTGAGCGGTGTAGACAATGTAAACAGGGATAAGCCGCCAGCCTGAATGCAAGAAAGCCGTTTGCCCCGCCGTTGTTGATATGGCGGGGCCGGAAAAGTCCATTAGGGCAATCAGTTACCGCACCCAGTTCCAAAGCGCGGAAGCAGCCGCTCTTTTTTAAGCCCATTGGCATACTTGTTGCTTTTTTAGTTCTGGACTTTAATCAATTATTGCCACGCAGACTAAAACCGCTTTTAAAAGAAATCATCGTGTAACTCCGGCAAGCCCGGAGAAAAACAAATACCTGATCTGTCTGGGAAAGGAGGGCGTTGATGGGCTATTACAAAAACAAGTCTGTTTTGTTTACAGAACTTGAGGATGGCGGCATCCTGCTGGACCTGAACACCAAAGCCTTTTTCAGCCTGACCGAAACAGGGGCAAGGATATGGAGCCTGCTGGACGGTGGCTTATGCGCGGCGGACATAGCAAAAAAGCTGTCTGCCGAATGCAGCGCCAGCAGGGAAAAGGCGCTTGTAAGCACAAACCGGCTGATAAAAGAGCTGGAGAAACACAGACTGATTGTCAGGGGACGGGGATGATTTCGACCGGCAGCCAGAGAAAAAGCTATTGGTAACAGAGGCTAAAGATAAAGGCATTTCCCGGCGGCCCTTATTTTTTGCCCGCCCTTTTTATTTTCTGGCAAAGCGCGGCCGGGGTTACCTGGCATTCACAGAATTTTCCGGCTTGCTGCACAACGCACACCGTTGACTTATTTGACAACCCTCCGCCACCGTGATAATTAAAGATTAGACTTCCCCGGAACACAAGGAGTAAAAAAACCCATGCGGATCGCGATGATCTCCCCTTTATACGAAAGCGTTCCCCCAAAACTTTACGGCGGCACCGAAAGGGTGGTGCATTACCTTACCGAGGAACTTGTAAAGGCGGGGCACGATGTTACGCTGTTTGCCTCGGCGGATTCACAAACGTCCGCCAGGCTTGCAGGCGGCTGCGGGCCAGCCCTGCGGCTGGACGAAACCTGCCGCGACCCGCTTGCGCACCATTTCATGATGTTTGAGAAGGTGCTTGAGATGCAGGGTGAGTTTGATGTGATCCACTCCAATGTGGATTACATAGGCATGGCCTTTGCCAAAAGGACCACCATGCCTTTTGTGACAACTGTACATGGAAGGCTTGATCTGGAAGACACTGTGCGGGTGTATACGGCATATAACGGGTTCCCGCTTGTATCGATTTCCAACTCCCAGCGCCTCCCGCTTCCGGAGGCAAACTGGGCGGCCACAATTTATCATGGCCTGCCGGAAAACCTGTACAGCCTGAGGGAGAAGCCGGGAGATTACCTGGCGTTTATCGGCCGGATATCACCGGAGAAGTGCGTGGACTCCGCGATAAGAATAGCCGTGCTGGCTGGAATACCGCTGAAGATAGCGGCAAAGGTGGACAAGGCGGACCAGAAATATTTCGAAGCCATTATAAAGCCGCTTCTTGCCCACCCGCTTGTGGAGTTTGTAGGAGAGGTAAATGACAGGGAAAAAGACGAACTGACCGGAAACGCGCTGGCCTTTCTGCACCCTGTGGACTGGCCCGAGCCATTCGGGCTTGCGATGATAGAGGCCATGGCATGCGGCACGCCGGTGCTGGGGAGAAAACGGGGGTCCATACCGGAGGTGATTGATAACGGGATTACCGGCTTCATATTCGAGCGCGACGAAGATGCCGTAAAAATTCTCAGAGACGCCATACCCGGCCTGGACAGGCGCAGGTGCAGGGCGCACTTCGAGAAGCGCTTTTCCGCCGCGAGAATGGCGGCGGACTACCATCGGGTTTACGAAAGGGTTGCAGGGGAAACGGCCGGCGTTTACAGGAGAAAAATGCATGCCCGCAGTTAAGGAAACCACCAGGCCAAAAAAGAGGAAGCCGGAAAAAACAGCCACGGGGCGCGGGCAGAAACAGGAGGACAGGTTTTATATAATTGCCGGGGAGTCCTTGATAGATCCCCGGAGGCTGATTATAAAACAGGGCAGCGCGTTTGGCGTGTTCGACCGCTTCGGTGAAATCCTGCCCGTGGGGAAGGGCGACCAGGGGCTTTATCACGAAGGCACGCGCTTTCTTTCCAGGTACGAGCTGAAGGTGAACGGCAAGAGGCCCCTTCTGCTTTCCTCCGGCGTAGACGAGAACAATATAATGCTTACGGTGGACCTTACCAATGCCGACATATACATTGATGGAAAGGAGGCGCTGAAGCGGGACTCTGTCCATATCATGAGGTCCAGGCTGCTCAGCGGCGGGATTTGCCTGGAATTCATAAGAATAAAGAACTTTGGGACAGAGGGGGTCTCCCTGAGGCTGGATTTATTGCTGGACTCTGACTTCGGCGACATATTCGAGGTGCGCGGGCTGAAAAGGACAAAGCGCGGGAAGATACTGGCGCGCGAGGTATTGAAGGACGGCGTAAAGCTGTCCTACGCGGGACTGGACGGGATAACCCGTTCCACAACGGCAAGGTTCTCGCCGCCCCCGGACGGCTTTGACGCCCTGAAAAACCCTTTTTTTGAGATTGGCCTTGCCCCCGGCGCCACTCTTCACTTTGAAACAAGCATCTCTTTTCTAACCGGCAATGAAAAAGCGCTTTCTTCATCGCACCAGAACGGTTTCAGAAAAGCAGTAAACAGGGCAAACAGGGAGGCGCTGGAGTTCGACGGCCAATCCTGCGGCATTTTCACCTCCAACCAGCAGTTCAATGAGTCGGTAAAGAGGGGCATTTCGGACATAAGAATGATGCTCACGAAGACAGGGCATGGGTTGTATCCATACGGTGGCATCCCGTGGTACAGCACCGCGTTTGGAAGGGACGGCATCATAACCGCGCTGGAAACGCTCTGGATAAACCCGGAGATAGCCAGGGGCGTCTTGAAATACCTTGCGGCCAGGCAGGCCAGGGACTTCGATATGAAACGCGCCGCCGAACCAGGCAAGATACTGCACGAAACAAGAGACGGGGAGATGGCCAACCTGGGCGAGATACCTTTTGCACTTTACTACGGCAGCGTGGATTCAACTCCGTTATTCCTGATGCTGGCAGGCGAGTACTGGAAGCGAACGGGCGACCTGGAATTCATAAGGAAGCTTTGGAAGCACATAGAGCTTGCGCTTTTATGGATGGACAACTATGGGGACGTGGACGGCGACGGCTTCCTGGAATACGTGCCCGATAAAAACGGGCTTATAAACCAGGGCTGGAAGGACTCGGCAGACTCCGTTTTCCACAAAAACGGTGAATTCCCCGAGGGGCCGGTGGCGCTCTGTGAGGTGCAGGGCTACTGCTACGCCGCCAAAAAGCACGTTGCGGCGCTTGCCATGCAGACAGACAAGCAGGAGCTTGCCAAAAGGCTTTCGCGGGAAGCCGATGAATTAAGGGAAAACTTCGACCGCTTTTTCTGGGATTCAAAAATGGGCGCTTATGCGCTGGCGCTTGACGGCAACAAGAAGCCATGCCGCGTGCTTGCCTCCAATGCCGGGCATTGCCTTTATTCCGGTATAGCGCATAATAACCGGGCAAGGGCGGTGGCCATGGCATTGACCGGGGACTGGATGTTCTCAGGCTGGGGGATACGCACGCTGTCGTCCAGGGAAGCGCGTTACAATCCCATTTCCTACCACAACGGCTCCGTATGGCCGCACGACAACGCTATCATAGCCGCCGGCTTCCTCAAATACGGGCTGAAACACGAGTTCATGGACGTGTTCACGGGGCTTTTCGAGGCGTCCGTTTATATGCAGTTCCAGCGCCTGCCGGAGTTGTTCTGCGGCTTCCACAGGAGGCGCGGCCAGGCGCCTACCCTTTACCCCGTGGCATGCACGCCCCAGACGTGGGCCTCGGGGGCGCTGCTTATGATGCTAAAGTCCGCGCTGGGGCTGGAGTTCGAGCCGGCGGAAAAGAGGATAATCCTCAGAAACCCCGTGCTGCCGCCTTTTCTGCAATGGGTAACGCTCAAAAAACTGCCGTTAACGGACGGTAAGAGCGTGGACCTGAATATGAAAAGCTACGGCGATGGGGTAACAATTGAAGTTGCCAGAAAACCGGCGGACGTAAGCATAACGGTGTACAAATGAAATCAGCCAACCAGGTATTTTTTGAATGAGCCTGCTACTGTTGTGCCGATTACGGTCCCGATGATGGCCCCAGCAACAAAATCCGAAAACCAGTGAATAGTCATCGACACCCCTATCCCTATGTAAAAGGCGTAAGCCAGAGCGGCTGTCCTTACCGCTTTGTTGCCTGGATAAAACGACCATATGGCCATGGACATCGCAAACGCGATAGTTGTATGCGATGAAGGCCAGCCCCAGAAGACGCCTCCCCTCAGGAACCCGAACCGGAACTCCCGGCTTCTTTCCATCAAAGGCATTAAGGAATGTCCCGGCCCCGGCCTGCCAGTAAATGCCTTGTAGAACGACGCAACAAAAAGCCCGATAATTACGGACTGGGCCATGGATATCGCGGCGCAGACAACGCGCCGGTCCATAACCAGCCATCCGGCCACATAGAGGGCCACCGGGAATATCATTGGCACAAACCAGCCAAGACGCACAGCCGGCCAGAAATAGCCGGAAACGGGCCTCGTGGCCTCAAAATAGCGCCAGTCCGTCCCGGTAGTTACAAGCAGCAGGGTGATAATGGCCGCAACTGCGTGCCACTTCAGATTGCGCCGCCAGAACACCCGGACTATATTGCGCGGAAGCGTGTAAAACAGTTCCCGTATCATTATAGGTAATTTTAGCACCGTGGCCGTCCGCTCCACTAATCACGCAATGGCGCCTAAAAAGAGAGCAACGGCGCCTAAGATTTTTACGCCCCGGCGCCTATATAATTTATCTTGAAAGTCTATAAGGGCTGGATGAAAAGTCCTGCTTCCGGAAAAAACCTTCTTCGCTCATGCTGGAGGGGCCATGGACATGAAAGCGCTTGCAGAAGCAATCATCCTTCAGTCACTGGAAGACCTTTGGGACGAACGCCACCGCAACGAAAGCCTTAAGTTCTTTAATGGCCGCGGCTTCAGGATGTGTTCCGGGATCGCCGGCATGGGGCAGGCCGAAAAAAAGACGTTAAACGAACTCTTCGGCCAAATGGGAATAAACGTCCCCGCAAGCGCACAGGAAGAGGAGCCGGAAAAGGTTACGATACAGGGCTGATTGCGGCCAGCGTCTTTTCCAGGCTGGCGCTGTCCTGCACGTTAAGGACTGTTGCGAGACGCAGCGTGCGTTTCACCAGCCCCGAAAGCACCGTCCCTGGCCCGGCCTCTATGAAAACGTTGATGCCCTGCCCGGACATCAAAATAAGCGAGTCTTCCCACAAAACGGGGTTTGATATCTGCTTTACAAGCGCGGCCATTAGCGCTGCGGCGGTGGTAAGCATCGCCGCGTCCGCATTGCCAACCACGGGGACCTGAGGGGCTGAAAAAGAGACCCCGGAAAGAAATTCAGAAAGCTTAGCCCCCGCCTTTTCCATCAGCCTGCAATGCGAAGGCACGCTCACCTCAAGCGGCACAACGCGCTTGGCCCCAGCCGCTTTCAATATTGGCATGGCCTCTTCAACCGCGGCCCGCTCACCCGATATCACTATCTGCCCGGGGCAGTTGAAGTTGGCCGGCCCCGCATATCCGCTTTTAACTTCCGCGCAGGCCTTAATAACGGCGTCCCTGGCAAGCCCAAGCACGGCTGCCATAAGCCCGGCCCCAACCGGCACGGCCTCCTGCATAAGCCTTCCTCTAAGCTCCGTAATCCGCAAGGCATCTTCAAAGGATACGGCCCCGGCCGCCACCGCCGCCGTGTATTCGCCAAGGCTGTGCCCGGCCAGCATGGCTGGCGCAGCCCCTTTTGCCGTGAGGACTTTGTATGCAGCATATCCGGCAGTAAGCAGGCAAGGCTGAGTGCGGACAGTTTCGTTCAGGCTTTCCGCAGGCCCGTTGAAAGAGAGCCCGGCCACATCGTAGCCAAGCGCCTTCGATGCGGTTTCATAGACCTCTCTGGCTTCGGGGAAATTATCATGCAGGTCCTTGCCCATACCCACGGACTGCGAGCCCTGGCCAGGGAATAGAAAGGCGGCCTTCATACCGGTCAGGCCCCCCGGCGCTCTTTTATCTTTTTTACAAGCAGCGGGATTATCTCGAAGATATCGCCCACAACCCCAAGGCTGGCCACATTGAATATGGGGGCCTCCGGGTTTTTGTTGATGGCGATTATCGTGTCGGAGGACTGCATCCCCACCAGGTGCTGCACCGCACCCGATATGCCGCACGCTATGTAAAGTTTTGGGCATACGGTCTTTCCGGTCTGTCCTACCTGGTGGCAGTATGGTATCCACCCTTCATCCACGGCCGCCCTGGAGGAGCCCACCGCTCCGCCAATCAGGCCGGCAAGCTCATGGAGCATCTGGAAGCCTTCCCGCCCTTTAAGCCCCCTGCCGCCGGATACGATAATGTCCGCCTCGTGCAGATTCACCTTCTGCGCGTCATCCGTGGAGCGCACGCACTCTATAACCTTTGTGCGGCTTTTCAGGCTCTCCCCATCCGTTTCAACCGGAATGATCCTGCCGGTTTTTTCCCTTTCCGGATTATAATCGGCCCTCTTCATCACCCTGGGCCTTACAGTGGCCATCTGCGGGCGGTGCCTGGGCGCAAGGATGCTTGCCATTATGTTGCCGCCGTAAGCCGGGCGGGTTTGTATCAGGTTTTTCTGTTCGCTTTCGGCGTCTATCTCCAGCGAGGTACAGTCCGCGGTAAGCCCGGTGCGCAGCCTGGCCGCCACCCTGGGGAAGAAGGACCTCCCTATGGCGGTTGCCCCGGCAAGGATCACCTCCGGCTTGTGCTTCAGGGCAAGCGATGACAAAAGACGCGCGTAAGGCTCGTCATTAAACGCATCGAATGCCGGGTTGGCGGCATGGAAAACCTTGTCCGCGCCCCATTTTAAAAGCTCGCGCGCCTCTTCGTCGGAGCCGCCGAAAAGCACGGCGCAAAGCTCCGAGCCCCTTGCATCGGCCAGCCGCCTTCCAGCGCCCAGCAACTCATAGGCAACCGGGGCCACTTCGGACGACTGAGGGCCGGTCTGCTTCCTTTCCGCAAATACCCATATGTCCTTGTAACCGGCAAACGGGTTTTTCTCCGATGGCTCGCCTTCGCCGGTTGAAAGCGCGCCCGCTTCGCAGGCCGTCAGGCAGGCCGAGCACATCTGGCAGTATTCGGATATATCGGCCTTTTCTTCTTTGATCGATATGGCATCAAACGGGCACGTTGTTACGCAGAACCCGCAACCAGTGCACTTTTCTTTACTTACTTTTACAGGCATTTCCTCTCCATAAGCTCCTTAATAATGGCATCAACCTGCTCTTCAATGGAGCCTTCAGCCATCCTGCGGCCTGTCCTGGCGGAGGGCGTGAATATCTTTTTCACCTGCGTGGGAGAGCCTTTAAAGCCGGCCTCCTCTTCCGAAATACCCAGGTCCGCAAGCCCCAGTTTTTTTATCTCGATCTTCTTTGCCGCCATCTTTCCTTTAAGCGATGGCAGACGCGGGGTGTTCAGTTCCCTTACCACGGTGATAAGGCATGGAAGCTCCGCCTCCACAACGTCATGGCCGTCGTCCATCATCCTTTCGGCCCTTATTACGGCCCCGCTTATCCCGCTTATTTTTTTAACATAGGAAATATGCGGGATGTCCAGGAACTCCGCCACTTCCGGCCCCACCTGGGCGGTGTCCCCATCTATGGCCTGCTTGCCGCAGATGATAATATCCGCCCCGATCTTCGATATGGCCGCGGAAAGCGCCCTGGATGTGGCAAGCGTGTCGCCGCCCGCAAACTCACGGCCAGAAACCAGCACGGCCTCATCCACGCCAAAGGACACGGCCTCCCTCAGTGCGGATTCCGCCTGTGGCGGGCCCATCGTAAGCACGCAGACACTGCAGGCGGCGCTGCTTCCCAACTGCTCTTTAATGGAGAGGGCAGCCTCTATCGCGTGCATGTCAAACGGGTTAATGATGGAAGGCACGCCCTCGCGCACAAGCGCGCCGGTTTCCGGATTTATCTTTACTTCGGATGTGTCCGGCACCTGTTTGATGCAGACTACTATACGCATTTATTTCCCCTTTGATGCCGCCGCGGACTCCTTTATAAGCGCCTGGGCGATTACGTTTCTTTGTATCTGGTTTGTGCCTTCGTATATCTGGAGTATCTTGGCATCGCGCATCATTTTTTCAACGGGGTACTCCTTCATGTAGCCGGAGCCTCCCATTACCTGCACGGCGTTGGTTGTAACCCTCATGGCAACATCCGTGGCAAACAGCTTGGCCATTGCCGACGCCCTGGTTACGTCCTTTGCGCCGGAATCTATGTACCTGGCGGCAGCGTAAACCAGCGCCCTTGCGGCCTCGGTCTCCGTGGCCATATCGGCCAGCATATGCTGTATCGCCTGGAAGCTGATAATCGGATGGCCAAACTGCACTCTTTGCCGGGCAAATTTCAGGGCTTCGTCTATTGCGCCCTGCGCCACGCCCACGCCTTGAGCGCCAACGCCCGCGCGGGAATTATCAAGTGTTTTCATGGCCACTATAAAGCCCATCCCCTCGCGCGCAATGATATTTGCCTTGGGGATTTTGCAGTCCTCAAACACCAGCTCCCTTGTGGCCGAGGCCCTTATACCCATCTTGCGCTCTTTCTTGCCAAAGCTGAAGCCTGGCGTGCCTTTTTCCACCACAAAGGCAGAAGCGCCCCTGGCGCCCCTGGTTTTATCGGTAATGGCTATTACGGTGTATATCTCCGCCTCACCGCCGTTGGTTATCCACTGCTTTGTGCCGTTAAGAACGTAGTGGTCCCCGTCGGCCCTGGCGGTGGTCTGAATGCCGCCCGCGTCGCTTCCGGCGTTTGCCTCGGTAAGCCCGAAGGCCACAAGCTTTTTACCGGCCGCTATATCCGGCAGATATTTCTTTTTCTGTTCGTCCGTGCCAAAAAGAAGCAGCGGATAAGTACCAAGCGCGTTTGCCGCGTAGGTAGTGGCCACGCCCACACAGGCCTTGGAAAGCTCCTCCACGGCAAGCGCAAGCTCGAAGGCCCCTTTGCCAAGCCCGCCGTACTGCTCAGGGATAAAAAGCCCGAACAGGTCGCTCTGGGCCAGCGCCTTCATTATTTCCCAGGGGAACTCCTCTTTCTCGTCCAGTTCCTCCCGCACAGGCACCACCTTTTCAACGGCGATCTGCCTGGCCAGGTCCTTTATCATCAATTGTTCTTCAGAAAGAAAATAGTCCATGGCGGTAAAAGAAAACCTCCTTGGCGGAAATTTTTGGTTCTATTATATCTCCGGCATTTCGAGCGCGGAGAAGAAAAACGGTATCTCGTACGCGGCAGACTTCTCGCTGTCGGAGCCGTGCACGGCGTTGCGCTCTATGTTAGTGGCAAAAGTGGCCCTTATCGTGCCGGGTGCGGCGTCCTTGGGATTGGTTGCGCCCATGATGTCGCGCACGCGCTTTATTGCGTCCTCCCCTTCCAGCACCAGGGGCACTATCGGGCCTTCGCTCATGAATGTTGCCAGTTCGTTATAGAAAGGCCTCTCCCTGTGGACAATGTAAAAAGCCTTGGCCTCCTCCGTGGAGAGCTTCATCATCTTCAAGGCCCTTATCTTCAGCCCCGCGTCTTCGAAATATTTAAGTATTGCCCCCACCGCGTTCTTCTGCACGGCGTCCGGCTTGATTATCGAAAGAGTCCTTTGAACCATTGTTCCTCCAGTTGACGTTGTATTAAATCCCAAGCTTGCCGCAAAGCGCCTTTACGGCTTCGGCCGACTTTGAAAAGCCTTCGGCTTCCGCCGCCGAAAGCGGCGCCTCTATTATCCGCTCCACGCCCCCGCGCCCCAGCACAACAGGCACACCGGCGTAGACCCCGCTATTTTTGTATTGGCCTTCCAGATATGCCGCGCACGGCAAAACCCTTTTCTCATCCAGAAGCACGGATTTCACCATCTCGAAAACAGACATGGCTGGCGCATAATACGCGCTGCCGGTCTTTAACAGTGAAACTATCTCCGCACCGCCGTTCCTGGTGCGCTCTATTAAAGATTTTATCTTCTCGCCCGGAAGCAGTTTTGAAAGCGGGATGCCTTTTACATTGATAAGGGCCTCCACCGGCACCATCTGGTCACCATGGCCGCCAAGCACCTGCGCTTCGATATCCTTAGGGGCAACCCCGGTCTCCATCGCGATAAACGCCCGCAGCCTCGCCGAATCCAGAACCCCTCCCATGCCGAACACCCTGTTTGATGGGAAGCCGGATTTCTTCCATGAAAGCTGGGTCATGGCGTCCACCGGGTTTGTTACAACTATGAATATTGCATGGGGAGAAAGTTTGGCCAGCTCCGCTGCCAGCCCGCCCACTATTTGGGCATTTGTCTTTAAAAGGTCATCCCTGGACATGCCGGGCTTCCTTGCTAGCCCCGCCGTAATAACCGCTATATCCGAGCCCGCCGTATCCTCAAGCGAATTGGAGCCTGTTACCTTTGATGAGGAGCCCCACAGCGGGCAGGCCTCCTGAATGTCCAGCGCCTTGCCTTGCGGCATCCCTTCGGCAATGTCGTAGAGGACAACGTCACATATTCCGGACTGGGCCGCAAGTTGGGCCGCCTGGGCCCCTACGTTCCCGGCCCCTATTATGGAGAGTTTGGCTTTTGCAGTCATGTTTTTTTGAAACATCATTATAAAAGACCCGCGCCAATAATCTCAAGGCTGCCAAAGATTATAAAAAAAGGGGGAGCTTGCGCTCCCCCTGGAGGTTTTGATTCACCCTCCCTAACTGCAAATCCTGCCTAGTGTATTGTGACGGTTCCGGCCGTACCGGGGGGTGTGCCAGAACCTCCGGACACGCTTGGCATCGGCCCCGTGTTGTAAGTGTTAAGCAGATAGGAATCCATATATACATCCCCGCCGTTGCCGCCGTTTGCCTGGCCGTTTCCGCCGTTTGCGGATATATTTCCGCTGTTGAAGACCGTCTGGCCGGCGATGAAGGCGCTTTCCTGAACCCCGCCGCCGCCTAATTGAAATGGATATACCGCCTCTGTACTGGCGGAACCGCCGGCGCCGCCCGAACCGGCGTTAAGGTCCACGCTGCCGGTAACGTTGGCGATTGCGCCGGTGACATTGTTACTGCCATAAGTGCCTGAATTAGCGTTGTAATACGCGGCAGCCTCGATGTCCATCAACCCGCCGCTTCCGCCGGAATACGCATTGGCGCTTGAGTCTGTTACCGAGCCGCCCTGGTTGCTCACGTTCGGCTGGAAGGTGATACTGCCGGCCGGAAGAAGTGCGCCCGTGGTGTAGTCGGTGGGCGAATAAGTATAGAGATACACCCCTCCGTTGCTGGCGTTTCCGCCGCCCGCATAGCCGTTGCCGGCGTTCATCGCAATCGAGCCGGCGGTATAGAAGGTAACGGACGCGCTTGCGTTATAATTCCCGCTCAAATAGCCAATATAATTATTAGCTTCAATCTCGATGCCTGAATAATTGGAGTTGGGGACACTGCTTTCCCCGTTTCCGCCGTTTAAATTAAACTGCGAGTCCACCTGAATAGCTCCGACTGACGGCACCGGATTGGTTTCGTCATCGCCATCTGAAAAGAACTCCACCTTGGCCGCCTCTCCGCCGTATCCGGTGCCGGTGGAATTGCCGCCGTTGCCGTTTATCGTGGCGTTCACGTATTCCTCGCCCTGCGTCCATGTGTGGAAATCAACCAGGCCCTGGCCGCCACCGTTTCCGGTGCCGTTTCCGCCGGAAACGTCTATCAGGCCGCTTGCAAGGATGTCTCCCTGAAGCCCATTGGAGTTCGCCTGGTCGCAGCCTATCAGATACACGGAGCCGCCCGCGCCGCCATTGCCGTTTCCGCCATTGCCGCCTTTAGCGTAGAGATAGCCAGAGTTATATACGTTGCCGTAATCGGACGCAAGAGATATCCCTTGATTTCCGGAACCGCCGCCATTAGCGCTGCCGTCTCCGCCATTTGCCTCTATCGTGCCGGTGTTAACAGTGTAGCTGCTGGCCTCCATGTCCACGTAGCCGCCGTCCTGGCCGGCATCTCCGTTTGCGTTGATCGTACCCTGATTTATTACGGTGCCGCCGCCCAGATAGATGCTGTCCCCGGCCGCGCCGGTTCTCGTGCCGTCAACCTCGCCCGAAGAGCCGATTGTGATATTTCCAGTGGCATTTATTGGCTGTGAGGATGTGCCGGCCTGTATGTCAAAATTGCCTCCGGTTGCGGTTGTGTTCACAAGCCCGTTTATGGTCAAGTCATCGGCAAAAACCGCAATGCAGTTGCCGCCGCTGTTACCAGGCAGGGTAAGCGTGGCCCCCTGGTTAACAACAAGCCCTGAAACAGCCGTGGCGTTTGTATCTCCGGGGTCGGTAACGGGGGTGTTTGAGTCACCCGCAACGGAGCCCACATATATCTGGTCAGTATTGTCGGTTGAATTCATGAAAAGCCCGCCCGCCACGGAATTTTGATTAAGCTGGACTATGGTATTGGAGGATATGGTCACCCCATTAGACCCATAATAGTTGGTGTAGGGTGGCAGTGTGAAACTGGCAGCGGCGCTCCCGCTGGAATTGATTATTATCGGCGCTCCGTAGGTGTATCCTGCTAACCAGCCTGGGCTGCCGCCGGTACCGCTTGTGCTGTTGCCGCCGTTCATTGATATTGTATTAGTCGGGGTAGCCGGCTGGGGGGCCTGGCGTCCGGTGCATCCAAAGCCCGAGGCCATCAGGGCCAAAGCCACGATAAAAAACGCTGCTCTTTTCATTTGTGTTACCCCTCCCCTAATTGCCGCTGGCGGCCTTGCGTGCCGCCAGCCTGGCTTCAATATTCTGCTGCCTGAGAGACCTCTCTTGCTCCCTGAGCGCCTTTAATTGATTCATCAGGGCCGGGATCTGGGAAGGATTTGCGCGCATCTGGGCCCTGAGGGTTTTTTCCTGTTCATGCAGCGCCTTGATCTGCGCCGCGTTGCCGCCTGCCGCCATTGCCGCCTGTGCCATCATAAGCCCGGCAATAAGTACGCCTGAAACTACTGTCTTACGCATGGTTGCCTCCTCAAAACAAATTTGCTATTGTCCACCATTGTGATGTTCTTAAGGAACTTACTTTGCCAAACGCACTTCGCAAAAATCAAGAAAAAAGTAACCGGAATCACAAACTTCACACCGTCTTTACCAAAACTTAACCATCCCCTTTTCTCCCCCTCAAAACTGTGACCGTCATTTGATTCATTTCAATGCATCTGGTAATGTAAGTACCAGATGCGCGCCATTCAGACATCAAGCCGCAAATCCTCAAAAATAATTCAACTTATTGCCGCCTTGTCTGTCACTGCATTGCTGGCCGCTTGCGGGGCGGGCGGCGGCGGGGGCGGAAGCAGCAGTTCCGGCAATGGCGGCGGCTCAGGCGGCGGGGGTGGTATACAGTCAACCCAGTTGACCATCACCGTGGGCAATAACTGGCAGGTTGCCAAGGTAGAGACCGGCAACGGCACTTTCCTTGCAAAGGCCTTCGGGCTGGCAAAGGATGCCCTAACACCCGATGAGGCGGCGGCGGCCATACCATCCAATGTGGCCTCGATCGGTTTTATCATCACCGCTTCCGATTTGAACACTATCACAATGGATGCGCCTGTTTCCGGCCAGACATCCATAACGGAAACATTTAATGTGCCAAACGGCACTTATAGGACTGTCCGGGTAAACGCGATGGACAGCAACGGCGATGTGCTTTACACCGGCAATGTAACCCTGAACCTTAATGGCGGCACAGTAAGCCAGGACGTGGCAATGACAAACGCGCTGTGCTACACATCCGTGTCCTCTAATCAGATGCCGGTATGCTTTGTAAACGCCACTCAGGACGACAGTTTATACATTAATACCCCTTACGTAACGGTATACATCACAAACGCAAGCGGTGTATCTATGCCCTTCAATCTGCTTCTGGATACAGGCGCAACAGGCGTGCTAATCAACCAGGACGCGCTCCAGGCTGCCGGGGTAAACATAACCCGGAATAACGGAAGTTTCTGCGGGCAGTTCGGGGACGGTTCCATGTTCGGCGGATATGTGTCAAATGCAACAGTTGCTACGCTGGCGTCAGGCGGGTTGTCCACAAACAGCAGCTTCCCGGTGGCCGTTAATCAGGACACCGCTCCCAATAATTCCAGTTACAGCTGCCAAGGCTTCCCTAACCCCGGCCCGGCAGGCTTCCCATCAGGCGGGTTCCTACAGGGCGATTTCGGGATGGGGTTGTCTCCTTCTTACACTTTTGGCGGTGGCTCCAGCACACAGTCATTGCCCGCTTACCTGCCCGGCTATACCGACGGGTTTTTCCTCAGCTTTACGCCGATAATAACTTCAAACGGATACAGTTACACAGGCAACGGAACGATAACATACGGGCTGGGCGGCGGCACAACCGGATATTCCTTCTTCCCCAATGACGCAAGGCAATCGCAGGCGTTCCCATCGATTGACGCCGAGTTCGGCGGGGTGATCAACGACCCCGGCTACACCCCAACTAATCATAATTATCTCGGGCAGAACTACTTCGCCCTCTTCGATACCGGATCCACCTTCATGTTCATGGGCGATAACGCCATGTCAAATGCAGCCGGCCGCACGATAGACGCGTCCAGTTACGAATACTATTCGAACGCGTTCAGTTCGTATTTTGTAAACGGCGGGTTATCCATGATCATGGGGCTTTATAACGGAGCGGCCATGGGAAATTCCAATTTGGCCAGTTATGACCAGAGAGCAAGCTTTACAACAAGCCCGAATACAGGAAATTACCAATTCTCAGACAGTCTCTTTGGAACGCCGCCCAACAACGGGTATATCCTGTTCAAAGACACCATCCTGGACCTGGGTCCGATGTATGGGCTGGAGGACATGGGGATGTCGTATTTCTTTAACCACTCAATGTACTGGGCCAGCAATACATCAACAAACGGCTGGGGCGTTGGGATGCAACTACCATGAAAAAGATATTGGCCGTTTCCGTATTCTGCATACTTTTTGCCGCGCAAAGCTCCTTTGCGGCTGTGGGCGAAACATATAACCAGATGGCGCAGAGGTACGGCGCGCCCCGGCAGGTTTCAATAAAAGCGGTGGCCGGCGCTAAAGACGCGGCAAGGTACACAGCCGCCGGGGCAAAGGGTTACAGCTTCAATATCAACAATTTAACGGTTTACGCCTTGTTCAATGCAAACAACGTCTGCTTCAGGATGCTGGCCTTGCATAACAGGGCGCTGCCGGAAACTTCCGTTCTGGTAGGCCCGGCCGCAAACACCACCCCGAAGGTGCTGCTGAGGATCCCGCGGCGGGCCATAGTGCTGCAATACGGCAGCGGGGCAAATGCGATTATATACAGGAGCTTCGGCCTGCCCGGCAACCTTAGCGCAGAAGCCACCAACAAGTCGCTGGAACCCTGATTATACCCTGGCCCCCTTTTTGATTTTTGTCCGCTCCAGCTTGTCTGGCGTCCTTCCGGAGAAAGATTCCGGTCAGCCGGAATTACTAAAACTCTGCACCAGCCTTATCACGTGTTATATAATTAAAAAGGAATATGAAACTAAACGCCTTTGAGAGGTTCATTACCAACAGCGCGGTAAGGGGTTTCATGCAAAAGCGCGTTGAGGCCCCGCGCCTTAAAAAATTCGCGCTTAAATCCGGATACCCGTACTGCCTGGAGATTGGCGGCGGCACAGGCAGGGGCGGCGAGCTGATAATAGACGTTTTCGGCGCGGAAAAGGTAATTGTTACCGACATAGACCCGGCCCAGGTTGCCAAATCCAGGCAGAGGACAGGCAGGCTGGCGGCCGCCAGGCCGGAATTAAAGGACAGGATAGATGTAAAGGTGGAAGACGCGATGGCCCTTTCGTTTGAGGACAACAGCTTCGACGCCGTCTTCGCCTTTGGCGTTATACACCACATGGAGGACTGGCGCAAGGCCATCCGCGAAATAAAACGGGTGCTGAGGCCAGGCGGAGAGTTTTTTTTCGATGAACTGCTGGCCGGGTTTCTCACCTCGTTTCCCACGCACATGCTGACCCGCCACCCCGAAGGCGGCATGTTTACCAAGAGCGGCTTCCTTGGATACCTGATGGAAACAGGCATCCCCGCCGCCAGGTATAAGAGCATGGACGGCATCTGGATAACCGGCAACGCAGTTAAAAATGGCCGCTCGGAATAAAGTGGACGAGAAGGCAAAGCATAAAAAAATAGAGGTCCCCGTAACGGGGATGACGTGCGCGGCGTGCTCTGCAAGGGTCCAGTCCGGCCTCTCCGAAATGGAGGGTATAAAGTTTGTAAACGTGAACCTGGCCTCGGAGCGGGCCAGTGTTGATTTCAACCCGGATAAAACCTCCCCGGAAGCCATCATAAAAAAGATAGAGGACATCGGCTACGGGGCAACCGTGGCCAAGCAGACCATTCCGGTTACCGGCATGACGTGCGCGGCCTGTTCCGCCAGGGTGCAAAGGGAACTGGCCGGTGTGGATGGGGTGCTGAAGGCGGATGTGAACCTGGCAACGGAGAGCGCCACGGTAGAATACCTGCCAACCCAGGCCGGCTTCCGTGAACTGAGGGAGGCCATCAGGCGGGCCGGCTACGATGTACTAAAGACAGAGCCGGGCGAGGATATTGTAGAACGCGAACAGCGCGAGCGCGAGGCAAGATACCTTGCGCTTAAAAGAAAGGTGATAACCGGGGCCGCACTCTCCGTGCCGGTATTCATACTAATGTACTCGCGCTTCCTGGGGCTGTTTGCAGGCATGCCGCTGCGCGTAAATTTCATAATACAGATGGCCCTTGCCACACCTATCCAGTTCTGGATTGGCAGGCAGTTCTATTCCGGGGCAGTCTCTGCGGCCAGGCACCGCACAACAAACATGAACACGCTGATAGCCGTGGGTACATCGGCGGCATACATATACAGCGCCATAGTGGTCTTCTTCCCGTCTTTCTTCGTAGTGAAAGGCATTACGCCCGCCGCTCACCTGGATGTTTACTTCGACACCTCAGCGGCCATAATTGTGCTGATACTCTTGGGAAGAACGCTTGAGGCCAGGGCGCGCGGCAAAACTTCCGAGGCGGTAAAAAAACTGATAGGGCTTGCGCCCAAATCTGCCCGCGTTGTGCGAAACGGCGCGGAAACAGAAGTGCCGGTGGCTGACGTTGAGCCCGGGGACATAATCTCCGTAAGGCCGGGAGAAAAGATACCGGCAGACGGCGTGGTAACAGAGGGCTACTCTTCCGTTGACGAGTCCATGATAACCGGGGAGCCCATCCCGGTTGAAAAGAGGCCGGGCGGCAGCGTAACCGGGGGCACTATCAACAAGACCGGCTCGTTTAAGTTCGAGGCCGTAAAAGTGGGCAGGGACACCGTGCTGGCCGGCATCATAGACATGGTGCAACGTGCGCAAGGCTCCAAACCCCCAATAGCCAGGCTGGCAGACACCATCTCGTCCTTCTTCGTACCCGCAGTGATGGGGCTGGCCGCGCTCACGTTCATAATCTGGTATGCCTTCGGGCCGTCTCCCGCCTTTACCTATGCTCTTCTTAATTTCATATCCGTGCTGATAATAGCCTGCCCGTGCGCCCTGGGGCTTGCAACCCCCACATCCAT
>JAJYLE010000159.1 GCA_021788025.1 Nitrospirota bacterium
CGTCAGGGTTTCCCCCATTGCGCAAAATTCCCCACTGCTGCCTCCCGTAGGAGTCTGGACCGTGTCTCAGTTCCAGTGTGGCCGTCCATCCTCTCAGACCGGCTACCCGTCTTTGGCTTGGTGGGCCTCTACCCCGCCAACTACCTGATAGGCCGCAGGCCCATCCTAAGGCGGATTTCTCCTTTCCCCGCTAACATCTCAGTTAGCGGGCTTACGGGGTATTAGCACGGGTTTCCCCATGTTGTCCCCCGCCTCAGGGCAGGTTGCCTACGTGTTACTCACCCGTCCGCCACTCCAAGCACTCAACCACTCAACCCGCTTTCTTTAAACGGGCTCAGTGGCTGAGTGCTCAGCGTTCGACTTGCATGTGTTAAGCACGCCGCCAGCGTTCGTTCTGAGCCAGGATCAAACTCTCATCCAAAACTCATTAACTGAACGGGGCCTGCTTACAGTTTTCAAAGAACTTGAGAATAAAAAACCTCTCCGCAGCATCTTGGGGAATACCGAGCCAGAATGGCTCTTCTTCTAAGTGGGTGCCCCGATGGGTGCTTCAGAATGCCTTCCGGCATCACACCACAGCCCATACTCAGGCTCCCTCTCACGAGTTGTTCCCCTGGCTCGCTTTATCCCCAAGCATGCCGCAGAGATGATAAGGCCACGCCTATGGTCGCATGGCCTGTTCTATCAAAGATCACTTCTTTAGGGGCATATCTTAACCCCCTTCACGATTTTATTATAACATCTGAAAAAACTATTAGAAGTCAGGAAAAAGGCGGATAAAGACCGGTTAAAGGCAAAAGAAGCCTTAAAGTGATAAATCCATTAAAAAGCTTATTTAAGCCTCAATTCTTGATAAAAAACGTTAGTTTTTATCTCCCTTGCCATATTGGTTGCCGGGCCATGGCCGGGCAGCACCACAGTACTGCCCGGAAGAGCCGCCAATTTCCTGAGCGACTCCATTATCAGCGCGGAATCTCCCCCGTAAAAATCCGCTCGCCCAATCGAGCCTGCAAACAGTGTGTCCCCGGTAATCACAATACCTTGCCCGTAAAGGCAGATCCCGCCAGGGCTGTGGCCGGGGGTATGAATAATCTTGAACGTGATCCCGCCGGATGTTATGTTATCACCGTCTTTGAGCAGCAGATCCGGTTTGGGGAGGTCTGCAAGCTCGTATCCCCATAGCGCAGCCTGGTCCCTGGCCCCGTCGTAAATTTCCATCTCGGCCTCGTGCACCGCAATAACCGCTCCGGTTTCAGCCTTCAGATCGGAAACTGCCCCGATATGATCAAAATGCGCATGCGTGCATACAATATGGGATATCTGAAGCTGCTCTGTTTTTATAAGCTCTCTTATCCGGTCCGGCTCGTCACCGGGGTCTGCAACAATGCCTTTTTTAGTACCTTCGTCCCAGGCTATTATGCAGTTGGCCCCAAGCGGCCCCACTTCCAGGATTTTATATATCATTTTGCACCACTCAATCTGGCAAATTTCCTTTTGAAAACACCCTTTGCATATTCAAGCTCCCCGCTTTTTAGGGCGAACGATATGATTATATACACAAAACCGCAAAGCGTTATACCGCCAAAAAGCATTCCCGCTTTCAAAAAATTATGGCCTGGGGTATTCCAAAGGCCCGATTTAAGCGCCTCATACCCCGCAATGCCCATGGCCAAAGAGGCAAGCGCTGTCCTGGCTATGGACTTCAATATCCGCCTGCCATCTATCCTGCCAAGCTTTTTCCGGAGCATATAAGAAAGCAAAGTAAAATTCAGGCAGGAGGCAAGCGAGTTGGCCAGAGCCAGCCCCTTGTATTTAAGCGGGCCAAGCAGGATTATGCTCAATATTATATTTACGATTAGCGCGGCCACTGCGGAAATGACGGGTTTCCTGGTGTCCTGCATTGCATAGAAAGTGGCATTGAGCACGCGAACGCCAACCATGGCCCACAGCCCCACCGCATAAAAAAGGACCGCTGCGGATGTGGCTGTCAGCGCAGTGTAATCGAATTTGCCTCTGTGCAGAAAAAAAAGAGTGCTTATAATCGGTTTCCGAAGGGCTATAAGCCCGGCCATTGAAGGCAAACCCCAGAAAAAAAGCAGCCTGAGGGCAAAAGAAAAATCATTCCTCAAGCTGATAATATCGCCTTTGGCAAAATGCGCGGACAAAGCCGGTAATACGGCAAGCCCCATGGACACCCCGAATATGCCGATTGGGAAGTGGATCAGGCGCATAGCATAATAGAGGTAAGTGATGCTGCCCGCAGACAAATAGGATGCAAGAATGGTGCTTACCGCCACGTTGATCTGCGCCACGGACATCGCAAACGTTGCCGGCAAAACCAAGCCCATGATTTTCCTTAATCCCGGGTCCTTGAACGCAAGCACCGGGCGCAGGCTGTAGCCTGCCCTGAAAAATGACGGCAGCTGAAAAAGAAACTGTGTCATCCCGCCAATAAGTATTCCAAACGCAGCAGCCAGGGGGGCATTTATCCTGGCAAACAGAAGCGCTATAGTTATCATTACCACGTTAAGTACGGCCGGGGCCAAAGCCGGTATAAAGAAAATACCCCTGGTATTCAGCGACCCCATGGCCAGCGCTGAGAGGCTCACAAATAGTAAAAACGGAAACATTATCCGGGTAAGCATAACTGCCAGGGCGAACTTGCCCGGTATGTGCAGGAACCCTGGCGCAAGCAACCCCACTATTGCAGGTGCGCCTAATATGCCGATGATGGAAATACTGCCAACCACCGTCAGAATAAAGGCAAACACAACCTTTACCAGACGGTTTGCCCCTTCGTTGCCCTCCTTGGCATGATATTCCGAAAGCACTGGGACAAAGGCCGAGGACATGGACCCCTCGGCGAAAAAGTCCCTGAGGAGATTCGGTATCCTGAATCCTACGTAGAAGGCATCGGATAGGCCGGTGGCTCCCAGATAAAATGCCATCACCATGTCCCTGACGAAACCGAGTATCCTGCTTATCAATGTGGCAACGGACATCACGCCCGCCGCCTTGGCTATTTTATGTGACATCGTTGATTATAACCGAAGTAAGGAACGCACTTTAGCCGGAAAAATTCTTAATTGCAGCTTGAGGGGCCGGCGGAATTGCCCATTAAAACCGCCTGCCTGTAAAACTGGTCCGCACCGGCATTGTCGCCCGAATGGCATAACAAATCCGCAAGCTCGCGGCAGGCCGCGGCGGAAGGTTTTTCTTTTATGCCCGCCCTGTACTGGGCAATGGCTTCGGCAGGTTCGTTCAGTATCTCGTAATCCTTCGCCAGGTTATAATGGAGTTCGGGAATACCCGGATTCATTGAGATGGCCTTCAGAAAAACACCAACTGCCTTTTCAAAATCGCCGTTTTCCATCAAGGCCAGACCGTATTTATCCAGGATCACGGTTGAATTCAAAGTGGGGCCGGAACCGATATTATCAGCCGCCCTGCCGTAAACCTTCACGGCTGTGGCGATATCACCATTTTTTTGCAGTTCCTGGCCATATTGTTCAAGAACGTAAGGGTCCTCCGGGGATTTGGAGGCGGCGTCAGCCCATACGGAAAGGTTATCTTTCCATACCAGGTTTCTCATAACCGTTGATGCGCTGTAAAAGACAAGCAGCGCGGCAAGTGCGGCAATTATCGCGCGGTTCCATCCGGGAAAAGATTTCTGGACTGCAAGCCCTGCCGCCAGGGCAAAACCAATGGACGGGATATAAAGATACCTGTCTGCAAACAATAAATCGTAAAGCCCGTAAAGGTCCAGCGCTGGCAGGATGGCCAGGACAAATATCAGTCCGTATAAAAAGAACCTCCTGTCCCGCTTGAGATAAATAAACATGCAGACGGCAAAAAGCACATCCACCAGGGCGCAAATCATAAATTGCGCGCTGAAAACGGAACTGACAAAGCCATAGCTGTATCCAGCGTTCAGGCGAAACGGGAAAAAAATCTTTAACACGTATAGCGCAAAAAAGGAGAGTACGGTCAATACGTTTGTTGCCAGAGGAATTGGCGGATGAAGTGCGGGCCCTGTAAAACTGCCCACTGCGTGGATACGCAGGCCGATGTACGCGGCCCAGGCCAGCGCAAAAGGCGAGTACTTTTTAATCAGAACTGCCGCTTTTCTATCGCCGGCCTCGCCGTCTTTAACAAGGAGGCCGTAAGCAATAAATCCGGCCGGCACCAAAAATGCGGATTCCTTGCTTAAAAAGCCGGCCAGCAGGAGGAAGAACTCCGAAAAGAAATATAAAAGATAACCGCTGCGGCCCGATGACCTGCCCGGTAATTTGATGAATACGATAAACGAGGACAGCAGGAAAAATGTTGGCAGTGTGTCTGAAAACCCTGCAACCCAGGCCACTGATTCCACATGCACAGGATGCGCAGCAAAAATCAGCCCGGCCGCAAGCGCGCCAGCTTTCCGCGCGTCCGGAAGAAAACGGACCGGGCCGGCTTTTACAGGCTGCGCGCCGTTGGTAAGCAAAAGCGCCACTTCATAAACCAAAACCGAATTAACCGCGTGCAAAAGTACGTTTACAAGGTGCCAACCCCACGGGCTTGTGCCGAATACGCTGTAAAGCAGCACATAGACCACACCTTTCATGGGTCTGTAATAGCTTGATAATCTGCCTATGAACCCCCAGAAATTCAGCATGAAGATGGGCTTGAGGTGGGCAAAATCCCTTATCCATGGATCCATCAGCACCTCGGCGTAATCGTCCCTTATAAAGCCGTTAAAGATAGAATTGAAATAAATTATGAACGTAAAAATAACGATTATGGCCGCATGAACGGGATCAAAGCCAGTCCCCGCCTGGCGGTTTCCCTTGAAACTGTCTTTGATGTTATTTTGCGCCAAAATTCCTCACCTGCATATAACCTGGCCCCCCACGTTGTCCATTAAAAACGCCTGCCGGTAAAGCGCGTCTGCCCCGGCCTTGTCACCCGCACGGCACAGCAGGGAGGCAAGCTGGCTGCATGCCGCCGGATCAGGACTTTGAGCAAGCCCTGTCCTGTATTCTGCTATAGCCGCGGCGTTATTGTTCAGCGCCAGGTAAGCGCGGGCAAGATCATAGTGAATATAGGGCATTGCGGAATTCATCGAAACGGCTTCCTGCAATACATGAACAGCGCCTTCGTTATCCCCTTGCATCATAAGGGTTTCGCCAAGGTACTGGCGTATCTTTATGGAATAAGGCATCTGTGCAAGCGCCTTACGGTACATCGCCGCCGCCTCATCATACCGCCCGCTTTTCCTCAACGCGTCCGCATACTGGATCTTCACCACTATATTGTCCGGGGATTTGGCAAACGTATCCGCCCATAATGTGACTTCATTCTTCCATACCGTGTTCCTCTGAAAAGTGGCATACCCGTAAAAGACCAGCAGAAGGGCAAGTGCTCCGGTGAAAAAATGCCTGCCCCCCGTCTGCAAACCCTTCTCCAAAACAATTCCGGCAGCAATGGCAAAACCGGCAAGCGAAAGATACAGGTATCTTTCGCAAAACAGAAAATCCACCAGCCCATGCGCATAAAGGGCCGGCAAAATGGGAACTGCGAAAAAAAATCCGGCGAAAAACAGCCGCCTGCTCTTTTTAAAAGATACCGCAAGACAAATAATAAACAGTGCGGTCACAACTGCGGCCAGAATAAATTTCGGGTCCAGCGCGGAAGTGACAAAGTGATAATCGTACCTGGCATTCAATCGCACAGGTACAAAGGATTTCCTTAGATACCCCGCAAAGAAAAGGATGGCATTTAAAATCATGCCGCCAGGCCCTATCCCGGAATGATAGGACGGCCCCAAAAGGCTGCCAAGGG
>JAJYLE010000160.1 GCA_021788025.1 Nitrospirota bacterium
TACAAGGTAGACGGGATTTATCCGGGAAGAGTCCCGCGCCTGTGAAACGGCTGGCGGCGCATGAAACGTTACCGGATCTGAACCTGCCGCCAAATCACCGGCTTCGATTCCGGCGGAAACAGATACCGCTTCCGTCGCCTGCACCGGATCTGAAACCGCCGGGGCCGCATCCCCGGTAGCCCCTGCATCCGCGCAGGCGGCCGAATCAGGCGCGGTTATCGCCATTGTTACAGATACGGAATCGCTGCCCTGGGCAGAATCGGGGGCTTGGATATCCGTTAATATTGAAGCCTGCAAATCGTTTCCAACAGCAGCGTCCGATTCGGATGCGGGCTGTCCGGCGGTTGCCACGTCTGTTCCGGTTGCCAGGTCCACGCCTAGAACAGATACGGCAACCGCAGCGCCATCGCTTATTGAAGCCGCATCAGGCGCGCTTTGAAGATTGGACGGACTGACGGCCTGCCAGTTGGTTGCCTCTGAAATTTCATTTGCGCGCCAGAACATGCCGGGATACCCGGCGGATGCTATGCCGGAATCCGTAACCGATATTACCTGCATGCCGTTGACCGACAGGGTTATAGTTGCGCCGATTGCGGAAATCAAAACGGTATAGGAGGTCCCGGCCGATATGGTTTCGCCGTATGTGCCTATGATGGTATCCTGGCCATTTACGGTACGGACAAGCTCCCACCGGCCCGCCCCTCCATTGAGGTTCCACCGCGCATAATACATCGTGTACGCGCTGGATGAAACCCGGAGCGCAGGCCCTCCCATATAGGGAAGGGTGCCGTTTGGGATGCTGGCGCATTTGATATCCGCCTGCACCTGGTAATCCGCGTTTGAGGGCGTTACGTTGTAATAATAAATGGCCAGATTGGTAAGGCAACTGCTCTCGCCATAGCCCGTACCCGTGCAGATTGCCGTGCAATTTGAACTGGGGTGCTCAGTCCAGGCCGGGTTATAGGCGTGCAGTTCGGTGTTGGCCGTGCCGGTAAAGATTTCGGGAATGCCGTTTACAGGGGCGAAGATGGTCATAATGATTCGTTATCCAACATTGGAAATTCAGCCATGCCCGGAGCTAGCTCAAGCTCCAGGTTACCGTAACCACCCAGGTGGTGCCGCCGGCCTTTGTGCCCCATCCGCTGCCGCCATTGGTGGTACGGTTAAGGCATACGCCGCTTGAAGAGTTTTTGACCACTATCTCATTCCAGGCGTAATTGGCCGATGAACTGCCGAAAGACGCCTGAAACTGCACGGATGCGCTTGATGGCGCCGTAGGGTAGCCGCCTGCCATGCCTACATAAGTTTTATTGGTTGACGCCTGGAGGTCCGTCTGGCTTGCGGCGGGCGCAGTATTGTTATCACCAACCCCTACTTCCGCGTTTGTATTATTGAATGCCGTCCCGCCCGCGCCAGTAAAAAGTTTCAGCATCTCGGTTAGGCCTGTTGTCAGCCCCATGTTCTCGCACTCAATTGTCTCATCGGGCAAATCCTTTAACGGGTCCGCCCCCGCGGCAAACTTTTCAACCCTGAAAAGCCCTTTTATCCTAACGCTGTCTTTTATCCGGCCCATACAAAAAATCCTCCTTTTTTTAAATCGCCAATGGCGAATTGAATTTCCTGCTTTAAATTGTTGTTTACGGGACCACTTCCTCAAAATCGAAATCAAAGCTGTATCTGCTGTAGCCGTCCTCTTTCAGATTAAGCGGCTTTCTTAACTTCCCATATATCCAGTTGCCATCCTGGTCGCACAGCCAGAACGGTTTTGCCCCGGCCCATGCGCCCCACAGCGCCTTGATGCTTGCGTACTGCTGTGCGCTTGCGTTTTGCACGCGATACACCCTTTGCCTCTTTGACGGGCCGTGGACCAGAAAGCGGTCGCGGCCATATCCGCTGGTTTCAGCCTGCACATTGAAAACATCTTCAAACGGCCCGCCTGGGCGAACCGGCATCCGCTCCCATATGTAAGTAGATGAGAGAAACAGCTCGGCTAACTGGCTGGGCATCGGCATGGCTGAAATATTTAATCGCCAGTAACGGTGCGCCATGCTCCCGAAACTCTGGACTATAAGGTTGTTGTCCGGCTGGGTCCAGGATGAGCCTGTAAAGTAATTCACGTCGTCATCGGAATAATTGAGCGCCATCAGCGTCCCGCCAAGGTTATGGCCCGCAGGTACGAACACCGTATCCACAGGGTTTATAACGCCTGCACCCTGGTCTATCTTCACCTCCAGAACGGAGGGCGCGGCGGACTGGAACATCCTTCCTATGTCGCGGTCGTAAAGACGGTAAAGCGGATAGTTGGCATCCGCGGAGCCCTGCGAAAGAGTGACTGTGGAGGTCTCAAGAATATTGGTATAGCAGGAAAGAAGTATGGACATTATAACCCCGCCGCCTTCAGCGCCGGCGGAATTTCACTTGTGCCGCGCTTTATCTTGTCCGAGATGGCCTCATCAAACTTGTTGGCCAGATCCACCGGATCGCTTGCGTCCGCCCCGTTAATCGTAATGTTCTCGATAATTATATTCACGCCGCCTGTGCCGGCGCTTGATGCGCTGCCAGGTGAAAATGATGCGCCTGCGCCGCCAATGCCAAGGAGCCGCTGATAAGCAGTCACCTGGGCCTGATACGCGCTTACGCCGTATTGGGATAAGTCGTCCGAGGCCCCGATGGAGCGGTCAAACGCCAGGTTGCCCATCGCCTCCACGTAGCCGGATATCAGTGATTGGGTTGTGGAGACGCCGGAAGATATACTGTGGCCTTTACGGCCGCGCCGCCCTCCCCTGCCGCTGCCCGCCTGGAAATCGATATTCTGCACAACGGGGTCAGCAAACGCGGCTTCTATTTCGTCCTGAATGGACTGTATCTTTTCGGAGATGGGCATCTGCGCGGAACCCCGGCCATAAAAATCCATGGTGTAATCAGAGCCAGTACTCATGGCGGCCAACTGGTCACCGATTGCTGCAATACCGGTAGAGACCGGCATCTTATCGTTTCCGATACCGGCCTGCAATTGTATGTTCATTTCCCCCGCGGGTATCTGTGCGGGCAATCTTCCGTTCATCATGTTGTTAAGAGGAACTGCCAGATTGCCTGCGGAATTGGCAATGGCTTGAAATGCCTTGATGCAATCGTTTAAGCTGGATGCAAGCCCGTCTGCGGCCAGGCTTTCCGCCCGGCCAGACGCTGCCGGTCTTTTCCCGATCCTTACTTCCGCCACTTTATTTGTCCTCCGTGCCCTTCAGATTCATTATTTCCTCAACCCTTGCCAGCATTTTCAAATCGCCTGCCGTTGCCCCGTACATCTTTAAAATGGCCTCGGGATTGGCCAGGCCCTTCAGTGATAACAGCATTTGACGCATCTCCAGAAGCCTTGCCGCCTCCGGAAAGAGAGCTGGTACCGGGCAATTCGATGGCGTCCTGCACGGGGCCAAAATACCGTCCACCTGCTCTATATCCTTGCAGTTTTCGCACCGCACACCCGGATGGTCCATGCGCCAGCGGATGTGCTCAATTAGTTTTTTACCGTTTCATCCCTCTCCCTGCGCACCAGCGCCTGGATGTCCGCGCATTTTCCGCTCACAAACTTTGCAAACGCATGCCATTTGCGCATTAGGAAGTCGCAGTTTTCAGGGGAATAGGGATAATCCCTGCCTTTCATGGTAATGCCTCGCCAGCCCCTCACCGCGGCACGCCCCAGAAGAACGTCTGCCTGAATGGGATCATATTCCTCCGCCTTGCGACGGTCCTGGTCTATAAAAACGGTGCGTGCCTTGCGGTAAACCGCAAGCAGTTCCTCGCGTGATACATAACGCAGTGTGACAAAAGCGTCCTCCATAAAAGGCACATCAACGGTGTAATCGTCCTGGGCAAGTGCAGATATGTCCATGAATCCTCCTTATTGAAATTTCCTGTCCTGAAGCTGGATGAATCTAGCTAGTTAATACGTTCGCGCCTTGCTGGTTTATTACGTTTATCTGGAAGGGCTGGGCAACTCCGTTCATGCCGGACGGCGACGCAGCGCACCCAAGGGCCACAAACTCCAGCGGGGCTTCCATGATCCCCTGCTTCAAGGGCAGGTCCGCACTGGTTATCTGAAGGCATGGCATCTGAATCTGGAAGCTCCTGCTGTATGGGCTTGCAATCTGCGCCCCGGTAAACGTCATGTCCATCTTTTTTTGCTGTGTAGCGTCCCAGTCCGTAAACATCTGCTGTATGTTTGCCGTATATCGGGGAAAAGTGAGCTTCAGCTTCACATCCGGCAGTCCGTCGCTGGAAGGCTCATCAATATTTACAAACCCGGCTATGGTATAAAGCCCTTTCATCTTCCGCTTGAATGAAAGCTCGAAGCTGGACGGATAGATAACGTTTGCAGGCGCCAGCGCGGCATCACCCTGGTTATTGAGCCTGTAAACACCTTGCGAAAAGAGGACGCGGTTGCCGGTCTCCATGTAGGTGACACCTGCAAATGTGCCGGTGGTATTCACCGCGGAGTTGGTTACGCGGTCGAATGCTATTACATCAAAACTTATCTCCACCGGCTTGCCCACGTCGCCTTTGATTGTGAAGCCGGTAATCTTTACGCTTGTGTACTCATCTATATTTACAGTGTTGTTCTGGATGAACGTAGCGAAAAGTCCGCCAAGGCTGTTTGCCATGATGAAGCTTTGCGAATATGCGGAACTTGCGCCCTGCTGTACCGGTGCGCCCGGAACTGAACCCATCGCAAGCGCGATAAGCAGGTCCAGAGAGTCGTACCTCAGATATGCGGGCAGAGCACCCGACACATCAACCCCGGAGTTCACTGCACTCTGGGGAAAATACAGGCCCAGGGAATCGTCTGTGATTGTGTTTCTTTTCTTCTTTATCGTGTGCGGCTTTATGAGCACGCCGCTATTTGCCCCGCAGGCCGCGGCAGTACCCCACGTGGTTGCACGCTTAACTGCTGCCTTTAGTTCTACACCGGTTACGGACACTTAAAGACCTCCTTTTATTGGCCTATTCCGCCAAATGTGCATTGGACGGTTATCTCGTTGCCAACTCCGCACCCGCTGTCGCATCGCCCCTGCCACCAGCGGTTCGGGTCGCCTGAAAAGAAAAAGCCCCACGTGGTCTGGTCCGCGCTTACCGTGTGCGATATGTCATTTGTAAAACCGCTGGAATTCGACACGGAAGACCCCTGAAGGATAAACACCCTCGTTGCCGCGCCGTTTACCTGAGTGAAAGTGCATTTGCCGTATCCCACCGGAAACCCCATATCCATTGCAGGCGCACTCGTCTGTCCGGCGGCGTTAAAAGGCCCCATGGTAATGGAGCCGGACGGGGGCACCGCTGTGGGCAGCCGCAGCCATGTGCCGTTATGCAGTTGCTGGGACTGGTCCACCGGAATTGTGGGGGCAGTCAGTACACCGGCAAAGGCAAGGCCGGTCAATATCAGCAGGCCTGCTATCGTCGCTGAAAAAGTTTTCATAAGACCTCCTTTTAGTAATCATAATTAGCACCAAAATACTGAATGTTTTTGCAGTGCCCTTGCCCCGCCTCTCCGGTTCAGGCTATTGCGGGGATGCGGGGTAAAAACGCTTCCTAGTTGGCAGGCCTGGCCTGGTCCGGAACTGAAGCCGCCGGCATAGCTGACGGAAATATAACGCTTGCCGTCTCGTCAATGATGTCGCTGACAACCGGCGCAAGCTTGTCCCATGTGCTTTTCTGCCCGCCCTGGGAGTTCTGGTCAATCTGGTCCACCACGCCCTTAAGCGAGCCGGTCACAAACTGTTTCTTTTCCGCGCCGGATTCCGATTTCCAATGAAAGAGCC
>JAJYLE010000161.1 GCA_021788025.1 Nitrospirota bacterium
GGAGAGCCCTTAAGCCCCAGGGTCATTGAAAGCAGCCCCTCGTTCATCACACCGCCGGAAGAAAGCTGAAGGTCCTCGGCGTGGGAGATTACGGTGGTATCCAGCCCTTTTGCGTATTCAAGAGCCCTGCGCATTATAATCGGGCTTTCAACGGGCCTTCCGTCGTCAGAAAATGCGATGCACCCGGCCTTGAGCATCATCTCCATTTCGGCCAGTTCCTCGCCCTTCTGGCCCTTGGTGACAGCGCCTATGGGAAGCACGCGCGCGCTGCCTTCCCCGGCGGCCTTTTTAAGTATGTATTCCGTTGTCCCCGGGTTATCGTTTACCGGGTTAGTGTTGGGCATGCAGCATACTGTTGCAAACCCGCCTTTAAGGGCGGCAAGCGTTCCCGTGCGTATAGTTTCCTTGTGTTCGAAGCCGGGCTCCCTAAGGTGCGTGTGCATATCTATGAAGGCCGGCGCCACATACATTCCGGCGGCGTCTATCACCTGCGCACCGGCGTGGTTTTTTATCTTCCCGTCTTTTGCAACCGATTTTATTGTCCCGTCCTCGATTAGGATGGCGGCCGCGCCCTCATATCCGCCAAAAGGGTCCATTACTTGCGCGTTTGTTATAAGCAGCCTCATTTGCCCGCCCTTTCGTCCAGATGGAACATCACGGACATCCTTACGGCAAGCCCGTTTGTCACCTGCTCCAGTATCACCGAGTTGGCCCCGTCGGCCACGTCGGAGGCTATCTCTATCCCGCGGTTCATCGGGCCGGGATGCATCACTATAACGTCTTTTTTTGCCAGTTCCAGCCGCTTTTTTGAAAGCCCCCACCTGGAGAAATATTCAGTTGTGGAAGGGAAAAACCCTTTGCCCTGCCTTTCAAGCTGAAGCCGCAGCATCATTACAACGTCCACATCCCTGAGGCCCTCGTCCATGTCGCAGAATATATCCGTCCCCAGGGCCCTGAACTCGCCGGGAAGCAGCGTTGCGGGCCCTATAAGCCGCACGTCCGCACCCAGTTTCTTCAGGCAGTAGATGTTGGATTTTGCCACCCTGCTATGAAGGATGTCGCCCACTATGGCCACCTTAAGCCCCTTTATGCCGCCTTTTTTTTCGTTGATGGTGAAGGCGTCCAGAAGGGCCTGCGTGGGATGCTCGTTGGTGCCGTCACCCGCGTTTATCACCGAGGCCTTCAGATGGCTTGCAAGCATGTGCGGCACGCCCGAAGACGCATGCCTTATTATGATTATGTCCGCCCCCAATGCCTCTACCGTAAGAGCGGTGTCTAGCATGGTCTCGCCCTTTAAAATGCTGCTTGAAGGCGCGGAAAAATTTACCACGTCGGTGCTGAGCCTTTTTGCGGCAAGCTCGAAGGAAGTGCGTGTACGTGTGGAAGGCTCAAAAAAGAGGTTCACGACGGTCCGGCCCCTCAGGGCGGGGACTTTCTTTATGTCCCGCTTGAGCACGTCCTTGAATGAGCTGGCCGATTCCAGAACAAGCATTATCTCTTCGGCCTGGAGTTCTTTTATGCCAAGAAGGTGCCTGCTCTTAAGCACCGGCGCCCTCTCCGCGTCCGGATTCGCCGGGCTCCGGCTCCCCGGGGGAAACCAGCACCACCCTGTCTTCCGTAAAACCCTCTTCCTCCAGAAGCACCTGAACTGTTTCACTCATGGAGGTGGGGACGTTCTTGCCCGCGTAATCGGCCCTGATTGGCAGTTCCCTATGCCCCCTGTCCACCAGCACGGCAAGCTGTATTATGGCTGGCCTGCCAAGGTCCATTATTGCGTCCAGGGCGGCCCTGATGGAGCGCCCGGTAAAAAAGACATCGTCCACAAGAACTATCTTCCTGCCTTCCACCGGGAAAGGTATTTCGGTGCGCCTTACGGCGTGCTTTCTCAGCCTGATGTCGTCGCGGTAAAAGGATATATCCAGCGAGCCCATGGGTATTGGCTTGGCCAGCCCTTCGGTTGCGGCGATCTTGGCGGCCAGCCTGCTGGCCAGATGGACGCCGCCCCTTTGAATGCCAACAAGGCAGAGGTCCTCAACTCCCTTGTTCCGCTCTATTATCTCGTGGCCGATACGGGTAAGGGCGCGGTCTATTTCTTTATTATCAAGCAGTACTTTTGGCATCAGGGCATAAAAAAACCTTCCCTGTTGTCTGCGGCTGGGGGAAGGCCTGTTTTGACGTTATGGTATTTTTGTCCTCTCACCTTGTTAACCTCTCAGGGTTAAATTTAAAGGCCTTAGTATTTAAGCATAAAGAGAACAGGCCGGTCAAACTGCGGCACGCCTGAGGGAACACCAGTCGACAAACTCTCCGGCAGGCCTTATAGTGTAGCAAAAGATATGAAAACAAACGGCCTTTCCGGATCAGCCAGCCCGTACTTGCGCAAAGCGGCCCGCCAGCCAGTGAACTGGCTGCCCTACGGCGAAGAGGCTTTTGAAATCGCGGCGCGGGAAGACAAACCAGTCTTCCTCAGTTCCGGGGCGGCATGGTGCCACTGGTGCCATGTTCAGGCAAGCGAGTCGTTTAAAGACCCCGAAGTGGCCGGCTTCATGAACGAAAACTTCGTTTGCGTAAAGGTGGACATGGACGAGCGCCCGGATGTGGACAGGCGCTACCAGGAGGCCCTGCACGCGATGGGCCTTGCCGGGGGGTGGCCTCTAAGCATATTTTTGACCCCGGAAGGCAAGCCCTTTTACGGAGGCACATATTTTCCGCCCAGGGACTCCGGTGGAATTCCTGGCTTCATGAAAGTACTGAAACAGGTTGCGGAGTTCTACAAGCAAAACAAGGACAAGGCAAATGAACACGGAGCAAAGGTTATGGAGTTCATCAGGCCGGAGCCGTTGAACGCCCCCCTGCCGGGGCCGGAATTTCTAGGCCATGCGCTGGGGGCCGTGCTTGCCGGTTATGATGCCGAGGAGGGCGGGTTTGGGGACCATCCCAAATTCCCCGCGCCTGGCGCAATGTTGTTTCTGGCGGGCAGGGCCTTTGCCGGTAATGAGATGGCTGGGACCGCGCTTAAAAAGACGCTTTCCGCCATGGCATCGGGCGGTATTCATGACCAGCTTGGCGGCGGCTTCCATCGTTACTCAACGGACCGGTACTGGATAATCCCCCACTTTGAGAAGCTTGCGGAGATGAACGCCTGGTTTTTAAGGAACTATTGCGAAGGCTTTGCAATCTTTGGTGAGGAAACATTTGCGGAGGCCGCGCGCGGGATCTGCGATTATGCAAGCCGCAGCCTTGCGGACCCGGCGGGCGGGTTCTACAGCAGCCAGGACGCTGACTCCGCACCGGGCGAGGAGGGGCTTTATTATTCCTGGAGCATCGACGAGTTGAAGACGGCCCTTGCCGGGCAGGAGCTTGAACTTGCCGTAAAGATGTTTATACACCCAAACGGGGAAGTTCCCGGCCAGCCCGGAAGATACGTGCTTTTTGAGGCAAAGGGGTTGGATTTGCTGGCGGAAGAAACTGGCTTTGGAAAACCTGAGCTTAAAAAAACTATTTTGCAGATTAAAAAGAAGCTTTTATCAGAGCGCGAAAAGAGGCAGGCCCCTTTTGTGGATACTACCATCTACAGCTCGGTAAACGGCGCCTTCATATCGGCATACCTGTTTGCCTGGAGGGTTCTGGGCGGCCAGCAGATAAAGGATTTCGCGCTTAAGTCGCTGGACAGGGTGCTTGGCCTCCACTTTAAAGACGGCAGGCGGCTTATGAGGACGGAGGGTGTGGAAGGGCAACTGGACGATTACGTGCATATGATGGGGGCGATGCTGGACGCCTTCGAGTGCACGGGGGAAAAAGAATATCTGGAGGGGGCGGAATCCCTTGCCAGGGAGCTTGTGGATAATTTCTGGGACAGCCCGCCAGGCGGGTTTTTTGATACCCGGCAGGAGATTGCGGGGCTGAGATTAAAGCGCTTCGAGGACGTGCCAGGCCCCTCTGCCAATCCGATGGCGGCATGGCATCTGATAAGGCTGCATCTGATAACGGAAGGCGGCGGCTCTGCGAAGAAGACCGGCTGGCTGGAATATGGGCAAAAGTGCATCGAGGCGTTTACTGAGGGGGCCAGAAAACTTGGTATGCACGCCGGAAGCTATTTTTCCTCGCTGGACGGGTTTTATAATTACCTTTCAGTGCATATAGATGATGCGCCCGGTGGAGGGCTTGCCCGCGCCGCCCTGAACACGTACAGGCCGTATCTGGTTACAGGATATGGAGCGGGGCGGGGGCAAGCGGTTGCCTGTATAAAAAACAGGTGCATGGAGCCATTGAGCGATCCTGACAAGCTTGCGGAAGTAATCAAAAATTTCAGAAATTCTTGACAGCGGACAACTTCGGATATTAGAATGCCAGTACGGGCGATTAGCTCAGCGGGAGAGCGCTGCCTTCACACGGCAGAGGTCGTGGGTTCGAAACCCTCATCGCCCATTCCTGAAAGTCCCTTTAAAATCCAGCAGATATGAGCGATTGACCTTTTTCATGTTTTAGCCTAAGGCGGCAAAATTGTGCACTTTTTGTGCACTTGGTTTATTGAGCGCCTGATCGAGAATGTCCACGGCCTTCATTTTGTGCGCCGGGGCAAGGTGCGCATATCTCAAGGTCATGGTCAAAGTCTTATGACCTAAAAGCTCCTTTACCGTGGTAAGGTCCACTCCGGACATAACAAGATGAGAAGCAAAGGTATGCCGGAGATCGTGGAAGTGGAAGTCCTGTATTTTTGCCCTTCTTAAAGCCGTGTGGAAGCTTCTCTTTATGTCCTGGTAAGGTTTACCCGTGGCCGGGTCATAGAAGACGTGGGAAACGTCCACCCGCCTTGCAAGCCCCTGCAACGTAGTCCTGAGAGTATCGTTTATGGGTATCTCGCGGCGCTCTCCATTCTTGGTTACATCCAGAAGAATAAACCCATGCTTGAGGTCTACCCGGTCCCAGGTAAGGGAAAGAATCTCCCCGCGCCTCATGCCGGTATTCAGGGCGGTTATTACTATCGGCCTTACGTGAACATTGCAGGCATTGACAAGGGCCGCGCATTCCTCTTTGGACAGATACCTTAAGCGGCGATTATTTTCCTCAAGCTGCTTGACCTTGCGGATACGCTCCAAGGTTTCTTCTTCCACCATGTCACATTCAACGGCCTTCTTGAACATCGCCTTGAGTATGCTTATATTCTTGTTTACGCTTGCCGGTTTCAGGCCCCGGTCCATAAGCGCCGTCTGATATTCTTCGGCAAGCAAAGTATTAAATCGCCTCAAGGGTAAGGCCCCGAAATGAGATATCATGTCTGCAATTCGATACTCTTTTGTGGAAGCTGAACGATGCCTGCTTTGTATCCATTGCAGATATTTTTCGGCAAGCTCTTTAAAGCTGTAATTGGCAATTTTCTTGATCTCCGGCTGCTTGCCCTGCTTTATGGCCTCTTTGCGGCTGATAAGCAGGGATTCGGCCTTCCTGAATTTGCCTGAGCCTGAGGACTCGTAAACAACCTTTCCTTCAAGCCCGGCATAGCGTATCCAGTAAACATTGCCGCGCTTATAAATCCCCTTTGCCATGTCCTTTTCTTTCTCCTTTCCTTTTTCGTTCCCGTTCAACGTAGTAAGAAAGGAGCATCAAAGTTTTGCTTGGTGCCCTTTCCCTCCTTGCCAAGGCTCTCCTCCATCAGTTGCTCAGACCACTCACGAAGGGTCTCCCACCCTGGTGGCGTGTCCATGCTAAGCCGCACAGCGCCACCATGAGCGGTTTCCGCCAGCGC
>JAJYLE010000011.1 GCA_021788025.1 Nitrospirota bacterium
ATGGGTATGCAATGCCCGCCAAGGCCCGGGCCGGGATAAAAAGCCTGAAACCCGAATGGCTTGGTCTTGGCCGCCTCTATGACCTCGCATATGTCTATATTCATCCTGTCAAACAGAACCTTGAGTTCGTTTACCAGCGCTATGTTGACCGCCCTGTAAATGTTTTCAAGCAGCTTTGCTGCTTCCGCCACCCTAGTTGAGGAGACCGGCACAGTTTTTTCTATTACAGAGCCATAAAGAGCATTGGCCAGCTTGAGACACTCCGGGGTATATCCACCCACTATCTTTGGTATAGTCCTGGTAGAAAAGCTCTTGTTGTTTGGATCCTCCCTTTCCGGGGAGAAGGCAAGGTGAAAATCGCGCCCCGCCTTCAGCCCTGTTTCCTCCAGTATCGATCGCATGTCCTCATCGGTAGTGCCGGGATAAGTGGTGGACTCCAAAACAATGAGCTGTCCTTTCCTGAGGTGAGCGGCAACGGCCCTGGCGGAATTTAGTACATACGTAAGGTCGGGCTCACGGTACCTATTGATAGGGGTTGGCACACAGATGATAACGCAGTCGGCCTCCCCAAGCAGGGAGAAGTCCGTTGTTGCCCTGAAGTTTCCTTTGTTTTTTATCTCAAGTATGCCATCCGGCTGGATGTGCTTTATGTAAGACTTGCCTTGATCCAGGGCGTCTATCTTCTTTGAGTCGACATCAAAGCCAATTACTGGGAACCCCGCCTTTCCAAACTCTATGGCCAATGGAAGCCCGACGTAGCCAAGGCCGATAATGCCTACTGTTGCACTGCGATCTTTAATCTTATCTAGCGTTTTCATTCAGTTCTCCTTACCGGCCCCCTTGAGCAATTTATTAACCGAGATTCACCCTTCTGGGAAAAGTGTGCTGTACTAGCATTTATGATGTTCCTGCGAACAAGCCCCTAAGCCTAAAGAACGTATTAGGAATTGTATTTCAATGTTAACAATCAGGCCCGCCACGGATTCTTTTTAGTTCCTGGTCTTGAAGGAAAAAGCTTTTTTATTTTTATTTGCTGGCGCGACCGGGCTTTACTGGGGCGCCTTGACCACTTCTTTGGAATAATCGCTCTCGTGGCCATAACTGTCCAGAGCTGTGACAACAAAATAATATTGCACGGCGGCAAGCCCGGTGACCTGATATGAGCACGTGCCTGCGGACATATCGCACGCGCTTAAAGGCACGTTTATTTTGGCGCCGTACTGCCCGGATGAGATCCCATAATATATCCTGAAGCCAGACAGATCGGTCAAATCACTTTTATCCACGTTCGTGATGGGCACATTCCAGCTGAGCGTCGTAGCTAGATTGCCCGTAGGCAGCGCAGCTGGAGCACTTGCCGTGTTCCCCGATGAACTCCCAGCACAGGCTGAAAGCACTGCAAGCAGCACGGCAAATAAAGCCAGATCGAAAAACTTGCTCTTCCCATAAATTAGCTGGGGTTTTTTCATGTTCTCATTCCGGTTTCTTTTTAAACCGGACATCCTCGCTCACATATGCAATTTTAAGAAACCACATAAGAAAAGGGGGCTTTTTCAATGCAAATTTGTCGGAGGACTGGGCCGTTTCCCCTCATAGGCCCCCATTGACCAGCCAAAATCCAAAGAGCGCGCCACTCCTCTTTTGTCAGACGTGAAAACGGCATCCAGATTTACTCCGCCTGCCGTGATACCGAGCGGACTTGACGCGTTAGGCACAAGATTCGAGGCCAGGCCCGGATTTATGCCCAGGCCGTGGAGATCACAACCTTGCCCTTTCCACCATGAAAGTGTGTACCATGCGTTATTTGAATCCTCGAACATGTACAGAGGATCATAGCTGTAAAAGTCATTGTAATCTGAGGTCCAAGTGGACCCTACCTGCCAGGCCATTATTGTACGAACATTTTCGATTATATTGTTCTTGATATCGGCATTTTGAACGTAAATGCCGTTCAAACCGTTCAGATAAATACCGATGTTATCTGAAGTCCCGGCCCCTAACAAAGTATTATTGTATATTTTGGTATTGTCGGCTTTTTTAATGGTTATCATGCCGTTTGCCGCGTAGTTCGAACCGGTATCCACACAGACATTGTTATATATCAAAACATTTTGCATGCCCTGTCCTTCAACGTAAATATGGGCGGTGCTGTGAGTGCCAAAATCTTGCAAATAATTATTGGAGATGATCAGCCCGTCTATCCATCCGGCAACCGGAAGGCCTCCGTCCTGTGAAAAAAAGTGCAGACCATCCTGGTGAAACCACTGGCCATCACCCCATGAGCCGTCCCACTCCGCACCGCCGGTAATGGTGTTGCCGGTTACAGAAATATTGCTGCCAGTAGTCGATGTATTTCCAGGCGCAATGTTTACGCCCGTCGAAGTATTGGCAATGGTATTATTTGAAACCATGACATTGCTGGTATCCGTCAAGATATCATAAACTCCGAACATCGCATCACTAAGCGTATTGTTTGCGATGGTAATATTGTTTGAGTTTCCGTCTATCTGTATATCCCCAAATCCGAAACTGTTTGGCAGTGAATCATTACTGAGAGCAAGTCTGGCGTAGAGACCGCTTATATTCAGGTCCTTCACAGTAACATTGCTTGCCCCGTGGATATAAACTCCGTATATATAATTGCTGTAATCCATGGCGCCCGATGAGGTCCCGTTGCTGAACGAGGGTCCTGTGCCATTGTCCGTGGCTTTTATCAGCCCGTTCGTGCCGCCGTCAACGGTTATATAGTTGTTTTTCACCTCGATGGCTCCGGTATACGATGCCCACGTTGCAATGGAAAATGCAGCTCCTTTTTCGAAAAGAATCGTAATAGGGTACCCGGCATTACCATTCGCATTAGTCGATAACTCCGTATTTAAAGTGCCGCAAAGATGGACTGTATCGCCTGGGCCGATCAGGCCGGATTGTTTGGGGTTTGCCCAACTTCCCGGAGAATTGAACCAGCTTGCACTATTTGCATCCGCACAATCGACGCCCGAACCGGTGCCATTTGTTGTTTGTGAAATATAGATATTTTCGCCAAAGCCACTGGATGATGAAATGGCAATAAAAAAAACGAGGAACAAAATGCTTTTTAATGTAGCTTTAAGCATTTTCATTTCTCCGTGTTATCCATATCTATTTTTTTTATACCGGCTATTTTCTTGGTGCTGATTTTTTTGTGAAAATCCCAACCATTTCAAGAGCCGCCATTTTAAATTTCAACTAAGGTTAGCGCACGTTCGAATTATCCATCTTATCAACCAAATAAAGAATAAGTCAATAGACAATTACCAAACTTTGACTCTGCCAATTAAGAATTTTTCTAATCCACCACAGAGTTACACGCGCCTGTCCGTGGGTGAATGCGGTCAGTAGTGCTGACGGAAAGTTCCAGCTTTGGAGCCGGTCAAGCCGAAAGTCCCACAGGCATGCTCGTGGGGGGATCTATAAATAATACTTTTTATCAAAAAAGGCATTTAGCGTTGTCCTCAGCCCGGTAATCGTTCTCTTAACTGCCAGATATTTGAACAAGGGAAGCAGATATCGCATCCGCCTGAAAAAAATCAACTGGTAAATTGCCATCCACGAATGCCTCGGATGCCTTGAATCGATCACTAAATGCCTGTTGAAAGAAAACATTTCTTCAGCGGTAATCGGGTCTGCTATGAGGCCGCCTTGCCTGATCCCGGATTCGATAGACTCTTTGCCACGCCTGGTGCGAACCATGACGGCAGACCGGCCAATTGTCTCATTCTTCATCATTTGCGCCGTCCATGGATCGGAAACGACAATATCCGAAAAGTGCGCCCAATGGTCCAGGCAGTTCTCGCACCGTAAATAATGGTCGCGGCTTACCACATGGACCAGGGAGCCCCCGATGTACGGCCGATCCATAAGCAGGCTGCCGTTTTTCCCAAATACCCTGAAGCGGCCGGGCCATCCATCACCGCGATAGGCTATGCGCCGGACGTCTCTAATGCTGACTTTCCCGTCATTCTCTATGTAGTTTTTTGTGGAAATGCGTGATGCCATTCCGGAACACACAAAGCCGACGCTGAGCACAATCCGCTCTTTTAAAGCAGGCATAAAATTCTGAAGCTTCGTCAATCCCTCGATCATGCAAGGGGTCCCGATAAAAATATACCGCCCCGGCCTTTGCAGGACCTCGCGCAAGGCAGTACAGTTTGATACCGGCACATATTTCGATCCGCAAGAGCTTAGCACTGCATCACGGTTACGGGCTATGAACGACTCGGCTATCAGCGGAGTTTCCCCCTCGCACCTGGCCACGATGGCCCCATCCACGGCGCCCTTGTCCATAAGATGAAGGATAAGACCCGTTATGAACCCCCCTGAGGCAGCATCGAGGCGCACACGTTCATCAGCGCAATGAACCAGATAACAATCTCCCGGCTCCTGTGGCTCATCAGCACTCCCCGGGTCGGCCCCGTACAGAAGAAAGGCACTGGGACACACTTTTAGGCACTTGCCGCACGAAGAGCACCTGTCAGAATCGACTTGCGGAAAATTGTATTTCTGCCCATAAATTAGGTTTATGCATGAGGTGGGGCAAATAACCGTACATGCCCCGCATCCGCAACAAATCTTTTGCCTTATTATGGGGTCTATTGATTTAATTTTGAGCTTGGCTCTTTTGTTCAATGTATATATCTGCCTTAGTCTTCCAAGCGATCATGATGGAAGCCATGTTAAAGAATTTTAATTTGCAGTTTCCAATAAAGGCCTGCCATTCCCAGGTCCTTCCTTATTATCAGAGGAAGGCTGCATTCATAATTTTATTTCAGGCAAATGGCAAGGCCCCATTTACTTTTTTTTACAAACAAGATATAACCTGGATCCATTTAGTTTTTCTTCAGTGACTTTACACACTTCCTTGCATACCTCGATAGTCTTGCTGTGTTTCCGGTTATCATGAATGACAACCAAAATCGAGCCGTCAGGCGTAAGACAGTCAAAACAACGCTTTAAAAAAATTTCAGCCTGAACTGCTGATAAATAATAGAGGCACTCTTCCAGAACTATAAGGGATGCAGGCTCTGATGCCCCCTGCCACTTTGACATGTCTGCCTGTTCGAAGCGGCAATTTAAAAGCCCGATCCGCGCAGTTCTTTCCCTCGCCTTTGCAATTGCAATATCTGAAATATCGAGGCCTACGTATCTATGAAAATATTGAGGCTGTAAAGCAGCCGGCAAATGCCCCTCACCGCAACCGAATTCGAGTATCGAGCCTTTTGATAAACGCTCGACTAACGAAATGAGATCGGGACTCGTGACCTGTTTGTATCTTAATCCATTTTTGAACTGCAAATTCCAGGAAATGCGCGATAACCCCAGCAGTCTTAAAAGCCTGTAATAAATCCTGTTTGTTTTTATATTCAATGACCCTGGAGAAACTTCTTTACGTTGTAATTTCCTTTCTTAGGAATGCGCCTGGCTGCATGGGCCGGATGGGAGCGGGCGCCGAAACCGCGCGCACAGTTCCCAGCGCCAAAAGCGGACTTGCATGCGGGACATGCGCAATTATACATTGCTACGCCAGCGGAACCGTAAAATCGTGCAACTCCTTTTTAATGTCCACGATATTCTTTTCCCACCACTTCGATCCCATCAATTGCTTGACCTTTTCCGGACCGAAGCGGTACCGGACCACCCTGGCCGGATTGCCCGCCACAATGGCATATGGCGGCACGTCCTTCGTTACAATGCTGCCCGCCCCTATGACCGCGCCGTCGCCTATTACCGAGACGGACGGCAAAATTACTGCGTTCATCCCAAACCAAACATCATTGCCGATAACCAGCCTGGAAAAGGGAATCGTATCATTGTCCACCACTTTCAAAGCCGGGTTATAAAAAAACGGGTGCGTTGATTTGTTTTTAGCCGGATGGTTGCGCCTGTAAATATACACGTTTTTTGCAAATGAGCAATAGCGGCCTATTTCCGTGCCCGAATGAATGTTTTCAGCGCAAAAGCACCCGCCATAGCTGTACATACCTATTTTAATCCCATGATAGGAAGAATAAATCTGCCTCATGGTCGGCGAATAAAATTCGCCTTTTTCCAATCTCTTCATCATTCGCAGAATAAAGTTCCGGCAGGTTCCGTTTTTTATCGCATAAGCGCGGTACAGCGCTCCAGCAATTAAATGCTTAAAGGACACTCAGGCGGCCTTCCGGTAAATTTTAAAGGCGATGGCTCCCAAAAAAACATATGCGGCCGCGCACCATGTGAAACCAACCAACATATTATGGATTGGCTGAAGCGGCATCCGCCCAGCAGCATACCAGACGGCAAAAACGATCATGGATGCGACAATGCCATAGAGGAAAATAGTGCCATACCGCCGGATATCCAGATAGCCCAGGCCCCATATCCGCAGCACTTGAAAGAAATAAGCCGCAAGCATGGAAAAAAGGCCGGCGCAGGCGGCGCCTGTGAGCCCCAAAAACCTGACAGCCGGATAAATAATGAGTACCATCAGAACCGCGCGTATCATCAAAAAAAAACGCTGAAGCTGCGGTTTCCCGATCGCGAAATAAACATTGGTTATTGGCGTGGAGACTGTCCTGAAAAGGGTAGCGGCCAGCAATATGGCAAACGGCATGGCCACTGCCGCGTATTGCGGACCGTAAACGGCCGTGAGCAGGTCCTTGCCATACAAGGCAAAAAAACAGACCAGGGGGCTTCCTGCAAGGAGGATGATGCCGGTTGATTTGATTAGCGCGTGATTGATCCACTGCTTATCAGCCTGTTTTACTGAAAACATGGGCATAAGGAGCGGGTTTATGATAGTCGAGACCATCAATACCGGCATCTGCGCCAGTTTTACCGCCATGCTGTAAAGACCGAGTTCCCTTTTGGACAGCAGTTTGCCTATCACGAAAACATCCACTTCCCTGAACAAAAAATAAAGGACCGGGAGCCCGAACATCCCGCTTGCGTATTTCCACAAGGCCCTTGTATGCACCTTGCTGAAATGCAGCCTGGGCAGGTGAGGGCAAATTATGAAGGACAAAAGGCACCTCCCGGCCGCCTCCATTACATAACCGATAACAAGTGCCCAGATGCTATGCAGCCAGAATGTAAGCCCTATCGCGGTCAGTATGCCTATGGCTGCGCCGCCGTTCGATATCAGCATCCATTTTTTAAAATCCATCTCTTTCTGGGCTATATACGCGCGCGCGCTCATGGCCCCGGTGAAAATAATCGACAGAAATGACACCAGAAACATCGCAGAATATTGCTCTACAGAATAAAAGGACACAACCCAGGGCAGCGCGATAACAGCCAAGGCGAATAAACCCACAGACCTGATCAACGAAAGCCACCATGCGGCGTTAAGATATGTTTCCTCTCCGCCGTCTGGGCTCTGGATCACGGCCTCGTTAATGCCTATATATGTAAAGGCGCCCAATCCGGTGTTCACGGCCAGAACGATGGCCATAAGTCCGAAGCTCTCCGGGACAAGCAGCCTGGCCAATATGATATTCCTGAGAAAGCGCAGGCCATATTCCAGGCCACTGCCCGCGCCGAGCCAGAACCCTCCCTTTAGCGCGAGGGACCTCATGCTTTTACCGGCATAGAGCTTTTTTATTCTGTCAGTGATCTGAAGACCCAGCATCACCAAGTGCCTTTCCGTCCAGCGGCTGCGTGTAGATATCCCCCATCATGGAGCAGACAGTTTTTTTCACCTCCGGCATTTTGAGCGCCAGTTGCTCACTTAGAACACGTCTGTTTTCAAATGAACCGGAAACTATCCTCAAAATTTCTTCCTTATCCATGGTGCGCGGGTCGGCCACAAGCGCATCCATGCCTATGGTCTGCAACACCCCGCGGAATTTCCTGCTGTACGCTATGGAAACCGCTGGAATATTCTGTGACAGGGCTGCGATGCACGCGTGCATCCGGGCCCCGATGAAAAAATCACATTGCCCGATAACATACTTGATCTCCCCAGGGTTATATTCCCCACGGACAATAGCTATGCGGCTGCCGTAAACCGGTTCAAGCCCGGCGTATATCTTTTCGCATGCCGTCATGTCGCTTTCGCCGTCCGCGCCAAACACATGGGGGACAAGCAAAACGCAAGCCCCTTTGTCCATTATCAGCCGGATTATTTCATTCGAAAGTTCACGGTAATCGCTCTTGAGTCCAAACATGTTGTCCCGGGTATACCCGCCCATCAATAAAAGCCCGCTGATATTGACGCCTACAACCGGCCTGTCCGCCCTTCTCAGCATGACGTTGCCGTTCATAATGAATTTCCCTGGTTTGACCGGCGCAAGTACAAAGCCCAGATCATAGCTGAATCTCAACTTCCCTGCCAGCCTGCCTCCTTGTGACAGCAGGCCTATTTCCTTGAGGGCCTCGCGGTCGCGTGAATATATCGCTTTTGCACGTCCTAAAATGAAGCCTGCTACTGATTTGGCCATCCGGCTTTTAAAAGGCCCGATCGTCTGGGGTAAAATAACCAGTTCCTTTTGCATAAGCAGGGCAAGAAACTGCGGCAATGAAACATACATCAACCGGCCCATCCCGTAAATATCGCTGAAGCTGTCCCCGCCTGAAATGGCGGCGAAAATCACCGCCTCGTTTATCCGTTTAAGGTACGGATTAAGCAAATACGCCCTGGCCCGCAGCTTTTTGAAGGGTATCAGTCTTATGAGTAGAGCAATAAAAAGCAAAAAAGCGACATTGTTTTTTAAAAAAATCTTTTTCGAGAACCTCAGGTTTATCAGTTCGACCGGGATTGTCCGGCCATTTGAAAAATGGCGGTATACGGTGTGCTTTATGCCATAATCGAGCAGCCAGATTTCCGCATCCGGAAACGTATGCAGGACTGTTTCGATGGCCCCTGCCGTCAGGGCTCCAACCCCCATATTATTTGTGGCAAATGTTGCGCCAAGCAGGCATATTTTAACTTTACCTGAAGACGCCATTATATAGTCCCAGGCAAAAAGTCCAGTTCATTGGCCGCCCCATGGCTCCCGTCCTGGGCGTTGGCCTTGAATTCATTGATGTAATAAGCGCTCAGGCTGGAAATAACCGCGAAGGACATATACCAGACCACATACATTTGATCAAAATAGCGTACCCCTATAAGGTTTATCATGTGACTAAACAGGCAGCAGCCGGCACCCCAGAGCATCAGCTCATCCCGTTTATATTCAGGCCCGGCCAGCCGCAATATTTTCATACTGTCCCCCAGGTATTTAAAACATTCAATAAATAACAATATAAGAAGTATCATTGTTATCAACCCTCCGTTAAGACCAAAAGAAACGTACGCATTAGTAACGTCCGTAGAACCCGTTGGAAGTCTTGTAGCCGCCCAGTTGCCGGTTTTTTCAAGCGGCATTCCCGCCAGCCACCAACTACCAAAGTGTTTGACGAACTGGTCTATCAAATTCGCCCTGTCCCATCCGTGGCCGCCCGTCAGACTGCCAAAACGATCGAGAAGGAACCAGATGGGCGCTTTCATTAACAATTGAAGGGCCACTACGGAAAAAAGGATCCCCCACCTGATCTTTCTCATGCTTTCGCGTATGCGCCAGCAATACCAGGCCCCCATACCTGCCGCAAGAGCCAGCAGAGGGCCTCCGGAATGGGCCGTGATCACTATGACAAGGCAGCTGGCAATGCCGGTGACACCCCAAAACCCCGCATTCCAGGATAACGCCGCCACGAACAATGGCATCAACGTTGCCCCCAGGGACCCCGCCGTAATGGCCACACCAAAACTGCCCTGGGCCCTGAAGTGTCCGCTTCTTACCACAGGCGTGGTGGGGACCCCTCCCATAGAAGAAAAAAGATTATGCCCGGTTACGCTCTCTATTACCATAAAGACGGCAAACGGAACCATCAGGTAGGCACATTTTTTCAAAAAGTCCTTGAGGACAGCAGGGTCCGTTAAAAGCGATCTGAAGATAAAATAGGAAGATACTCCATCACAAAATGAACCGATAACGTACGCGGGGGTCACTATTTTGCCATGATGGATGGAGAAACCTATCAGGAATATCAGAAGATATACGCCTTGAAAAGCAAGAAAAATTTTGTCTATACCGTTGAGGCGGCCCTTCCGCAGTTCCCCTTTTAAAACGATCCGCGTGAACCCCGCGATCTCTATAAAGCGGATCGCAAAAAAACTGATCCCCCCTAGCATGATCTTCTGGCCATCTGTAAGATACATCACGCTTGCCATAACTGCCGCTGCGGCCCATTCCCTCGGAGCAAACAGTATTGCCAGGCTCAGGCTGACCATGATAACTAAACCAATAGGAGTCATTGCCGTTACCCTCTTATGAATTTTTCATGCCACAGCTCAAATGACAACAACAAATAAATATGCCGCATGTATTCTTCCTTGTTGCTTTCATGCAGCCTGACAAGGCGTGCAATATAGTCCCTGTTGAAATATTTGGATACAGCGGAATTATTACTGAACAGAGCCTCATTGACGTAGCCCTGCATTTTCCCGCGCAGCCATTTGTTTACGGGATTGGCGAAGCCCTTTTTCTTCCTGTATATCATGTCTTTGGGCAGCCATTTTTCAAGTGCTTTCTTATGCAGGTATTTGCCCTGAAGGCCGTGCAGCTTGAGCCCGGGGGGAAGCGTTTCAATGAACTCCACTAGGTAGTGGTCCAGAAATGGCACCCTGGCCTCAAGGGAGTTTGCCATTGACGTCTTATCGCCAACCATCAGCAGGTCGTCGGGAAGGTTCGCCCTGGTGTCAATGTATAGCATCTGGGTTAGCGGGTCAAGCAGGGCGACATCGGACTGCAATGAATACAAAGCCTCCCCCCCGCTGTGAATGCTTCCGGTTTTTTTTATCTCGTCCTTCACCCAGGGCTTGAAAAGGGCCGCCCTCATTTCGGCACTGTAGAAAGAATATATCTTTATAAACCGTGTAAAAACGTCACGCTCGGCAAGCGCGATGGCGCCTCTCTTCAACTTCTCACTCCTCGGCAGACTCAGGATTATCTTTTTAAGGACCATGCCTGTTATGAAAGAAGGCAGCCTGCTGTACAGGCCGGAAAATTTAACACCAAGATACCGGTCATAACCGGCCCAGGGTTCATCAGCGCCCTGGCCGGTCAAGACAACTTTCACCTTCCTGCCGGCTAGCAGGCTGACAAAATAGAAGGCTGCCGCAGACTCGTTTCCGACCGGCTCCTCCAGGTCCCACATGTACCGTTCATAATATTTCTCGTAATCCCCTGCTGTTATAACCATTTCAGTATGGTCTGCGCCAAAACGCCCTGCAATTTCCCTGGCATCTGCCGTCTCATTCGTTTTTTCTCCATCTTCAAACCCGATCGTAAAAGTCTGGATCGGCTGTGTGGTCAGTTTGCTCATGAGGGCAAGGAGGACGCCGGAATCAATACCTGAACTGAGGAAGAGCCCGACAGGCACATCGCTTCTCATCTGGAGTTTTACAGTGTCCTCCAGAAGACATTGATATTGTTCTATCAGCTCCGGTTCGCTGCGGACGGCCCGGACCTGCGGTTTCCACTGCCAGTACCGGCGGATATCAATACCCCGGGGATCTACGACCATCATATGGCCGGCTGGCAGTTTAAAAATACCGCTGAAAAGCGTTTTGGGGGAGGGCACATAACGCAAGGTAAACAATGCCTCAAGTGATGTGATATCTACATGTCTTGGACAAGCCGGATCCTGCAACAATGCCTTGATCTCGGACGCGAAGAAAAGTTTATTGGAATGCTGCGAATAATAAAGTGGTTTCACACCCAGGTGGTCACGCGCCAGAAAAAGCCTCTTCAGGCCGGAGTCCCAGAGAGCGATTGAAAATATCCCGTTGAACTTGCTGACACAATCAAGCCCCCATTCCTCATACCCATGGACGATGACCTCGGTGTCCGAGAGCGTTTTGAAAATATGCCCCCTGGCCGCAAGTTCCTGCCGCAGCTCGATATAATTATATATTTCACCGTTAAATACAACCTGAATACCGGAGTCCTCATTTGATATCGGCTGCGAGCCGCCTTCGGCATCAATTATGCTCAGCCGCCTATGGCCAAGGGCAATTCCGTTTGCAATGTACCTGCCGTCCCCATCAGGCCCGCGGTGCTCAATGCTCGCCATCATTAGGGCAAGAAGGCCATTGTCAGTTTTTGAACCGTCAAAGGCATATATCCCGCAGATCCCGCACATAAGATGGTCCTAGTTTTTTTTGGGCGGCAACTTGTAATCCTCCGCTGGCTGTTCAGAATAACACCCCAGCCCGCCGTCGTTGCCACGGAACAACACCTTCCATGCCGTGTTGTGTTTAACGCTGAATATGATTCTGCCGATCTGTTCCCTGCGGGTATATTCCAGGACATCCCGCGGTATGGAGACCCTTGCGTTGCGCATCAATGACCACATGTAGCCGCCCATCATGAACATGCTGCCTATGACATACGGCTTTTCCCTGAACCTGCTTATTGATTTTAGCAGCATGAACAACGGATGCATGCCCATCGAATAATCGCGTTTGCCAAAGCGCCATCTTGCAGACAAAACTCCTTTTTCACTGATACCGATCCTGCCGTGGTGGTGCACTATTAGGTCCTGAAAAGAACGGACCTGCCAGCCGTGCATCCTGGCCATCACCTCCGCAACCGCATCGATGCCGCCAAACCGCAGGGGAAGATACCCGCCGATCTCATCGAAACAACGCCTCCTGAACATTTGGACTGCCCCCGCCACGCTGTTTATGTTGTAATCGGCATGAATCAACCCATTCTCAAGGAATTCCGACACCATGCCGCCCGCCAGACCAAGCTTTCCATTACCATTCATTTTTACCAGGAGTCGTTCAAAATAATCATTTTGAAAGGTGATGTCGGCGTCAAGATTGCCAATATAGTCATACTCCGTGCCGCCCAAGCTGGCATACCCGGCGTTGAAGGCATGCACCTTGGAGCCGAAATTATATTTATCGCCGTTCCCGGCCCGGACCAGCTCTATAAAGGGATACCTGGGGACGTAAGTTTTGACTATCTCGTCAGTCCCGTCCGTCGAGCCGTCACTCACGATGATCCATTTTCTCGGCAGCAGGCTTTGCGCTGCAACCGATCTTATGGTCCTTTCGATATTTTCCCTCTCATTGCGCGCTGGGGTTATGAGAACATATGAGCTATTTTCCATGTGCCCACTCTTTTTTGATGCCCGTGCCCAGAAGCCATTGCAGCAGCGCCGCGGATCTTTTTATCTTGAAGGCGGCATCTGCCCTTTTTGATGGCCAGATCAGGTACTGGACAGAAGCCAACAAACATCTTATTACAGACTGGACCACCGTCATCACGATAAGGCACGCTTGAGCAGAACGGCCGTGGTGCTTGCCCCAGTATTTCAGGTTCGCTCGGTTCATCTCGATAAAGAACTTTACCGGCGCGTTGGAAGAGCTTGCCCCGCCGTAATGGATAGCGCATGCCCTGTGGAGATATACGATTTTCCAACCCTGTGCCCAAAATCTCCTGCACCAGTCCTTGTCTTCTCCGTAAATAAAAAATCTCTCATCGAGTACGCCCACCTGCTGCAATGCGGATCGCCTGACCAACCAGAAGCACCCATTTATAATGTCCACTTCCCTTGTTGAATTGTGCGGCCAGTATGTCAGCTCGAAACCGCCAAAGAGCCTGCTTTTTGGAAATATGGTATCAAGGGCCAAAGCGCGGCAAAAACTGTTCCAGAGCGTTGGGAAGCCCATACAGGAGCGTTGTACGTTTTTATGAGTATCCAGGATCTGAGGCCCGAGAATGCCGGTCTTCCCGTGTTCTTCCATGTACCCCGTCATCAGCCCTATGCAGCCCGGCAGCACTTCAACATCTGAATTGATCAGGGCCAGATATTTACCACGGCTTTGTCTGATACCAATATTGTTGGCCTTGGCAAAGCCAAGGTTTTCTCTGCTGATAATCAGTTTGACTTGCGGGAACCGCTCCCGCACCATTGCTTGCGACCCGTCGGATGACGCGTTGTCGACTACTATGACCTCAGATCTGTGGCCGGCGGCTTCTTTTTCTATCGAAGCCAGGCATTTGTAAAGGTATTCCTTCGCGTTCCAGCTTACAACTATAAAAGATATGTCTACTGGTTGATTATCTATTTGCACGCTATTGGTCCTGTTGCGGCGGGCTCCATTTAACCAGGTTTTTCCCTCTGCCCACACCCAGAATCCTCTTTGCCTTTTTAGCCGCGTATTGGGCCGAATGCAGCCAGTCATATCCGCCATTCAACTTTGCAAGAAAAAGCCCATCATCATCAGCATCATTTACAGGCAGTCTTTTAAAAAAAAGAGCATCTCCGGACAAAGTAACCGTGCCGATACCCGTTGTAACCGCACAGCGGTAACCGCAACCCTCTATTGCCTCGCGCAAAAAAGCAACAAATCCCTTATCATGCTCAGGGAAGGCATAGGGGTAGGAAAAAGCATCCACCGTGCGCCCCGTTTCCGCCTCTATGGCCTCTTTCGACCTGCTCAGTTCTATCTCGACTTCATGGCGCGGCATTGCCGTCAGGAGGCCATGCGATACGCTGTGCGAGCCAAACGAAATTCCCGCGCCGCCCAATTCCCGAACCTGCGCCCAGGTAAGAAATTCCTTCCCGGCTACTTTTTGGCTGCCTCCGATATAAGATGTGGGCAAAAATACCGTGGCAGTAAACCCGCAGGCGGCCAACACGGGAAACGCGGCAGTATAAAAATCCAGAAAGCCATCATCAAAGGTGATCACAACAGGTTTTTTTATGGTTGACGTAACTTTAGGGCCATTCTGTCGAAGCAGCAGAGCTGCTTCCAAAAGCCCGACCGTCTGATATCCGTGCCAGGCAAGCAGTTTCATATGCCGGGCGAAAACCTCCGGCGTCGTCACTACACGATAATATGGATGTACCCCCAGCTCGGTCTCCCCGCAAATGCTGTGATACATGAGTATCGGAATGCGAAGTTTTTCTTTCCGCCTTTTTCTTATCTCCGCAAGAGGAGCAAAGAGGCCCATGGTAAGAGACCGGTCAAACCTGAAAGGAGATGAAGATACTTTTTTACCATTCATCTGTGTCAATTCCATTATCAAACCAGTATATTCCGGAGCAAAAGCACCTGTATCACCGCAAATATCTCTTCAGACGCTTTAAATTTTATTATTGTATTTCCCCGTATATCTGAAATATTCTTTGGCTGATCAACTCTGCGCTGAAATGCTCCTCCGCCCTCTTTCTGCCCTTCTCTCCGAAGGACCGGACCATATCCGGGTTATCCATAAGATTCATCATGGCATCAGACAGTTCTTCGGCGGAACTTTCCCGTATATAGATGCCAGCATCTCCAAGATACTCCGGCAGGTCAGCTTTTCTGGTTGCGATCACAGGTGTGGCATTTGCCATGGCAGCAGTGGCAGGATATCTGCCTGATCCCCCCGTAAAAGGGACAAGGCAGGCGATGCTTTTCTGGTAGGCTTCAGCCATCTTGGCTCCGGATAAAAAATCGCTCCATTTGACATATTCGTCCAGATGCATGTCCTTCACAAGCTTTTTGCCCTCTTCAAGCCCTATGCACCCCTCTCCAGTGTAAATGAGCACACTAGACTTCCTTCCTTTTGCTCTCAAAATATCCAGAGTCTCAAGCAGCGTGTGAAAACCTTTTCCATTTAAAAGCTTATGACCGCCGAAAAATATGAACCGGTCCCTTTTAAAAGAACCCTTTAAAGGTTCCAAAGCAACCCCATACGGGACCACCTCTATCTTTTCCATTTTCATCCCGGCGCTTACCAGTTGCTCTTTAAATGTTGAGGAAAAGACGATGATCCTGTCCGCCCAGTTATAATATCTATTCAGCCTGCTGTATTTTTCCTGCAAAGGGTCCAGCTCATGGACGGTTACGACCACTTTTTTGCCAAACAGCTTGGAACTGGCAAGCAGGACCAGAAAGGAGAGGACCCCGAAGGATTTAAGTACCTGGTCAAAATGTACAACTGGGCATTTCCTTGCCCGCATAAAAAATGTAATACCTCTTAGCGGCTCCAGTATAAAATTCAGTTTCAGGCCCTTTACGAGAAAATATTTGAGCTTCCCGTATTTTTTGGTCGGATCAGCCGGCGCAAAGGGTATTTTTATCGCAGAGCAGTTCCTGTCCAGCAGTTCCTCTTCTGTTATCGAATATTTTTGAGAGCTTGAAAAGCAATTACAGTTGGATGTGACAAGGTCTAAGTCAACATTATTGTGACGTTTGCCAGCATCCATCAATGTCTTCAGGTGATGTGAATATATGTCATCCCTGTACCAGCAGCCTATTACGCATACCTTCATATCTAAACTCCTTTAATCATTTTTTAACGCCACGCTGTCTGGTCACAATTTCTCGTACATCTTGTAAGGAAGTATTTTTAGCGCCATGGCTATTAACGCCCATTTTTGGGGTATATAAGCGCTCTTTTTTCTGCTTTTAACGGCACTGAATATCTGCTCGGCCGCCTTGTCTGCGGGTGTGACCAGAAATTTGCTTTTTCTGCCTCCTAGCATCGGGGTATCCACAAATCCCGGCCGGATGTCAGTCATATGGATATCTTTGCCCATCTTGCCAGCTTTTATCCTCAGCCCTTCAAGGTAATTAGATACGAACGCCTTGGACGCATTATATGCCGGGGCGCTCCAACCGCCTCTTGCTGCGCGGACCGATGATATCCCTACAATCTGGCCGGATCCCTGACCACAAAAGAAATCAAACGCCGTGTCCGCCATGGCCGCAAACCCCGAGACGTTAACGTCTATCGTTTTCTTCTCCATCTGCCAGTCCAATCCTCTGCCCGAAAAGCAGACGCCTGAACTTATTACAATAATTTCCATCCCGCCCATTTCAGTTACAAGTTCCTTTAAATACCTGATTGAATCATCCTGTCTGGCCACATCGATCCGTTTTATATATGTTGGTGTAGCGAGCTCTTCCTGAAGTTCCAGGAGAAGCTGCTGCCTTCTGCCTGCCAGGCCAAGTACAAAACCTTTCTGAGAAAATATCTTCGCAAGCTCCCTGCCGATACCCGATGTCGCACCGATTATGACCGCCTTACTGGTGTTCATATTGACCCGCAATTATTGATCGCATTGTGAACACATGGGGATGTCCCCGATCCGGTTTTCTTTATGCATTTTTTTTAGGGCCATCAGGCCGTTGCAATTCCAAATTTCCTTTATCGATTTATCTGCAGCATTTCCGAAAATATGCCGCCCATCGACATCCTCGCAGCATAATGCAATATTTCCATTCCAGTGGATGGCCATCCTTTCCCATATATGTTTGCAGCTTTTGCTGCGCACTGGAATAGAACCGCCACCCAGCTTGAAATTGGCAAAACTCCTGGATATTTTTCGTACAACGCGCACATGGTCAACTATGCCGTCCCAGTTATCCCGGAACTGTTCAATTTCATGGTCGTTGCCCTGCATCGCGTAAAAAATAGTTTCAATAACGGGTCCGTTTGTCCTCAATTTTTTCCGCATATTCAAAAAATCATTGATATTTTTTAAAACCTTTTCATGGTCCACGCCCTTCATTACCTTTTCATGGACAAGCTTGGTCGCCCCAAGGACTGAAAATGTAAAGTAGTCGGCGCTGTTCACGCCCGAAGAAAGGATGCCTTCTATTTTAGCCTTGTCAAGAAGCATCCCGTTGGTTACCACGTTTACTCCCAAACCTTTGGATTTAATGTCTCGTATCATCTGGACTATAAGAGGATGAAGCAAGGGTTCGCCATGGAGATAAAGATGAACTCTTTTCACTCCAATTCCAGATGCTTCAGCGATAATCTTTTTAAAGAGATCGTAATCAAGAAAGCCTTTCTCCCTGCTTATCCTGCCATTTGGACAGGATATGCACTTGAGATTGCAATGATTGGTTGGCTCCAATTGCAGGCTCGGCGGAACGCCGGCATTGTTAAAATAATTATTATCGCCCAGTCTGGGAAAAAGGAAGGGAAGTTTCTGGCCAAATATCTTTATATCATTAGCGGATCTGATAAATTTTATTTCATCGAACCCGTATTTGAGCCAACTGTATAGCCTATTAACATTCATTTTTTTAATTCCCCGGGCTGTTAAATCATTGTAAAGTCATTTTCAACACAGGCCCATGGTTCTTGAGAATCAGCCCATGTGCCTGTAAAGCAAATTCCCCATCCAGATGTATAGCGGCCTTGGAGCAAACTTGCATATCCGCCCAAAGACCTGCTTGCCGAACGACCCGTTTTTTACTTTTACTTTTTTTGTTGAGTGATCTGGGAGAAAATAAAATTGCGGAAGGCCAGTCACTTCCGTACCCCACCTGCCCTTGAAATCCATGAGAGTGGAATTGTCCAAAGACGTCCGGCCGAAATCAAAAATACGGTACCCTTCCAACTGCGCCGTCTGAATGGCCTCCCAGAACATTCCATGGAGGGGGCTTATATTCAAATAACTGTCATCATAAGCTGCGAATTCCGCTGAGACCCTGCCTTTAAACCTGAAGAGCATAAGGCACCCGATGAGGGCCCCGTCTTTCCTGGCCATAAGCAGTGTAATTTTTTTTGATGGATGAAATGTGTCCCATAATGATTTGATGAACAAATAAGGCTGTGGCGGCAGGCTGAGTCTTTTTCTGTTGGTAAGGTAAAGGTTGTAGAATTGTTTCAGGTCAATATCTGTCTCTCCCGGCTCAAACGTGATACCGCTTTTTAATGACCTGGCGATCCGCTGGCGCACACAGGACCGGTGAAACGTCTTGCTGATTGTGTCCAGCGGTCTGTCCAGCACAATATAATGGTGCTTGTAATTTTCCACCTTTTCCGGACGGTCTTCCTGAATATACATGGACGATGAAAATGCCCTGATTTCCATGAAATTTGCATCAATCCGCGCAGAAATTTCTTTCGCAGCGTCCAAGAGCAGGGCCATATCCTTTCCCGATGAGACAAGGGGGTCGGAGATCGTTGCAAAAGGAACGCTGACCAGCCGGTTTCCCATTATGCGGCTCCGCACCTCATAGACGGGAAGTGCGGCTCTGATCGTCTCGCCTTGCATCAAGGCCAGATAATGGCCTTGCATATGTTTAAAACTGTTCTCCAGCACATGCTTCCATCCGGAAAGATGGGAGATCCAGCCGAAGGCATGCTGCTCCACAAAATGGTCCCATCTGCCGTCCTTCTCCGGATCGATGATAGTTGTTCGTATATCCATTTTTTTCAGTTTTAGTTCTTCAGCGGACCATGACCAGCCGGTCCACCAGGTCCAGATAGTCCTGGCGCTTGACATCCCAGCTCTGCCCTGCCACATAAGCCAGGGCATTGGCCGCAAGTTGCCGGCGCAGGCCATGATTTTTTATTATCTCCAGCATGGCTGCGGCAAGGCTTTTCTCGTCCCCGGCCTGAAAGAACTTAAGGAGAGAGTCGTTGAAATAAAAGGTGTCTATACGTGTGTTGGCGGCTACAACGGGCACCCCAAGCGCCATGAACTCAAATATTTTCGTGCTGAAAGCATCACCGCCAAAAGAGTCGTTGCGCTTTGGGACAATTCCAAGATCAGCATCCGCCATAATGCCCGCTATCTGTTCCACCGGGACGGGATCCATAAACTTCACCCGGTCCTCCAAAGACCGTTTCTTTACCAGGTTCATTAAGGCCTCTCCGGCAGGCCCTTTGCCGTAGATATGGAACTCCGCCTCCGGGACCTCCGTCTTTATCAAGTCGAACGCTTTTATTGCAATATCCAGCCCCTGGTGCCAGTTGAGAGTGCCGGGGTACATCATTACAAACCGTCCGTCAGCCTGCCTTTTACGCTTTAGCGGGTTGAAGACGCGGCTGTCAGGATAATTAAGGAATGTTGAGCACTTCCCGGACGGGACGGACCTGGAGGTGATGACCTTTTCCCAGATGTGATTGGCTATTATGACATGGTCTGAAAAACCCGTGGACCACCGCTCGATCTGCTTGAGGGCCTTGAATGCGTAGGACAGGTGGCTAGTGCCAAACTTGCTTGCATAAAACTCCGGAACTATGTCGTGGATATCAAGGATCAACTTGGAGCCCCGAAGCTTTGGAAACAAGGCTGCAAACACCTCAAAGTCTGGTACTGAGTGCACGTGGATGATGTCATATGGCCTGCGAACTGAATTTTTTGACAGGCTCCATGACGAGCGTAAAAGGAAAGACATAAGCCTGCCCAGGTAGGAGAATTTTGTCTTCTCGTTTATGTCCCGCCTCTGGATACGATAAACGGTGACGCCGTTTATCTTTTCTACCGGCGCAGTGCCTTCCATAGCAAGGGAAAAGACGTCCACCTGGTCTCCGCGCGCGGCAAGCGCTTCTGCATAACGCATTATCCGGGTATCCGTCTCGTAAAAAGAATATGCCACCATGCACGCCTTAAGCCCGGAGGCCTTGGCCTTGCTTGCACCGCGCTGTGGCAGGTCAGCTGGTGGACTATCCTTAACTGCGCGCGGACGGGCGGAAGGTAATGTTGAATGCGGTGCTTTGCCCATTTCCTTTCTGAACCAGCGCGCGGCATCCCTAGGCAGCGCTTGCCAGAACCGGCCCTCATATCTGGTTTTCACGTAATTGAGGAATTCGCTATAGAGGGTTGCGGGAAATTCCTCGGCCTTCTTTTTGCCGGTTCCGAAATTCATGTAGTCCGGATGGACGTTGACAAGGGCCATGCCCCCACGCTCCGCAATCCAGTCCAGTTTCTTTTTCCAGATATCTATATTCCTCTCCCGCAAGATTATGAAAAGGGTAAAATCCTGGGGAAGCGTATATGGCAGTTCTACATATCCCCCGCTCAAAGTGGGGCCGGGCACGAAAAAGGGGAAAATGGTATTCATGCCATCGGATTGCGGCTCAAAAGGGTCGGTATCGAAAGTAGACAGGTCATATTCCAGTTCCAGATCGTGAATCCAGTCGAGATTGTGCAACATGGAAGGGAAACGGAAACCAGATGCCTTCCATTCCCGCAGATAACGGTTTATTCGCGCGGCCCTTTCACTGAATATTTCCCTGGAGTCCAGGTATCTGCCATCATGGCACAAGCCGTGCACCCCCACCTCAAACCCTCTGTCCTCAAGATAGTAGCGAAGCTCTGGGGAGACTTCATATCTCTCCGGGACAAAATTGAAAGATGACCGGAACCCGAGTCGTTCCTCCAGATGTGCCAGATCACGGCATTTTTCCTGGCCTACCGCCGTTTCCACGTCATGTGTCAATATGAAAGCAAAACTTTTCTGCTCGGGCCAGCCACGCCAATGCCGGGGTGGGCTGCCGGCCTTTTGGGCTATAGGCCAGATATCCGCGCATCTGCTGAGCATCCATAAGGCCCTTTTTCTCCTGAGCAGCAATTGGACCTGTCTTGGAATAAAAGGCTTTACCTGGTAATATAATTTTCTTTGCAAACTGCTCATGCGATCCACCTATCCCATGTGCCTGTACATAATAGCCCCCGCCGCCCTGAGAAGCGGCACCGGCATTTTTCTGAAAATGGCGTTATGCGCACCAGATACGCTCAATTGAGCTTGCACAAAGGCCTCTTTCTCTAAATCGTAGCGGTAATAGTTTATAGCCCTCTCAGATGCCCCCCATCCAGTTTTGAACTGCCTGAGCCCGCTGTTTTCAGGCTCGGTCCTGCCAAGGCAGAGCTGGCTGTAGCCGTTCTTCGCGTACCAATTGATAGCCTCCCACATAACCAGGTTATTGGCCCTGAGGAAATTGTAATTCTCGTCCGAGGCCCCGTATTTATAAATGGCCTTTCTGCCCGAATGCAGGAACACCAAAGCGGCCACTGTTTTCCCTTTATATGACGCAATTGCAACGAAACCGGAACCTTTGTCTATAACACTTCTGAACAATCCCCTGAAAAAGCCATACGGCTGAGGAGGAAGCCCATGTTTTTTCCTTGTAAGGCAGTTCAGACGATAAAATTCATCCACAGCGTGCGCCGAGGCATCAATCACCACCTCGACTTCTTCTTTGCGCGCCTTTTTGATATTCCTTTTTGTGCTGTCCCTGAGGCCGGAAAAAACGTATTCCGCCCCCTTTGAGAGATCGAGTATGTGGCCATATGAGCTTGAGGAAGGCTGCACACCCTCTAAAAAACTAGATGCCCCGCGTAGTTCGATGTGTTTCCAGCCGGCCCGCCTGCCATATTCGGCCAGACCGTCAAACAGGCGCTGGAACTGTTGGCCCTCTTCGGCAAGAGGCTCGCAATAATCTGTAAACGGCAGGCTGACGCCCCTTTTCCCGGTCAAAAAACTCTTTACCTCCATAACGGGAACCGTAGCAACGAGCCTGCCTCTGTCAAAAAGAGTGAAATACATGGGCCTGTAATCATAGGCCTCCGCCAGGAGCCTGGCCCATTGCGATGAATGAAAAAAAGACGCGCCATTATGCGGAAGCAGCATATCATCCCACGAGGGAAATTCCAGGGGATTTATTATCTTCATGACTGCATCATCCACTGCGGTAATATCAAAAGCAGTTAATCCCGGCCTTTAAAAAAGTCCCTGATGCTTCCTGCCACTTTCTCCATCTGGGCGTCTGAAAGGGACGGATACATAGGCAGGGAAAGTATCTCCGCGGCCAACCTTTCCGAGACGGGCAAATCCCCTTTCCGGTACCCCAAAACCCCGCTGTATGCGTTTTGCAGGTGCAGCGGCACCGGGTAATGGAGCCCGGTAGATATCCCTTTGCCGCTTAGATAATCCTGCAACCCCTCCCGCATTTCAGTGCGGACAACGTATAAGTGGTAAACACCTTTTGACCACTGCGGCTCGTAAGGCAAAACCAGCCTATCCACGCCCCCAAGCAACGCGCCGTACCGTGAAGCATTCTGACGCCGCAGCTCATTCCATCCGGAAAGCTTTCTAAGCTTCAGCTGTAGAAAACCGGCCTGTATAGCATCCAGCCTTCCATTATACCCCTCGATTTCGTGATAATATTTTTGCGATTGCCCGTGGTCCCTGAGCATGCGTATCTTTGCGGCCAACTCCGGGTTTCCAGTCGTGACCGCTCCGGCTTCTCCGCAGGCGCCAAGATTTTTGCCAGGATAGAAGCTGAACGCGGCCGCAGCACCCATCGAGCCAGCCGTCATCCACCGGTTCGCACGCCTGGAAAAGTATTTCGCGCCGTGCGCCTGGCAGGCATCCTCAATCACAACCAAGCCATACTTTTCGGCAAGCTCCTCTATGGGATCCATGTCCGCCATCTGCCCGTAAAGATGCACCGGAACCACAGCGGTAACAGAGCTTTTGGTTTTTTTGCTGACCAGCCCGCCCTTTTTGCCGGGATCGCATCCGGTTTCGAGAAATTCCCGGAGCTTTTCTGCATCCATATTGCACGTCCGCTCATCTACGTCTACAAAGGCCGGAACCGCGCCCGCCTGGGAGATAGCCTCGGTGGTGGCTATAAAGGTATTGGCCACCGTCACTACCGTGTCTCCAGCTTTTACTCCGGCTGCTATCAACGCGAACCTCAGGGCGTCGGTGCCACTGCCAACCCCCACGCAATGATCCGCGCCGCAGAAGGCGGCAAAATCTTTTTCGAATCCTTCCACCGTGGGCCCGCCAATGAACCTGCTGGACCTCAGGGCGTCCTTGAAGAGAGAGACCATCTCCTTCTCGATCTCCAGGTGCGGCGTTGCCAGGTCCAGAAATGGTATCATGTCATTTGTCGTCATCGCTTGCCATCCTCATGAATTTGGCCGGATTTCCGGCAACTATGGCCCCGGAAGGCACGTCCCTGGTGACCACACTTCCTGCGCCTACTATAGCCTTCTCCCCTATGGTCACGTTGCAAAGTATTGTGGAACCTGAACCTATGGAAGCCCCTTTTTTTACTACTGTTGGCACTACTTTCCAGTCAGCCTCGGTCTGCAAGGCGCCGCTGGCTGAAGTGGCCTTGGGATATTTGTCGTTAATGAAGGTTACGCTGTGGCCGATGAAGACATCGTCCTCGATGGCCACACCTTCGCAGATGAAAGTATGGCTCTGTATCTTGCAGTTTCTGCCAATCGTGGCGTTTTTCTGCACCTCAACAAAGGTCCCGATTTTTGTATTGTCCCCAATGGAGCAGCCATACAGGTTAACGAAATTTGCAAGCTTCACATTTTCGCCAAGCCGCACGTCTTCAGCTATGGACAGATATTTCACAGCCTCACCATCGTCCCGTTATTCGCAAGCGACCTGTCGCATGCATCTAGCATTCGCACTACCCGCATGCCGGCATGTCCGTCATTTATGGGGACCTCGTTGTTCACAACGCAGGAAACAAAATACTCCGCCTCCGATTTGAGCGCTTCTTTCTGGTCTATTCTGGGCACCCACATGTCCCCGGAGCGGTAACTGACAAGCATATCGTATCTGCCCTCGCCATTTTTTACCTCCACGCCCTTGTCATACATCTTTATTTTTTCATCCGCTTCCAGGTCGTTCCAGACCAGCATCTTCTTCTCTCCGCCTATCAAAGTTGTTCTAACCTTTACGGGAGAAAGCCAGTTTACGTTGAAATGGGCTATCATCTTGTTGTTAAAATACGCCGTGATGTAGGCGGTATCCTCTTTGCCGTTCACGTGCGCCTTGCCACTTGCCGATATCGCCACCGGCTTTTCCTTGATAAGGTAGTCCAGAATAGAGAAATCGTGCGGCCCCAGGTCCCATACCACATTGACGTCAGACTGAAAAAGCCCCAGGTTCACCCTGACGGAATCATAGTAATAAGGCTCCCCAAGCACCTCGTCGTCTATGAGCTGCTTCATCTTCTGTACCGCGCCGGTAAAGATGAAGGTGTGGTCCACCATGATTATCAGATTTTTCTTCTCGGCTAGGTTCACCAGTTCCTCGGCCTCGGCGATGGAAGCGGTGAAAGGTTTTTCCACAAAGACATGCTTTCCATTCATGAGCGCCTTTTTTGCGAGCTCAAAATGAGTGGAGACAGGGGTAACGATGGCCACTGCGTCAACATCCGGAGAGGAAAGTGTCTCCTCGCAGTTGTCAGTCATTGCTATATATGGGTTGGCCTTCCTCGCCCTGTTTAGCGACTTCTGGCTCTGGTCGCATATCGAAACAACCGTGGCCCCGTCAGCCTGATTAAAGTTCCTGACTATGTTTGGGCCCCAATACCCATAACCCAGAACGCCAATCTTGATCACATTCCCCTCCGTGTTCGCATTTCAAAAGATTTAAAAAAAAGAAAATATCTTTTATCCTTTTTCATCTGGCGCAGTCCTCAGTTTTTAATTTCCGCCGGGTGAAATGAAGAGACTCTCAGTAAGCCCCTCTGCCCCTCAGCATGACAAATGGAGTTTGTACTATAAGCTTGAGGTCCATCCACAAGGTCCATGTCCTTGCATACTGCAGATCCAGGCGCACCATCTCATCAAAACCTATGGAACTCCTGCCTTTAACCTGCCATAGCCCGGTGAGGCCGGGCTTGACGTCCAGTATGCGCCTCAGGTGCCAGATGTCATAATCTTTCACCTCGTACGGTATGGGGGGACGGGGCCCGACAAAAGACATTTCCCCCTTCAGCACATTGATGAACTGCGGCAGCTCATCAAGGCTCGATTTTCTCAAAAAATTCCCAATGGGCGTGACCCTGGGGTCATGTTTGATCTTGTACACCTTTTTGTCCGGCGCGTCTTGCACGGGCCCGCCTGTATCATCCGGCGCGCCGTTGCTTCCCCGGATGAGTTCTTTTACAAATTCCCTGTGTATAGCATCGGACTGGCCGATGCGCATTGACCTGAATTTCAGAAAGGTGAATCGCTTCCCATGAAGTCCGATGCGCTCCTGTTTGAATATAACCGGCCCCTTTGACGTAAGCTTTATAAGTACGGGGATTATTATGAAAAAGGGCATTGCAAGCAGCAGAAAGAGGAGGCCGCCCACTATGTCCAGAACCCTTTTTATAAAGCGGGCGCCCCTCCTGCGCTCGCTCATCTCAAGCAGATAAGACTCTATCTTTTCCCATGAATATCCCGCTTCGGCTCCGTCTTTTAAAAAATCTGCGTTCTCAACATCCGGGAATATATGAAAAGAAACGCCGATCCCGTCAGCCGTTTCCTTCCCGCACAGGCCGGTGATGCCTTCCGCTACCTTCTGATGTATCAAATCGCGCTGGCTGACGTCCGTCTCCGTGAAGATGACACCAATTATGGTGTTGTACCGAAACCACCCTTTTATGTCCGTGTCGCGGGTGTTTGCAAAAAGGGAGCCTGCCACCTTATTAATGACATCGGGTTTAACGGGCGGGGAAAGCTTTCCCAGGTCCACGAGCATGGTTAAAAAAGGCTTCCCGGAGCGGGCCGCCCTCCTACGCTCAAGCATTATGGCCTCACGTAAATAGCTTTCCATGAAGAGGTTGTTGTCCCTGTCTATAAAACAGAATATGCTGTCGTTAGGGAGCTTTGGCTGCCTTCGTCCGACTGAAATTCTCCTGGCCGTGCTTGTGCTCATTAAAATATCCTTTTTTTGTTTTTTCTTTTCATTATTTAAAGAGGCGTCTTACAGGGGCGCTATATCGTCGGAGTATATTCTGGCACAGAGGCTCCTACCAAGCAGTTCCACATTCACTGCGAAGATATACTGGTCCTCTTTTTTGGTCAGCACACCCTGGGCTCCCTTGAACGGCCCTCCCTTGATGCGCACCCTTTCCCCTTCTTTAAGATGGGGTGTAAGGTCCAGGTTTTCACCCGAGTCCACCATTATGCGAAGCGATTTCATCTCCTGGTCATCAACCGGAGCGGGCTGGCCAGTAATGGCGGAAACAAGGCTTACCGCGCCGCGCGTCTTTAAAACCCGCATGAAACTTTCCGGGCCCGCCAGCAAATGCACGAAAACGTATCCCGGGAAAAGAGGGAAATCAACGAACTGATTCCTGTCCGACCACCTTCTTAGTTTTTTCACCTGTGGCAGGAAAGTCTCGATCCCCTTTTTTTCAAGCTCTCCGCGGGTAGTGAACTCATGGCGGGACTTGACGTACAGGGCAAACCAGTTCATTTGCTGAATATCCTTCCCCATAGGTTTTTTGTTTTTAACCTTGTTATTGCTTCCGCCTGTGTTTTTTGGCGAATATTGACCTTTTTCTCATTCACAAGCAGCGAAAGTCTGAGTTGCCTCAGTTCATTTTCAAGCGCGGCAAACCTGTCTTCAACGCCTTTTTCATGTAATTGCAGCCTGGACTGGGCTTCCATAAACCTTTCCGCCATGTCGCCCATGGCCGCCTCCATATCGCACTTTAAAATTTTCATGACTCTTTTCATCATGTCGCCCATGGCTGCCTCCACAGATGAACCGTGTTGCCTTCCGTTGCCGTCCGGCACTTTTTCCAGGACCGCCTTCTCCAGCCCCTTGAGCCTGAGCAGCATTTCCTTCATGCCATCGAGCGGCATATCTGCTTTTGGTTGCGCGCTGTTCCAGTATTTATGCTCCTGCTCTATTTCACCAATCACTTCGTTGGTGAGATTGGTGGAAATAGTACGGGCCCCCTCATCGTACGCCGCAAGGAAGAGGAAATCGCAAATTATATTGACAAGCCTTGGTATACCTTTGCTGAAATCGTAGATGGCATCTATGGCACCCGTTTCAAATACCGCGGCGTCGCGGTTCCCGGCGCTCTCAAGCCGGTGGAAAATATAGTCGCTTGTCTCTTTTTTTGACAGTGCGTTCAGGTGGCAGCTTATGTTTATGCGCTGCCTTAGCTGTCTGAGCTCCGGCCTGGCCAGGGTTTCCCTCAGCTCCGGCTGTCCCAAAAGAATGATCTGCAGGAGCTTCGAATTGTCGGTCTCCAGATTTGACAGCAGCCTGATTTCCTCCAGCAGACCCGGGGTGAGGTTTTGGGCCTCATCGATAACAAGCATGCACCGGTGACCCTGGGAATATTCGCTTATCAAAAAATTCGTAAGCTCCTTCAGCATCATGGTCTTATCCTTACCGGCGGCGTCCAGCCCGAAATCGTC
>JAJYLE010000012.1 GCA_021788025.1 Nitrospirota bacterium
GATCTCGAAAGCCGGCGTGCGCTGGCCGCCGAACTCTATGAACATGTCCTCCTTGCGGATCCTCTCGCCCTCGAAGGCGGGGCCGTAGGCAACCGGGATGGGGGGTTTTTCGACGACTATCTTGAGGCCTCTTACCTCGATGGCCTTCTGCACTATCTTGGAGTGGTCCAGTTCCTTGTCCACTTCCTCATAGATGCAGACACCGGTGGGATGTATAACAGGTATATCGGTATCGGCTATGGCCGGGAAACCCATGTTGATGGCCCCGGCGCCGGTGGCCCATATCGTATCGTTCAACGGGCCAAGCACTATGGCAAAGGCAAACACCCTGTCCTTCTGGTACAGGAGGTGGGCCTTGAAATCAGCCGGCTTTTTGCCGCCGAATATCAGTGATGCGCGGATGGCCCAGTCCGCCGCGTAAAGGGCGTGCTCCACATCGGGGCCAAGGGGGACAATCCTGGAGTCCCAGCCAAGCTCCACGCCTTTTCTTAAAAGCTGTTTTGTAACACTGTTGCCGTTTACGTTGCCGCACAGGAACGTGAGGATGTTTTTCTCCTGGAGCTCCCTGGCTATCTTTACGGCGGTGTCGTCATCGGGGGCTGCCCCGATTATCACGGCAAAGCCGGGCATGGTGCCGTCAACAAGCTGGATGCCCAGGTTTCTCTGTATAGTGTCCGTTATAAAACCGTTATATACGTATCCGGTTTCGGGGTCCACCGCCGGTTCCAGGCCAAGGACGGTGCGCGCGGCAAGCCATATCTCTTCCGCAAAGAGCATTCCCATGCCGGAATCGAGGGCCTCGCCCAGATATGGCAGCCAGTTTTCGCCGCCCGGCGATTCGTGCAGAAGTTCCTCGGCAAACCCCAGGGCCGTTTTCATGTCCGCCAGGGTTTTGACGGGAAAACCCGTCATGGCGTAAATCATTGGAAGGTAGAAAGCGGTGTCAACAAACTCGAACTTGAAGTCTTCGCCCTTTTCGGCAATCGCCTTTTCAAGCGCCTCCCGGGCCTTTTCGACCATAGCGCGAGCACCCTGTATGGCGCCAGCGGCGATCAGCTTGGACATCTGGACTCCTCCTTCTGATGGTGAAGTAATTCAGTATATTATATTAGACGGAAAAAATCTAAATCAATTACCTCCAGGCAAAATTATTGGGCCGTTTGCCGGAAACGGCCCGCTTTCTTTACGCTTTAAGCGTAACCCTGGCCTCTTTCAGCCAGAGAAGCCTTGAGTGCCGTATAACCGGGGCGTTTATCCTGTCCAGCACCGCGGCCGGGTCCGTCTCCAGCCCTTCTTCTTTTGCAAACGGGTGCAGTTCCGTCCTGGGCTTTGCCCTGGAGACGTTCTTTTTTACCTCCGTGCCGGTTATCGCCTTTAATTTATGGCCCATCACCTTTGCTATTTCCGTAAATATGGCGCTGTGGTCTTTTGCCTGGCCTTTCGGGGTGGCAACGGCCGATATCCGTTTAAGGTTGCCCAGAAAGTCCACTATCGTCCCTTCCGTTTCAAGGGCCGCGGCCGCCGGCAGAACAAGGTCCGCCTCGCTGGCCAGTTTTGTCATGTATGAACACTGGGCTATCACAAAACCCGCCGCCGGCCGCTCGTCCAGGGGCAGTTCGCCCAATGCATACAGCGCTTTCAGGCCGCCGTCCTTTATCATTGCGGAGTAGGTTTTACCCTCGGAATCCAGCCCCATAAGCATTACACCCTTGGCGTTTGGCTCAAATGGTATTGATACCGCTTTCCCTTTTAAAAGAGCAAGATTTGAGGCCGCCTTGTAAAAGGCCGGGGTTGTAAGTATTACCGGCTCCTTGGCCTCGGCGTAAAGGGCGGCGGCCTGCCTTGTCTCTTCAGTCAGCTCCGCGCCGGAGACCTTCTTTGCAAGCTCCTTGTTGCCGTTTATCCCTCTTTCGTTAAGCCCCCGGACAATGGCCTTTAATGACTGAGGCTCATCACCCCTGATATTCACCGCGGCGGCGGATGACATTGAGTTGTCCTGCGAGTTTATCACAACAAGCTTCGCCCCGCCATTAACCTTTTTCATTATGCCGGCGCCAAGGGCGGCAAGCGTTCTGGTCCACTGGCTGGGGTCTATCCCCACCAGTATGAAGAGATCGGCTGATTCCAGGTCCGCATGGACAGGCTCCAGTGTTTCCGGCGTGCCGTATATGGCCGCCGTGGAGGCTGCGTTTAACGAGCCCACCACTTCTTTTGAAAACCTCTTCATCATAAGCGCGTCTTCGTTTACGATGCCCGCGGTGGAAACAAACCCGGCATCGGGGCCCGCGTCTTTCAGAACGTCCGCGGCTATATGCTCCGCCTCCTGCCAGCTTATCTCAACAAGTTTTCCGTCCACCCGCTTCATGGGCGCAAGCACCCTGGAATCCGCCTCCAGGGAATCAAACCCGAACCTTCCCAGGGCGCAGATGAACCGCCCGGCCTGGGAGCCGGCGGCTTCGGCGGCATTAATCTTTACAAGCCTGCCGTCTTTGGAACTGGCGGTAATCGCGCAGGACATGCCGCAGAGCATGCAATGGGAATCCGCCTTGGCATAGTCCCACTCCCTGCCCTTCCTCCACCTGTCGGCTTCCAGCAGGGCGTTGACGGGGCATACGTCCACGCAGCTGCCGCAGAACGTGCAGCCGGACTCCTGAAGGGGCTTGTCATCAGCCGTTATTACCCTGGAGCCCACGCCCCTGCCCATGAATTCAAGCACCTTTGTGCCCTGGTCCCTGCACACCCGCACGCACCTGCCGCACAGTATGCAATACTCGGGGTCCCTTTTTATGAACGGGTTGGCCTCATCCACGGCATATCCCATCTTCTTGCGGCTGAAGCTGGATTCCTTTATGCCCATATCGTAGGCGTAGCTCTGAAGGCGGCACACACCGGCCTTTGTGCAGGTCATGCAGTCCAGCGGGTGCATCGAGAGGATAAGGTCTATGACGAACTTCCTGGTCTCCTCAACCTTTTCCGTTTCAGTGATAACGGACATGCCTTCCTTGGCCTTGGTTGTGCAGGCCGTAAGCGGGGCCTTCATCCCTTCCACCTCAACAAGGCAAAGCCTGCAAGCGCCGATGCCCTTCATGCCCTTTAAATAGCAGAGGTTGGGGATATGGACACCGGCCGCGCCGGCCGCGTCTATGAGATTTGTCCCCTCAGGTACTTCCGTCTCGATCCCGTTTATCTTCAAACGAACAGTTGACGCCATCAGAAAAACCTCCTAATGAATAATTCTCGTTTGGCCGATGCTATTGATACGGCTAGGCGGCCTTGCCCTCAGGCTGGCCAGCCGCCGAATTGGTAATAAATATTGCGCCCTCCGGGCATACCTTTATGCACTCTCCGCAGCGCGTGCATTTCTTCTGCCGTATCTCAAACGGCAGGTAGCCCGAAAGCCAAGGCTTCTTCTTTTCCCCCAGAATGGCCCCGTGCCTGCATACATCCTTGCAGGAGCCGCAGACGGTGCACTTGTCCGGGCTTATCCTGTACTCGATATAAGAAATGCACTGGCCGGACTGGCAGACCCCTCCGGCAATGTGCGCCCCGAACTCAGGGCTGGCCATCCATTCGGCCAGGAACCTTGCGGTGTCCTTGCCCTTTTTGCACATGGAGGCCTCAAGCATCTCCCCGGCTATCCTCTTGAGCGCCGCAATATCAGCGGCAGACCCATGGCCGGCCGATATGGCAGAAAGCCTTACGCGGGCCTCGTAGCTGCCCATGGCGCAAGGGAAACACCTGCCGCACATGGGGCCTTCAAGAAATCCCTGTATGTACAAAAGTGACTTTTGCACCGGGCAGGCATTGGCCTCGGCCTCTTTTTTTATGTCGTCAACCTTTAATTCCTTCTTCTCTTCCATGAAAAAAACCTCTTAGTAGATGTCCTCGGCCATGAAAATGACCTCCGGCAGCATATAGGAGACCAGGTCCCTGTAGGAGACAATGCCCGCCACCTTGTCATCCTCAATCACGGGCAGGTGCCTTATCTTCCTTTCGGACATGAGGGTCACGGCCACGCTTATGTCCGTTGAAGCGTCCAGGGTAACCACCTCTTTGGTCATCACCTCCGAGATATTTGTGCTCTTGAACGCAACGCCCTTTGCAAAGCAATGCATTATGTCTCTTTCGGTGAAGATGCCCTTTGGCTTCCCTTTATCGTCAACTATGAGCATGGAGCCCACGTTTTCAACGTCCATGGTCTTGACCACGTCGGACAGCAGCTGGTCCGGGCTGCTGGTCACTATTTTCCCCGGTTTGGCTTTCAACAGGTCTTTCAGAGTCATGCTGGCCCTCCTTTCCAATATTTCCACATGCTCAGCCGGTATGCTGAACTGCTCCTGCATTTTTACCACGCTGTGCCTTCTTATCTTCACTGCGCCGATAGGGCAGGCCTGATAGCAGGCCTTGCACTGCACACAGTTTTCCCGCTCTATGAAATACCCGTTCCTTGTCTCTTTTACGGCGTCATATGCGCAGGCGGCCTTGCAGAGCCCGCACCTGAAGCACTCGGCAAGATTGATGACAAACACGCCGGTGCCCTTGCAGACATTGGCGCGGCAATAGTTGTCGTAAATGTGCTCCTCGTATTCCTGCCTGAAATATTTTATGGTGCTGAGCACCGGGTTCGGAGCGCTCTGCCCAAGCCCGCATAGTGAGCCTTTCTGCACCTGGTGCCCTATATTTATGAGCTTCTCTATATCGCCCGGCTCGCCCTTGCCGCTGGTTATGCGCTCCAGGATCTCAAGCATCTGGTACGTGCCAATGCGGCACGGAGGGCATTTCCCGCAGGACTCGGACTGCGTAAAGGCCAGGAAGTATTTGGCGATGTCCACCATGCAGGTGTCCTCGTCCATTACCACCATGCCGCCAGAACCCATTATCGAACCGGCCTTGGCAAGCGAGTCGAAATCCGCGGGCAGGTCCAGATAGGCTTCAGGCAGGCAGCCGCCTGACGGACCGCCGGTCTGAACAGCCTTGAATTTCTTGTCGCCAATGATCCCGCCGCCAATGTCGAAGATTATCTCCCTCAGGGTCATGCCCATCGGCACCTCGACAAGCCCGGTGTTCTTCACCTTCCCTGTAAGGGCGAAGACCTTTGTGCCCGGAGACGTCTCCGTGCCTATCCCCCTGAACCATGCGGCCCCTTTCTCGATTACCGGAGGCACGCAGGCATAGGTTTCTATGTTGTTAAGGTTGCTTGGGTAGCCCCAAACGCCGCCGCCGCGCTCGGAAAGCCTGGGCGGACGCGGCCTGGGGAAACCCCTCTCGCCTTCTATGGAAGCAACAAGCGCGGTGGACTCGCCGCAAACAAACGCGCCCGCACCCTCCCTAACGCCAAGGTGGAAATCGAAGCCGGAGCCCAGGATATTGCTACCCAGAAGCCCGAGGGCCTCGGCCTCTTTTATGGCGTGGTTCAGGTGCTTCACGGCAAGCGGATATTCGTGCCTGACGTAAACGAAACCGTACTTTGCTCCTATGGCATAAGCGCAAAGAAGCATCCCCTCAAACAGGCTGTGCGGGTCCCCTTCCATGATGGAGCGGTCCATGAACGCGCCGGGGTCGCCTTCGTCGCCGTTTGCTATTACAAACTTTATCTTTTCGGGCGAGCTTTTCGTGTGCCGCCATTTCTGCCCGGCGGGGAAACCCGCGCCGCCCCGGCCCCTCAGGTTTGCCTTATCAACCTCTGCCAGCACCTGGTCCGGCGTCATCGAGGAAAGGGCTTTTTCCAGCCCGGCGTAGCCGCCGGCCGCTATGTAATGGAGTATATTGGTAGGGTCTATCCTGTCGTTGTTTCTGAGCGCTATCCTTGTCTGTTTCTTGTAAAAGGGGAGGTTCAGCATCTCCGGAATAGGCTCCGAAAGGATGTCCTGCCTGTACATGGCCTGCCTGTACGGGATGCCGCCCACAACTGTTGAGCCCACCAGGGAGGCCGCCTGTTCCGGGGTCACCCTCTGGTAAAAGATGGCGTTGCCGGCCGTGTCTATATTCAACACCGGCCCCTTCTGGCACATGCCCTGGCAGCCGGTCTTTACGATCTCAAGCTCCACGCCGCGTTTTCCGGCGTCTTCTTCAAGCGCGCCTATCACCCTGGCGGAGCCCGATGCCGTGCAGGCAGTGCCGCAGCACACCCTGGCCCTGGCCTTGCCGGGCGTAAACAGATTTTCAGACAGGTTTTGCCTTAGCTTTTTAAGGTCCCCTATGCTGTTTAATCTATCCATGCTGCCGCCCGCCCCTGATCTTCCGGATCATCTGGCCCGCCTTCTTGGCGTCCACTTCTCCAAAAACCTCTTCGTTCACCGTGACTACGGGGGCCAGTCCGCAGCAGCCTACGCAACCCACGGTCTCCAGGGTAACGGACTTGTCTTCGGATGTCTCGCCTTCCTTTATGCCGAACTCTTCCTCGATGCGCTCCAGCACCTTGGCCGCGCCCCTGACGTGGCAGGCCGTGCCCATGCAGACGCAAACTATATTTTTGCCCCTCGGCTTGAAATAAAAATGCTTATAGAAAGACGCCGTGCTGTATATCTCTGAAAGGGCAATATCCAGCTTCTTGGCAAGCATCTTCAGCGCGTCTTCCGGAAGGTAATTATGCTCCTTCTGTATCTGCTGCAGGGCGTGTATGAGCACGCCGCGTTTCTTCTGCTCCTCCGTGATCACCCCGCCGGTCTCCCCGTAATGGCGGTCTACGTCCATCTCCTCAAAACTCATGCTGCCTCCAAAACCTGAAATAATTTAAAGCTTCAAATCTGAGCTTTGATTACTGCCGTTGCTCCATTCACACCCTGATTACGCCCTGGATTTCAAAAAGGCCGGCAGCCCGTTTGCTTCCCTGGGGCCAACCGTGATCTTCCATCCTTCAAGCTTGTCCTCTATCGCGCCGCTGAGGATTGCAACATATCCGGGGATAATCAGTTCCTTGTTTTCAATCTCGGCCTCGATGCCGCTTTCCTTAATGAACTGCGCGATTTTGGAGGCCGTAAACTTGCCGGCGGCCCAGGCGGTAAGCACCGAGAGGCCTTCGGAGTCCAGCACCGCAAGCCTGCACGGCACCTTGCTGTTTTCCACCTCGCCGCTCACTATGAAATAGGTAAGCGAGAAGTTGGTGGTTATGAGGAACGGGGCCTTGGGGCCGGGGTCTCCAACCTTGTATATGTTCTGCTGCACCTGCATCGGCACCTGCGGGTCCGTATAGATGTTCTGCCTCAGCGAGAACAGCGCCAGGCTCTGCCATTTCTCCAAGTGGTCCAGAACGATTATCGAGGCGTATTTTGTAACGCTCAGCACGGCCACAACGGTTTCCAGCATACTGTCGCCCCTGCCAACAAAGTTTATGACAGGATAACCAAGGGGCTTGAAGCCCTTCTTTATGGCTGCCCGGCGGACATACGTGTTGTCCCTGAGCATTTCGCCGGCCTTCCTTGCGCCGGAATCCATGATCAGGTCCGGCACAATCGCCTTCGCCTTTTCTGTAAGTTCCGCGGCCTCATCCAGGCTGGATGCCGCTATGGCCAGCGCGGCCTTTGCATCCTTCGCCTTCTGGGCCATGGCTTCCAGGTTGTCCTTATTGGCGCCGTACAAAACGGCATTCTTGCCCGCAAAGGGTTTTAATGCCGCTTCCGCAGCATCGGGCGAGGTTGTGGATATTATTACAGGCAGTTCGGGGGCCTTGGAGGCCACCAAAGAGGCCAGGGCCGCCAGCTTGGAGGCATCGCCGGAATCGTTTGAAAGGAATGCGGCGTCAACCCTCAGCTTCTGCCCAACCCTGTCTATCTCGGATTCCATTATTCCCGCGATCACCTTTCCGGCGTCCGCCTGGGAGAGATTGTCCGATATCTTTACCGATATGGCGCATGGATTAACGAATTTCTTTTCGTGCCTGAAGAGGACGGTCTCCTCGCCAATCTTTACCGCCCTTGCGCCCGTGCCAAGGGTTATGGGCCGGATGGGCGGCGCGGAGGCCTCCCCCAGTTTCTGCTTGGCTTCCTCGGACACGTCCGGGCACTGGTCTATGGACGCCTGCCTCTGGGCAAGCTTCATCGCAAACGCCAGGCAGGTGGGCTGCCCGCATTTCTTGCAGTTTGTCTTGGGTAAAAGCTTGAATATTTCTACTCCGGTCAGTGCCATTTTAGCCCTCCATCTCCGCTATGAACTTTTCAACCGCGGCAACCGCGTCGGGATGCCTCATAATGGCCAGGTTAGTCCCGGCAACCAGCAGCGAGGTGGTGGTTACCGCCTCCCACGCCACACCCCTGTCTTTAAGGTTGCCCCACTGCGGGAGGTCCGCTTCAAGGGCCTGGGTCTCTTTTACCTTCCAGACGTACATGCCCACGTCGGCCAGCATCGGGCCCTGGAGCACGGCGTCGTTCTGTGCCAGCGCGGCCAGCTTGATCCTCTCCATAACCGAATAGGTGTACTCCAGCCCGTAGCTCAGGGCCGAGCTCATCGGGTCCGTAACAAGCCTTTCCTTGTCGAAGCCCATCTGTGTAATAAGAATGTTGAGCTGCTTGGAAAGGTTTATATCCAGCTCAGACATTGCTATCAATTTCAGGTCGTTTGCAAGCGCGGCGGCCACGATGGTCTTATAGTTGGCCTCCTGCGCCTTGCCTAAAAGGGCATTTGTCCCCTTTGCCGCCTCTGCGGCCTTTACAAGCACCACGGAGTCCTTCTCGGCATGGTTGGAGCCCAGAATTATCAGCGGCACATCCACTGCGGAAGATACTTTTTTCACCGTTTCAGCCGCCTGGTCCGCGGAGATATCACCCTTGTCCGGGTGTGTGCCGGCCAGCCTGAGGGCTATCGCTTTTGCGCCAAGCTTTTCAACGCAGTGCTTTGCCCAGGTTACCGGATCAGCCGATACACCGGCGTAAACGTCCTTCACCATCTGCGGCCAGTCATCCGGCGGGATGTCCTGCACCTCGTAAGCTATGACCGGCCTGTTGGGATAATTGCCCTCGAAGCCGTGGAAACTGAATACGTTTTCCCCGCCTATCTTTACGGCCTTGGCCCCATTCCCTATGGTAATCTCGAAGGTCTTACCGCTCCAAGTCTCTTTTGGTGGCGCAAATGACATTTTATTACCCTCCTACATTTCCAGATATGAATGGGCGTATAGGGTCTTGCCCATGAATACGTCTATGGTTTTTGCAGTTTCCGTGACCTCCGCCGGATCGGCAATGGCGGCCGTAAGCCCGCTGTACATCAGAAGCGCAAGATAATACTTGTCCAGGATCGGGCGGACGTGCTTGGGACATCCATTGGATATGTTGCTCAGCCCTACCACGGTCTTCATGGCCGGATCGTTTAGCTCCTGAAACATCTTTATAGCCTTTATCACGTGGGCAGCATGGTCCTGCGATGTTGCCACCTGGAGGACCAGTGGGTCCAGGTAGAGATCTTCCAAAGGCATGCCGTATTCCATTGCGCGGGCCATTATCTCGGCCGCTATGGCGCATCTTTCCTCGGCATCGGCGGGAAGCCCGCCTTTGCCTACCGTCAGCCCTATTACCTGTGAATTGTATTTTGCCCCAAGCTCAAGAATCGGGAACCTTTCGGGGTCGTTGGATGTTGAATTAATGAGGGGGCGGCCCCATTCATTATTATGGACCTTTAAGCCGGCCTCGAGCGCTTTATAATTGGTAGTATCCAGACATATTGGGGCCGGCACAACCTCCTGTATTGTGGTTACCATCCACTGCATAAGGTCTTCGCCGCCGTCCTCGGCGGGGCCGATATTGGCATCTATCATGCGGGCGCCCTGGCTGTACTGCCTTTTTGCAATTTCCTGGATGGGCCCCTTGTCTTTGGCGAACATCGCCTCCCGTACCCGTTTTGCGATGATGCTCAGTTTTTCACCGATTATCAGCATAAAATGCGCTCCTTTTATCAAAAATGTGGTCGTTCAAGTAGCAATATCCACGATAACATAGATTTTTCCGCATGAAAATGAAATTATTTTTATAATCCTATAAATAATAAAGTGAATTGATGATACCATATTTTTTTAATTTGCAATGATAGACCTATAAATTTTTCTTATCAGAAAAACCGGGTGGATGTTGAGTCGGCCAACGCTTTGTGATAACTTAATTTTTATGAAAAAGACCGGCTTGTTTTATGATGATGTCTTCCTGCGGCACGAGACCCCGGCAGGGCACCCGGAGTGCAAGGAGAGGCTTGTAAGCATAATCAATGCAATAGATGCTTCGGATTTAAAAAGCAGGCTGATAATGGAAAAACCCAGGAAGGCCACCCGCCAGGAGGTCGAATATGTCCACTCCCCGGCATACTTTGAGCGCCTGTCCACTTTCGAGGGGTATTACGACCAGGACACCTATGTGTCTGAAGGTTCTTTTGAGGCGGCCCTCTATGCGGCAGGAGCGGTAATGAAGGCGGTTGAGCAGGTAAAAGACGGCAAGCTGGAACGGGCCTTCTGCGCCGTAAGGCCGCCCGGCCATCACGCCGAACGGGACCGCGCCATGGGTTTTTGCCTTTTCAATAATATAGCCATAGGCGCAAGGAAAGCCCGGGAGCTTGGTTTCAAAAAGATATTCATAGTGGATTTTGACGTTCACCACGGCAACGGCACCCAGCAGGCCTTCTATGAAGACCCGGATGTTTTTTATTTCAGCACCCATCAGTACCCGTTTTATCCCGGCACCGGTTCCGAAGCCGAGCGCGGGGCCGGCAGCGGGCTGGATACCATTTATAATGTGCCCATGCAGGCAGGCTCCGGGGTTAAACAGTATCTGCGTGTATATCAGGACATCCTTCCCCCGCTGATGCAAAGGTTCAAGCCGGACATTGTCATGGTATCTGCCGGGTATGACATTTACAGTGGCGACCCGCTTGCGGCGATAAATGTTTCAGGTGAGGGGATAAGAGCGATTATAGACGGCATACTGGCCGGGGCCGGCGGCAAGCCTTCCATTTTCGTTTTGGAAGGCGGCTATAATCTGGACGCAATTGGAGAACTGGTTATTATAACCCTTAAGGAGCTTCTGGATTGCGAACCTTACTAGCCGCCTATGTAATTTATTGCCCTGAAACCCTGCTTCTTGAGTTTCTTTTCAAGCCTTGCAGCTTCCGGAGGCGTTAAATTTCGGCCCACTAAAACCCTGTATGCAGCCCGGCCCCTTACTGAAGCCTTCCGGATAAAGGCCACATAGCCTTTAGCAGCCAGTTTCTTTTCAAGGTCCAGGGCATTTGCCCTGCTGGAAAATACACCTGTCTGCACCGAATGCGCTTTCCCCTCTTTACTGGCTTGGGCCCTCACAGTGGCCAGCGCCCGCGCCACTTCATTTTTTTCTGCCGGCTGCGGGCGGATAATGGCCGGACGTATATGGGCCGGGGCCTTTACCGGCTGGAGAACAGCATTGGATGCCTGTTTCTTCACCGGCTTGATAGCAACGTGCGCAGTTGAAGCGGGTGCGGCAGGGGCTATCGGGGCGGGCGCCTTGGAAGAGGCGCTGTTTACGATAACCGGGTTTGCGGCAACCGGGCTTGCGGACGCATTCACGGCGGCTGGGTTTACCGTATTTGATTTAGCCAGCGCGGGCACGGTGTCCTGAACTATAACCGGCGCGTTATCCATGGCGGACGTCTTGATTTCTTTTTTGATGATAACATTCCGCCTGGCCTGCATATATCTGAGCACGCCAAAAGAAACAGCGGCGCCCGCCATCACTATCAAGACCACGTAAACAATTTTCATACCCAGGCCGCTTCTTTTTCTGGGCTGGCCAAAAGGCATGAAATCATTGTCTTCGCTCCCCCATTTCGGCCCCATTGCATCTGCTCCTTCCTTCTGCGTGCCATTAAGAATGTCCTCGAACGGATCTGCCAGGGACGGCTGTGCAGATTCCGGTCCGGATTCCGGCGGCCCTGCCGGAGGCCGGCCCTCCCCGCTCTCTTTAAAATCTTGAAAATCCGCCGCATCAGCGGTTTTTTTAATTTCCTGAAATCCCTCCCCCTCTGCTTCGCCGCCTTCGGAATAGCCGCCTGCCGCAGGAATTTTTTCAGCGGTCTCGAACTCGGGTTTTTTGGGTTTTTCAGGCACGTCTTCTATGGATGCCCTGCATTTGAAAAGCACCTCGGCCGGGTCAACCGGCTTTTGTATAAAATTGATGATCCCGTACATTGTACCGTAGCGGGGGTCATATTCCTTGTCTCCGTCGGTCACAAGCATCACAGGGACGTCCTTTGAGGCATCCTGCGAGCGGAGTTCCTTTATGAACTCCACTACCCCGTTCTCACTTAACCCCTCAACAGAAGGGCTTAAGAAAAGGATTGAGGGTTTGACCCTGCGCGCCATGTCCAGGCCGGATTCCGCTGTGGAGGCGGTGAAAACGAAATAGCCTTCACTTTCCAAAGCGGAGGCCATCTGCCTGGCGGCTTCAAAATCGCTCTCGATTATGAGAATGCCCTTAGCCATCGCGGATGCGCTAAATTATTTCATATAAGGCTTTTGAATTTCAACCTGGGCAACCAGAGAACGTGATTTAAAGCGGTTTTGAAACAGCCCCATTTACCTTGAGGACATCGATTCCAATATCCCCGCCGCCAGAAGCGGGAACATGATCTCATGATGGCCGGTAAGGGCGTAGAACTTCCCGCCTGTCATTGTAGGCCGCTTAAGGACGTTTACGGTAGGCCTGTAATGCTGGATGAAATCCATATTGACGGTAGTTATATCTTTTACCTTGTTGCCAAGGTTTCTGGCCAGGTTCAGCGCCTTTAAAAACACCTCCGGCAATACCACCGCGGAGCCAAGGTTTATATAAACCCCGCCGTCCAGACCGGCCAGAACAGAGGCAAAAAGCCTGAAATCCCTCATGGAGGCCTCGCCTATCGCGGCGCCGTCCGCCTCCGGGTGCATGTGGATTATGTCCGCCCCGATACTGACGTGCACGGTGGCCGGCAGGCCAAGCCTGTGGCATTCGGCAAATATGCTTTTATCTTTATGGGGAAAGCGGCTTTCCGCTATGCCCTTGCCAACCGATTCACCTAGCCCCAGGCCTTTTTTAACGCCGTTTTTTATCGCCCGGTTCAAAAAACTGCCGGTCTCCTTTGCCATACCGAACCGGCCCGTGCAAAGCTCCTGAGCTACGTCTTCAGACGTACATCCGGCATATGAAAGCTCGAAATCGTGGATAATGGCAGCCCCGTTCGTAGCCAGTGCGGTTATTATCCCCCGGCGCATCAGGTCCATGATTACCGGGGAAAGCCCCACTTTTATGGGATGCGCGCCCATGCCAAGCACCACTGGCCTCTTAGCGGCCCTGGCCCTCGCAACCGCTTCCGCTACGCCCTTGATGTCCGATGCCGCAAGTATGTCCGGAAGCCCGGCCCAGAATTCGGCAAAACTCATTCCGGCCCGCGGCAAGGAGGCCAGCCTGGCCAGCTCCACTTTCGATTTCCGATTCAAAAGGGGCACTGTCTTTACCTTTTTCAGGTTCAGCGGCTTGGGTTTCATGCTTCCTGCCATAGAGGAGATATTAACATAAAAAACCTGTACGGCGGGGCAACGGCGCCAGGCAGTGAATCTGACGGGTTTCACAATCCCGAACAGCCCGTTTTTATGTTAGAATCTGACTTTATGGAGGAAATAGGCGTAGTAAAGAGCATCCAGGGCAGGTTCGCAATAGTCTCAGTTCCAAAAAAACAGGGGGTATGCGAAAGCTGCACAATGGGAACGTGCCATATTTCCGGTGAAGAATCGGAGATAGAGGCCCTGAACGAGGCCGGCGCCGTGGAAGGGCAGAAGGTGCGGGTGGTCCTCAAATCCATCTCCTACCTTAAAGGTTCCGCGATTGTCTATGGCTTGCCAGTGCTTTGCCTTATAATCGGGGCCGTCCTGGGGAAGCAGCTGCTGCCTCCATTTTTCCCGTCAGCCGACCCCAACCTGCTGTCCGCCGCCGGGGGGTTCGGGCTTTTTTTCATATCGTTTGCGGCGGTTTGGGCGTGGAGCAGAAAAGCCGAAAAGAAGCTAGAGTATAAGCCAGTTATAGAGGAGATCCTGGAATAAACCCCAGGGACCCCGTCCTGCCCGGGACCGGTCCCCCATAATGGAGGTGTCTTTCTATGGCTCAGGTCACGCTTACTTCAATCCGGAATGTCGTATTGTTATCTCATGGCGGGGGCGGCAAGACTTCGCTTATCGAGGCCATGCTCTTCGACGCAGGCGCAATCGATCGCATTGGCACCGTCCAGGACGGCACTACCAGCATGGATTTTGAGCCGGAGGAGATCCACCGCAAGATCACCCTGGGGGTAAAACTGGCGTTCTTTGACTGGAAGGGCGCCGAGATGAACCTGATTGACACGCCCGGCTTCATGAATTTCATAGAGGAAGCGCACGCCGCCGCGCGCGCGGCGGACGGCGCGCTTCTGCTTGTAAGCGCGGACTCCGGCGTCAAGCCAGAGACCGAAAAGGTTTACAGCTACGCCGAGGAATTCGGGCTTCCGGTGGTCGCGTTCGTAAACAGCATGGACAAGGACTCAGCGGATTTCCAGAATACCCTCTCCTCGATAGAAGAATCATTCAAAAAAGAAACCATTCCGCTTAATATCCCTATAGGCGCTGGCGCGTCTTTTCAGGGCCTGGTGGACCTGCTGGAGATGAAAGCCCATGTTTACGAAAATGGCAAATCCAAAGAGGTCCCCATACCTCCGGATGCCGCCCCGGAAGCTGAAAAATACAGGAAAAAACTGATCGAGAAGATAGCGGAATCGGATGACAACCTGTTGTCGATCTACCTGGACGGAGGGACCCTTAAGCCTGAGGAGATACTGCTTGGCATAAAGGTTGGCACGGCCGCCCGGAGCTTTATCCCGGTAATTGCCGGATCGGCATTAAAGAACATTGGGGCGGACAAGGCTCTGGACGCCATTTTGCTTGCGCTGCCCTCGCCTGATGAAGCAGTTAAGGCGATGCACATAAAAGGCAAAGACCCCAAAACCGGCCAGGAGATAGAGCTGAATCCGGATGAAAAGGGCCCGCTTGCGGCATATGTGTTCAAGACCATTGCGGACCCGTTTGCCGGAAGGCTCTCCCTGTTCAGGGTATATTCGGGTTCTGTCCATGCGGACTCCACCGTCTATAACCCGGTTTCAAAATCCAGGGAGAGGATTGGCCAGATATTCCATCTGCTTGGCAAAAAACATATTCCTGCGCAGAAGATAGACGCGGGAGAGATCGGGGTTGTTGCAAAACTCAAGGAAACCAACACCGGCGTCACCCTTACGGATGAGGCCCACCCGGTGGTGCTGCCGGAGGTGAAACTGGCCGAGCCGTTAATATCATACGCCATCGCACCCAGGTCCAAAGGGGAAGAAGACAAGGTAAGCTCCGGCCTTCACAAGCTTCTGGAGGAGGACCCCACGCTGCGCTTCCATCGCGATGAGGAGACCAAAGAGATGCTGCTTTCAGGAATGGGCCAGCTTCATATTGAAGTTGCCCTGGAAAAGCTCAAGCGGAAATTCGGCGCTGAAGTGGAGATGAAAACACCAAAGATTGCATACAGGGAGACGATCACCGCCTCCACAAAGGCGCAGGGCAAATATAAAAAGCAATCCGGCGGCAAGGGGCAATACGGCGACTGCTGGATAGAGGTAAAACCGCTTAAAAGAGGTTCCGGTTTCGAGTTCCTGGACAAGGTGGTGGGAGGCGCAATCCCCAGAAATTACATCCCGGCCATCGAGAAGGGGATAGCCGAAACTATGCGCGAAGGCATAATGGCCGGCTACCCGATGGTGGACTTGAGCGTGTCCGTCTATGACGGCTCCTTCCATCCGGTGGATTCCTCGGAGATGGCCTTCAAGATCGCGGGATCGCTTGCCATAAAGAAAGCCGCCGTTGAGGCCCGCCCCGTCCTGCTGGAGCCCATTATGAAAGTGGATATTGTAGTGCCGGAAGAGTCGCTTGGCGGCGTGATAGGGGACTTGAACGCAAAAAGAGGCAAGGTGCAGGGGATGGAGCAGTCCGGCCATAACCAGAAGATAGCCGCCCTTGTCCCCATGGCGGAGCTGCTTACATATGCCAACCAGCTGCACAGCATGACCGCCGGCAGGGGTGTTTACACAATGGAATTCTCGCATTACGAACAGGTGCCGCCCCATATCGCCCAGAAGATAATCGCCGAAAGACAGGCCGAAAGAAAACAGAAAGAGGAATAAGAGCAAATATTACCCGCCGCCCTTTATAATAGAAAGCCGGAGTGCCCAGGCCTCCGGCTTATCCGGGCGCTGCCTTGTCCGCCCCCCGTTAATTAGGAGCAATAGAATGAGCGATATGAAAGATTACAAGAATACGCTTAACCTCCCGCAAACCGGCTTTCCAATGAAAGCCGATCTGCCCAAAAAAGAGCCCGGCATGATCCGGCAATGGGAGGAAAAAGGCATATATAAAAAAGTGCTCGATAAAAACCGGGCCAACCCTGGTTACGTTCTTCACGACGGGCCGCCTTATGCAAACGGCCACATACACATGGGCCATGCCCTGAACAAGATACTGAAGGACATTATCGTCAAATACCGCTCTATGAAAGGGTTTCTAAGCCCTTATGTGCCCGGATGGGATTGTCACGGGCTTCCGATAGAATTGCAGGTGGACAAGCAGCTTGGCGATAAAAAGGCCGCAACCTCCGTGCTGGAAAAGCGCAGGCTTTGCAGGCAGTACGCCTCCGGTTTCGTGGACATACAGCGGGAGGAGTTCAAGGGCCTGGGGGTATTCGGGCTCTGGAACCGCCCCTATCTCACCCTGACCAACGATTACGAGGCGGCCATAGTGCGGGAGTTCAACTCGTTTGTAAAAGGCGGATTTGTATATAAAGGGAAAAAGCCCGTCTACTGGTGCCCCAACGATGTAACCGCGCTGGCCGAGGCCGAGGTTGAATACGCGGAAAAGGAATCCCCTTCGGTATTCGTCCGGTTTAAAATGCTGGAAGAGGACGCTGCCAAGCTGGGGTTGTCCGGTGACGTATGGCTGGTCATCTGGACCACCACGCCCTGGACCCTGCCCGCCAATCTTGCACTGGCCGTAAACCCGAAGCTGCAATACAGCGCGGTAAAATGCGGCGGCGGCATACATATACTGGCCACTGAAAATTACGGGCGCATCGGGGAGGAGCTTGGGATAAAAGGCGAAGCCGTGCATTCGTTTGCAGGGGCTGCGCTTGAAGGGCTGCGGGCGCGGCACCCGTTTATAGACAGGATGTCCCCCGTTATCACGGGTGATTTCGTAACCTCCGGGGACGGCACGGGGATCGTTCACATAGCGCCCGGCCACGGCGAGGACGATTATGCCGCAGGCCTCAGAAACGGGCTGGACGTTTACGCCCCTGTAAACGATTACGGCAAATTCGCCGGAACGGGGCTGGACTGGCTGGAAGGCGAATTCGTATTCAAGGCCAACCGCAAGATAATAGAGGTGCTTACTGAAAAAGACGCGCTCATCCTGGAGAAAAAGATAACCCACTCCTATCCGCATTGCTGGCGCTGCAAGAAGCCGGTTATATTCCGGGCCACGGAACAGTGGTTCATCTCCATGGAGCATGAGGCCCTCAGGCAAAAATGCCTGGACGAGATAGACAAAACCCAGTGGGTGCCCCAGTGGGGCAAAAACCGCATACGGGGCATGATGGAGACCAGGCCGGACTGGTGTGTTTCCAGGCAACGGACATGGGGCGTGCCGGTAACGCTTCTGTCCTGCAAAAACTGCGGGACAGCGGTAACCGATCCCGCCGTGCTGGGCAAGACAGAGGCGCTTGTGGCCGAACACGGCTCCGACATCTGGTTTGAAAAAGAAGCGGAGGAGTTCCTGCCGGAAAACTTCAAATGCCCGAAGTGCGGCGCGGCACAGTTCCAGAAGGAAAAAGATATCCTGGACGTCTGGTTCGATTCCGGCGTAAGCCATGCCGCCGTGCTCACCGGCAAGGACGGGCTTACATGGCCTGCGGACCTGTATCTGGAAGGCTCGGACCAGCACAGGGGATGGTTCCACAGCTCGCTTATATGCGGGGCCGCCGTCAAAGGGGCCGCGCCGTACAGGGCCGTGCTTACGCATGGCTTTGTGGTGGACGGGAAAGGCAAGAAGATGTCCAAATCCCTTGGCAATGTAGTTGCGCCAGGCGACATTATCAAAAAGCACGGGGCGGAAATACTCAGGCTCTGGGTGTCCGCAGAGGATTACAAGGACGACATCCGGCTGTCCGGCGAGATTGTGGAACGGCTGGCCGAGGCTTACAGGAAGATAAGGAACACCGCAAGGTTCCTGCTTGGCAATATCTCCGATGCGGACCAGTCCGCAAAAGGTGATATCGCATATGAAGAGATAGACCGCTGGGCGTTGTCGCGGCTTCAGGGGCTTATAAAGGACGTGGATGACTCATACCGGAATTTCGCCTTCCACGAGGTATACCACAGGCTTTATAACTTCTGCGTTGTAGACATGAGCTCATTCTACCTGGATATCCTGAAGGACAGGCTTTACACGTATAAAAAGGATTCGCCGGCCCGCAGGGCGGCGCAGGCGGTACTCAGGGAGATACTCACGGCCATGGCCCGGCTGATGGCCCCCGTGCTCTCGTTTACAGCCGAGGAGATTTGGGTGCATATGCCCTGGGAAAAGGAAGAGAGCGTTTTTCTGGCCGGGTTCCCGGCGCCCGACGAAAAACTGATGGACGGGGTGCTGGAGGCCCGGTGGGAAAAACTCCGCGCCATAAGGGACGAGGTGAACAAGGCGCTGGAGATAAAGCGGAAAGACCGCGTTATAGGAAACGCACTGGAAGCAAAAGTTACCGTGTCCGCAACGGACCCGGAGAGCAAAAAACTTCTGGCGGAATACGCGGGCTTCCTGCCAACCCTGTTCATAGTGTCACAGGCGGAAGCGGCGGAAACCATATCCGGACAGGCGGACGTGTTCGAGTCCGCGGAGCTGCCGGGGCTGAAGGTGGCCGTGGCCAGGGCAGAAGGTGAAAAATGCCAGAGGTGCTGGAATTACAGCACGGACGTTGGCGCTATAGAAGGAGCTGAAGGCATATGCGGCCGCTGTTTCAAAAATCTTTCGTAGCAGCCCTGGCTGCCGCGGCAATTCTGGTAGCCGCAGACCAGTACACCAAGTGGCTGTCGCATAAGCTGATACCGCCTGGCGGCCAGGTGAACGTTCTTTCATTCTTCGGTTTTGTAAACGTGATAAACAGGGGGGCCGCATTCGGAAGCCTCCAAAACCTTGGCAATATTCCGTTCATGATATTGGCGGGCATAGCCATAGTGATAGTGCTGGCTGTTGCGTACAGGGACCGGGAAAACCGGGTTGGGCTGGTGCTCATACTCTCCGGCGCCGCGGGCAACCTGATAGACAGGGCCATGCTGGCCCATGTAAGGGATTTCATAGACCTGCACGCCGGAAGCCACCACTGGCCCGCGTTCAACCTGGCGGACTCATACCTGACAATTGGCGTGATACTGATACTGGCAAAGGAAGTTTTCAAAGAGAAAAGCCACAGCTGACCTATTTGCCTGAAGACGTAAGCTCCCGGTACTTCCGCATGTCACTTGCCGCCTTTGCGCTTTCCCCCAGCCTCCCGTGCACGATGGAAAGCCCCATGTAAACCTCCGGGTCCTTCGGGCTGGCTTTGCGCGCCTCCCTTAAAAGGGCTTCGGCCTTCCTGACGTTTCCCCGCCCAAGCTCCAGCTCCGAAAGTCTTATGCGCGGAAAGGCAAACCCTCTGTCGAGAGCCGCGGATTTCGCAAACTCATCGTAAGCGGCTTCCTTATCATCCTGCTTCAAACTGGACACGCCAAGAGCGCTCCACAGTACGGCGTTGGAGCCGTTGTACACAAGCGCCCGGCGGAGCATGGAGGAGATATCCTGGCCGCCCAGGGCGCGTCTTATAATGAGCCAGCCAAGATAATTGGCCGTGCTATTATTTGCCGAATAGTACAGGCAGCTTGCCGCCTCCCGGACAAGCGCCGGAAGTATCTTCGGGTCCGCCTCGTCCGCCGCAAGCTGTTCTTCCGATGCGTTTGGCAGGAAATATTTAAGCCCGTATCTGCCTATAACAGGCCCGTTTGCTGGAGAGTTTTTTATAGAGACCACCGCGGCTTCGTCCCAGAAAAGCGGTATCCACCCGGGGGCGGTAAAGACCATGGCGGATTCCACCTCGCCGTTGCCGTAAACGGCGTAATTGATATGGAATTTATCTGTAAAATCCGGGTCCATGGTCATGGCCGTTATGTCAGAGAAGAAAACATGGTTGTAAAGGAATATGCGCCTTTGCGGGAAAAGCTTATAGGCCAGATACCCCCCCATATGCCCCGGGTTATACATATTGCCTTCCAGATTTGCCTCCTTTACAAATCTGGCCGCGCCAACCGGAAGTACGCTCTGGTTCAGCTTGTACCCGATGCGGTACGGCCCGTCCGTATTAAATTTGAAGGCCGCAATGTAAATGACGCAAATGGAAAGCCCGGCGGCGGCGATCATTTCCAATGTAATTTTGGCCCGGCCAATCCTCAGCCTTTCAAGAAGGCCAGCCAGCCGGCACGTTCTGCCGGCAAGCACCGGGACCGAGACCAGCCCGAATACCGAGATCATTCTTGAGTACCTTAACGAAAGTGCCGTGTAGGCCGCCATCACCAGTATCCCGGCAAGGTTGCGCCCGTCATCACCGGCAAATGAGAAATCCCGTCTCTTGGTGGTAATCAATACCAGTATCCAGGCCCCGGCCAGCACAGACCAGAAAAGGGGGAACCCGCCCAGCATCAGCGGGGACATGAACTCCTCGTTAACCGATATCATGACCGAATTTTTCAGGTATCCGGCAAATATGTCATAGGACCGGAAACCGTAGGGGCTTATCAGCATGGCCGCGGCAGCCACCGCGCATACAAGAAGGAATTTCCTGGAGAAATCCAAATCCTGCCCGGGTTCTTTTTTGCGATAGATAGTCAGCCTTGCCGCCTCCACGAACGCGTAAATTACCAGCATAACCAGCCCGAATACGGCCCCCTGCAAAAAATCCCATGCTATCATTGCCGGGGGCAGAAGCCACAGCCATCCCGGCCGCAGCCGGCGGTTCTTGCAGCCGTGATAAATGAAAAGGGCCAGCGCAATCAGCATATAGGAAAAAAGCTGCGGCCTGACAGCGTACCGCTCGAAAGCCATCAGCACGCCCATCACAGGAAACAGAAGCGCCGGGAAAACAAGCCCCCGGCCTTCGTAAATTGCAGCCGCATAAAGCATGGTAAACATCAGTGCAACCAGAACGGACTTCAGCACGGCAAGCCCGGCTGCCCCGGCTGCGGCATATACGATGTAAAAAATTACCTGCGAAAGCCATTCGTGGTCGCTGTATTTAAACCCTTCTTTGGTGTATGAAAACACCTCCTTGTTCAAAATCCTGCCCTGCTGCACAATCTGCTTGCCGTTAGCGATATGCCAGAACGTGTCCGGATCGGAGATGGGATAATTTACAAGCAGCAGCACGGCGGCAAGGGCCAAAATAAATGTCATAAATGTTACATGCGGCGGCACGCCTGTTGCCCGGCCCCGAAAAACAAAGCCGTCCGCCTCTTTCGAAGCGGACGGCTTGATATCAGAAGTAATTTTCAAGGACTCCAAAGGCCTTTGTGGTTTGCGGCTTAAAAAACCTGTTCCCGCTCCATGGCCTCCAGCATCTCTTTTCTTTCCTGGTCGTCCCGGCAATAGATGGCAAACGGCATCACCTTCAGCCGCTCCATGCTTATATCCTCGCCGCATTCCTCGCAGATGCCGTAGGTGCCTTCCGAAAGCTTTCGGAGGGCCTCATCTATCTTTTTGAGGTTTTCCATATGAGCAGAGAGCTGGCGGAGGCTGATGTCCTCCGAAAGATCCACGACGGACCAGTCGCCATCGTCGAGGGCTGTGTCCACAAGCTGCTTGTTGTCACCCTTGGCATATTTGCCTATCTCCCGCTTGGCCTCGGAAAGAATGTCCTGCCGGTACTTAAGGAGCTGTTTTTTCATGATCTCGGTCCTGTCAGCCTCAGATGCTGGCGAACCAGCGGGCTTTTTGGCCGCCTGCGCCTTTTTAGGGGCCTCTTTCCGGGCTGCCTGGACCTGCTTTTTTTCCGCTGCCTTGCCGGCGGCCTTCGGCTTTTCTTTTTTCTTGTTTGACTTGGCCGGCATTACTTTTTCTCCTGCGGCTGGTGCGCTCCTGCCGCGCCCGTTCCCGATGTGCCAGGTACGGCGGGCTGGGCCTCGCCTTCTTTATGTATTTCCTGTATGCTTCTTACCTTAATGCCAGCCGCCTGCAGCGCCTTCTGAATGTCCACCGCCCTGGCATCCTCCACTTTAAGCATATAATTGGCTTTCACCCGCTAAACCTCCATTATCTCTTTCTCTTTGGCGGAGAGGATTTCGTCTACTTTCTGTATGTGCTGGTCGGTCCTGTGCTGGACTTCATCCAATGCCTTTTTGGTATCGTCTTCACTGATGTGTTTGTCTTTTTCAAGCTTTTTCAGTGCCTCGTTGGTGTCCCGGCGGATGTTCCTGAGCGCCACTCTGGCCTCCTCGGCCTTCTTGCGGATGACCTTTACAAGGTCTTTCCTGCGCTCCTCGGTGAGCGGAGGAATCGGTATCCTGATTACTTTCCCGTCATTTGCCGGCACCAATCCCAGATCCGATTTCATTATAGCACGCTCTATGTCGGCCACCAGCCGCTGCTCCCAGGGCTGTATCATTATCAGCCGGGGTTCCGGCACGCTGAGGGCCGCCACCTGGTTTATGGGGGTGGGCGTGTTGTAATACTCCACCGTTATTCCGTCCAGAAGGGCCAGTGACGCCCGGCCGGTCCGCACCGCGCTCATTTCCTTGCGGAGTGCCTCAACGGTCTGGTCCATCTTGTGGGCCATCTTGTCTTTAATCTCTTTTTCCATCGGTCCCTATCCGCGTGCCAACCTTTTTCCCCTCTACAAGGGCCTTTATGTTGCCTTTCCCCTTGAGATTAAATACCACAATAGGCATGTTGTTGTCCATACATAAAGTAATGGCCGTGGAGTCCATCACCTTGAGGCCTTTTTTTATGACCTCCAGATAGGTAATGGAATCGAATTTTTTGGCCGTGCGGTCCTTTACCGGGTCCGACGTGTAGACGCCGTCCACCTTGGTTGCCTTGCAGATAACGTCCGCGTCTATCTCCATCGCCCTCAGGGCAGCGGCTGTATCCGTTGTGAAAAACGGGTTGCCGGTGCCGGCGGCAAAGATGACCACCCGCCCTTTTTCAAGATGCCGGACCGCCCTTCTTCTTATATATGGCTCCGAAAGCTCGCGCATCTCTATTGCGGACTGCACCCTTGTGGGTATCCCCTTGTTTTCAAGCGCGCTCTGCACCGCAAGCGCGTTTATGACTGTTGCAAGCATCCCCATGTAATCGGCTGAAGCCCTGTCCATGCCGTGGGTGGTGGCCTCCACCCCCCTGAATATATTGCCGCCGCCTATAACCAGCGCCATCTGCACACCTGTGGATTTTATTGTGGTCTTGATCTCCCCGGCAATAAAATCTATTGTGCCTGGCTCAATGCCATAGCCGCGATCGCCCATAAGGGCCTCGCCGGACAGCTTCAGCAGTATCCGGTTATACTTCTTTTTTTGCAGTCTCGCCAAGCTGATACCTTGTAAACCGGCTTATCACTATGTTTTCGCCCACCTTGGCAACTGCGGCGGTAACCATGCCGCCAACGGTAAGCTTGCCTTCGGGGTCCTTTACGAATATCTGGTCCATAAGGCAGCACTCCGAATAGAACTTGTCGAGCTTGCCCTGGATGATCTTCTCAACCACGTTTTCCGGCTTGCCCTGCACCTGCTGCCTGTAAATTTCCTTTTCCTTTTCGACTACATCGGCTGGGACTTCTTCCCTGTTCAGGTAAGCCGGCCCCGCGGCAGCTATGTGCATGCCGATGTCCTTTACAAGCTGCTTGAAATCGTCCGTGCGGGCAACGAAATCGGTCTCGCAGTTGACTTCCACAAGCACGCCTATCTTGTCCATGTGTATATAGGAGCCGATTAGCCCCTGGCAGGCCGCCCTTGCCGCCTTCTTCTGCGCGGTGGCAAGCCCCTTCAGCCGAAGCATCTCAACTGCCTTGTCCAAGTCCCCATTGGATTCCGAAAGCGCCTTCTTGCATTCCATCATCCCGGCGCCGGTCTTGTCCCTGAGCGTCCGGACCATTTCTGCCGTTACCATTATTCGGCCACCCCCGGAGCGGAAATTTCAGAGGCTGCGGCGGCCGCCGCCTGTGGCGTTGCCTGGGCTGAGGCCTCTTCCGCGGCAATCTTCTGCTCTATCGCGGCCGCTTCCCCGGCGCTTGCCCCGGACTTGCCGCTTATCGCCCTGCCTTCCAGAACGGCCTCGGCCATCTTGGAGGATATAAGCATTATGGCCCTGATGGCGTCGTCGTTGCCGGGGATCACGTAGTCGATCTCATCGGGGTCGCAGTTGGTGTCCACCACCGCAACCGTGGGAATGGAGAGTTTCCTGGCCTCCTGCACGGCTATCCTCTCTTTCCTGGGGTCTACTATGAAGATGGCCCCTGGAAGCGCAGGCATGTCTTTTATGCCGCTCAGGTATTTTTCCAGCTTGCCTCTTTCCTTCTCCAGGAGGGAAGCCTCTTTCTTTGTAATCCTTTCCATCGTGCCGTCCTGGCGCATTGTCTCGATTTTCCTGAGCCGGTCTATGCTCTTTTTGATGGTGGTGAAATTGGTAAGCATGCCGCCAAGCCAGCGCTGGTTTACAAAATAGGACCCGGACCTTCTGGCCTCCTCGGCAATAGAGTCCTGCGCCTGTTTCTTGGTGCCAACAAAGAGCACAGGCTGGTTGGTTGCCGAAACCTGCCGGACAAAGGCGTATGCCTCTTCGAGGCCCTTAAGTGTTTTTTGAAGGTCGATGATATAGATGCCGTTGCGCTCTCCAAAGATATATCTTTTCATCTTCGGGTTCCAGCGCTTAACCTGATGGCCGAAGTGTACACCGGCCTCCAGAAGCTCTTTCATGGATGCTACCATACGGAAGTCTCCTCTTGGTTTTTCCTCCGCCCGCCGCCCTTGCGCTCCCCAGGGGAGAACCTTGCAGGGTCGGCCTTGCCGGGCGTGTGAAATACAGTGCTACAATTTAGCATAAACATATTATTTTCTCAAGTTTTTTGGGAGAATCTGTTAAAATCCCGCATGACCGGATTAATTTCGGCGGTGCCGTTTGAATCTGCGGAAATCCTGGCCCGGATGAAAGGGGGAAGGACCATCCGGGGCGGGGTAAAAACAGGGGTCATCGAAGGCAGGAAGGCCGCCTGCATCTGTTGCGGGATAGGAATAGCCAACGCGGCTATGGCGATAACGCTGCTGTCTGAAATAGCTAAACCGCAAGGCATTATACTCTTCGGGATTGGTGGCGCATACCCGCATTCCGGCCTGTCCATTGGCGAAGTGGCGGCAGCGTCCGAGGAGGTTTACGCGGATTCCGGGATAAATACGGGCAAAAAGACGGCGGGGTTCAAGGAAACAGGTTTCCCGCTGCTCAAAATAAAAAATAAAAAATATTTCAACCGTTTCCCCTTATCAAAAAACATGCTGGTTAAAGCAAAAAAGACCGGGATAAGCGCCGGCGTATTCCTGACGGTTTGCGCGGCCAGCCGAAGCAGGCAAAGGGCCTTGGCGCTGGAACGGGATTTTAGCAGTCCTCTCATTGAAAACATGGAAGGCGCGGCGGCGGCGCATGCGGCGCTGGCATGCGGTGTTCCGTTATTGGAAATCCGGGGGGTCAGCAACATAGCCGGGGACCACCCTTCAAAATGGCGGCTGAAAGAGGCCGCAATTAATTGCCAGAAAACGGTTTTTGACGTATTAAGCCAGCTATAACATTAATTCCGGCATTGCAATTCCAGAACCTTCCTCAGAATTAGCTCTGAAGCGAAAAGAAAGAAGAAATTGCGGCTGGCAAGCAGGCGGGCGGGGAAATCGCAAGAAGGCACAGTCCCGCCTGGGCGGAATTGAGGGCGCCCTAATTTTTTGATAACGACGGGGTTGACAACGTTTGCTTCGTCTTGGCCACAACCGGCATAAGCGAATTCCAGGCACGGACAAACTGGTTCCCTATTTCAGGCATTTGCCTGACCAGGTGCCCGTAATACTTCCGGTTCTGCTGCACATAGAAATCATAGCTGTTGCCGCTCTTGAGATTGTAAAAGAACTCAGCGGAGGAGTTCATATAAATATCCAGCGCCTTTGAATAGGACATCGTCTCTTTTCCGAACTCTTCGCCCCGGTTAATAAGGCTGAAAATGGCATTCTTGGTGTCCGAAGGAGGTATTACGCTGGCATAAAAATCCAGATAGACAGCAGACTTCAGGAAGCTCTCGCAGGCCGTGCGCCACCGGGCGTTGCAGGCGGCTGTTTTGCTGAATATATTGCCCAGCTTTTTGTAGTCCCCGTCCTTGCCGGCCCTGGCTATCTCTGAAAGGCGCGGGTATATCTGCACCATGTATATCCCGTTTAACTTGCGAAGCTTGTCTATGTAGTCCGCCAGGCTTTTTCTGACGGCTTCCTTGGCGGCGGTAGTCCCGAACGGTGCCGGCGTCACTTCTGCGGGCGGCATCGGGGACAATTTCGCCGGTTGGTAAACCACCACCGCCGGGGCGCCCGCGCATGAAAACGAGAGCAGGGCCACAGCTGCCATTATTATATGAATTTTGCGCATTATCGGCGTATTATAGACCAGAACCATACCACATTTCAATCAATCTCACTATTTGGCGCGAATTCTCAAACGGGTCTCCCGCAAGCAGAGCGCCGGAAATGGCAACGGCATCGGCCCCGGCCTCAAGCACACCGGGGATACTGGCGGCCGTGATGCCCCCGATAGCGGTAACCGGCACCCGTGATATCTTCTTTATCCCGGCCAGGGCCGCAGCCCCTTTGGGGGGCCCGGCATCCTTGGTGGCGGTATCGAATACCGGCCCGAAGCCTATATATCCGGCCCCTGCCTCCGATGCCGCCCGCGCCTCCGCTTCGCTGTGGGTAGAGACGCCTATAAGCATTTCCCCGCCCACAAGCGGCCGCACAGCCTCTATAGGCAGGTCGTCCTGGCCCAGGTGGACGCCGCCCGCACCACAGGCAAGCGCAATATCGGGGTAGTCATTAATTACAAGAACAGCCCCAAAGGAATCCGCCGCCTCTTTTAAAAACAATGCGGCCCTGTATACCTCTTTGCGAGAGGAGTCCTTCATCCGGAGCTGTACCCAGCGGATACCGCCCTTCATCGCCATTACCGCCTGCTCTACCGGTGAATGCTTTGGGTGGCGGCCAGTGATGAAGCAGACGCCTCCAAGGAACGGCCGGCTCATTCAGTGGCGCTGGATGGATGAATATCTTTGCGGGGCTGGCTGGCGGACTGGTCCCCGCGGGACTGGTCCCCGTTCATCATCTCCACAAAGC
>JAJYLE010000162.1 GCA_021788025.1 Nitrospirota bacterium
AGGGATGATAAATCTGATTCCCGATTAGTATTAAGTAAGCTCGATAATTTCCCAGTTAAGCAAATCAGATCAAAATAGGAACCATAGTTTGTCCGCCCGTGTAAAAGAACTATAATATGGCCAAACGGCCAAACTATGGTTCCACGACACACTTAAAGTATTGATGTTTGAATTTAATGGCGGGGTGGACGGGGCTCGAACCCGCGACCTCCGGCGTGACAGGCCGGCGTTCTAACCAGCTGAACTACCACCCCAAGGGGACTACAGTAGGCGGAACAGGGTTCGAACCTGCGACCCCAGCCTTGTAAGGGCTGTGCTCTCCCAACTGAGCTATCCGCCCGCAACGGAAAGAAACCATATTTAACTAAAATTTACGGATGTTTGTCAAATACCATTATATTCTAGCAGATAGGGAGGGCTCCCCGAAGATACCGCTAGAACCTGTCTTCGAGGAGATTCTAATATTCAATGCCGCGCCTTGCGGCAATTCCCGATTTCAGCGGATGCTTTACATCCAGCATCCTGGTAACGTAATGGGAGGCCTTGATCATCGATGCAGGCGCGCCGCGGCCGGTTATTACCAACTCCAGGTCCTCGGGTTTCCGGCGCAGAAATCCAAGAGCTTCTTTGGAATTAATGATGCCGCGGCGGACAAGATGGGTGAATTCATCCAGGACAACAAGGTCAAACCTGGGGAAGAGAGCCTCTATTTTTTTGAGCGCCTTCAAGGCCTGCTCCCTGGATTTGGAGATGTCCGCTTCCGGATGGAAAAGCGGCGACCGGATGTCGCTGAACCTTATCACCTTTATCTTCAGCGCCTCAAGCAATTCCAGCTCGCCCCCGTCCGGCGCCTTCATGAACTGGGCAAAAAGCACCTTAAGCCCGCGGCTTTTTGCCCTGACGGTCAGCCCTACAGCGGCCGTGGTCTTGCCTTTTCCGCCTCCGGTATACAGATGGATAAACCCTTTTTGCTTCACAGGCGCACCGCCGGATAACGTGTCATTTTGCCGGTTGGGAGTGCTGGAGCTTCTGTTTCAGCATGGTATGGCGCACCGTGGTCTTGGCATTTTTTACCGCTATGGCCAGCGCCTTTTTGGAGCCGGCCAGGACCACTATCTTTTTTGCCCTGGTTACTGCGGTGTAGAGCAGGTTCCTCTGCAGCAGAAGATAATGCTCCATGACAAGCGGCATCACAACGGCCGCATACTCGCTGCCCTGTGACTTGTGTACGCTGCACGCATAGGCAAGCTGCAGGCGGTCCAGCTGGTCCCGCCCGTATTCCACATGTTTGCCGTCAAAATCCACCAGCACCTCGCCCTTTACAACCGAGAGGACAACGCCTGTGTCGCCATTGAATACGTCCTTGTCGTAATCGTTTTTTATCTGCATAACCTTGTCGCCCGGAGCAAACGTCCTGCCGGTTTCATGCGGCGCGCCGCCCTGCGGCATGCCCGAAGACGGCTTTCTGTTCAAGGCGGCCTGCAATCTCCTGTTCAGGTTGGCAACCCCCGCGGTCCCCTTGTGCATGGGGGCAAGCACCTGGATGTCCCTCACCGGATCCAGCCCGAACCTGGAGGGCAGGGTGTTTGCGCAAAGGTCTATTATCTTTTCAGCCACATCGGCCGCCTCGGAAAGTTCGATCAGGCGGAAAGTATCCTTCCCGGAATCGTCCGGTTTGGGCAGGTAAGGCATAAGCCCCTCGTTTATCTTGTGGGCATTAAGCGATATAAGATTGTCGCCGGAGCGCCTGAATATTTTTTCCAGCCGCACAACGGGGACCGCACCGGAGGCTATTATGTCCCTGAGCACGTTTCCGGGACCAACTGAGGCCAGCTGGTTAGAATCCCCCACAAGCGCAAGGCCGCACCCCTGGGGCATCGCCTTTAGCAAGTTGGCCATAAGCTGGATATCGACCATGGAGGCCTCATCAAGCACTACCAGATCCGCCTTCAACGGATAGGCGGCATTCCTGAGGAACACCTGTTCGGATGGGCTGTATTCAAGTAGGCGGTGGACAGTTTTTGCCTCTTTGCCTGTAAGCTCGGAAAGCCTCTTGGCCGCTCTGCCCGTGGGGGCCGCAAGAAGCAGTTTTTTGCCCCATCTCTGGCAAATCTCCATTACAGCTTTTATTATCGTGGTCTTCCCAACGCCGGGGCCCCCGGTTATAACCGACACGTTTTCGCTTACTGCTTTTTGAACTGCTTCAGCCTGCTCCGGCGTAAGCTGGAAAGGAAGATGTTTTCTGACCCAGCCAAGCGCCTCTTCCTTGTTTATCGGGACGGGCTTTTTATAGTCCCGCAGCAGGAGAATCCGGTTTGCAGCCTCGTTTTCGGCGGTGTGCAGGCGGGCAAGGTACACGGCCTTTCCGCCTGGGGTGTTTGCAGAATCCGTAATAACCGGTTCCACAGCTATTTTCTTTCGTTCAAAGAGCAAGGCAAAGCCTTTCAAAAGAACCTCGCGGCCTATCAGGAGGTTTTTTTCACACTCGGCCAGCAGTTCTTCATAAGGGTAATAGACATGCCCCTCATCCGAGAGTTTTTCCAGAAGATAGAGTATTCCGGCTTCGGCCCGGAAGGGCGAGTCCTTGGGTACGCCGGTGCGGGCGGCTATGGCATCGGCCTTCAAAAATCCTATCCCGTATATGTCGTCAGCCAGCCTGTACGGGTTTTCCCTGAGCACCCGCACCGAACTGGCCCCATACTGCTTGTATATCTTCAGGGCGCAGTTGGTTGTAAGCTCGAACTCCTGCAGCGATATCATCATCTGCCGGACGGCCTTCTGCTCCTCAAGGGATTTTCTTATCCCGGTAAGCTTTTTGGGGCCTATGCCGTCTACACGGGTGAGCTTTTCCGGCTCCGCATCCAGGACATGGGCGGTCTGCTCGCCGAAGGCCTGCACAATCTTTTTGGCCATTGCCGGCCCTATCCCCTTTATCAGGCCGGAACCAAGATATCTTTCCACGGCGTCCAGCGTTGCAGGTGGTATCTCTTCGTATCTGGAGGCCTTAAGCTGCCTTCCGTATTTCGGATGTTCCTCCCACCGGCCATGGATCAGGAAAGTCTGCCCTGCCGCAACCTGCTGGAAGCTGCCCGTTACCGTTACAGGTTCGGCGGCTGTTTTTATTTTAAGGACGGCGTAATTATTGGCGGGGTTGAAAAACGTTACCCGTTCCACACTGCCCTTGATACAGGCCTCCATGGCGGGGCCTGTTTCCTTTGCCGCCTGCTCATGCTGGCGGGGCTCATTCAGTTTTCCTTCAGGCAACCGGGGCATTAAATGGATTTTAAAGCAGGGTTGTTTAAAAATCAATTTTGATATAGGTTCCGGATGGCAATTTATTACAGCCGGCGCTTTGGATTATAATAAGCGTGGCCTTCATTCTGATTAGGTTTGGGGTTAAAAGCTATGGGGAAAAAAGTAGTTTTGTCCGTTCTGGCGGCTGTTATTTTGGACACGCTTCTGAACGCCTTTTCTGGCACATTCATATTGCCGCATAACCTTGTGCTGGGGATTTCAATAATATTGGCCGGCTTTATCGCGCTTTCGGCCGCCGTTTACTCCTTTGTGGCCCGGTTCGTTACAAGGCCCGTGTCCGATGTTATGAGCGTGGCGGGGCTTATCAAGGATGGTGACCTTACATGCAGGGTGGTTTCCGGGCGCAACGGGATTTCGGAACTGGGGGAATCCATAAACGTGATGGCGGGGAACCTGGGCGGGATGGTGTCCACTATCAGGACCCTGGCCTCAAGGGCATCTTCCATTACCGGGTCCGTCAGGGGCACCAGCGCCCATATAGCTTCAATATCCCATTCCCATGAAAATTCCATAAACCAGGCCGCCAAGGTTTTCGAGGAGCTGGACGCCTCTGTGAGGTCACTCAACCAGAGCGCGGAGACCCTTGCGCATTCAGCCGAGGACGCCACCGCCGCTCTAAACCAGATGTCCACTTCCATATCGCAGGTGGCCGACAACGCCGACGTGTTCAACCAGATGGCGCAGGACACGGCCTCGGCAATCGAAGAGGAGCTTGCCGCAATAAAGGAGATCGCCTCCAGCCTGGAAGATCTGGCCGCGGCCTCGCAGGAGACTTCCAGCGGCCTGATGCAGGTGGAGACGGCTGTAAACAATATCCAGGAGAGCGCGGAGGAATCGGTGCGGATGGCAGCAAAGGTATCGGCTGAAGCCTCGGAGCAGGGGAAAGTGGCCGCTGGCTACGCCGTGCAGGGCATGCAGGAGATCAAGCGGAGCGTGGGCGCCCTCTCCAGCACCATAAACAGGCTGGGCGAGAACTCAGAGGCCATTGGAAGCATTGTAAATGTTATAGACCAGATAGCGGACCAGACCAGCCTCCTTGCGCTGAACGCGGCCATCCTGGCGGCCCAGGCCGGCTCCCACGGCTCCGCATTTGCCGTGGTGGCCGACGAAATAAAAGGGCTTGCCGAAAGGACCTCGGCCTCCACCAAGGAGATTGCGGAACTGATAGCCTCCGTGCAGAAAGAGACAAAGTCCAGCGTGGTTCTGGCCTCGGAAGGGATCACTACCGTTGAAAAGGGGCTTGGCCTTGTGCGGCAGGTTGAAAAATCGCTGGAGAGCATCCATGAGAGTTCGCAAACCTCCACTGCCACGTCCCAATCCATAAGGCAGGCCACCATCGAAGGCGCACAGGTGATAAGGCGCATTACCGATTCCATCAGGAACATGAACGAGCGCATACAGCACATATCAAACGCAACCAGGGAGCAGTCCAAGGGCACGCAGCTTGTGATGGACGCCGCCGAGTTCATCAAGACGGGTTCAGTGCAGATCAAGCAGTCCACCGCGGAACAGATGATGGCCAGCCGCCGGATAGAGGAGATATCCGGGGTGGTCAAAAACCAGTCCGGCCAGATTGCAAAGGCCATTGCCACGCAAAGGGCGCAGATAGGCGACATCGGCATATCGATGGCTTCCATACTGGAGACGAACACGGAATTGCTTTCCGCCGCTACCCAGATGGAGCAGGCTGTGGTCCCCCTTAGCGACGGCGCAAAGAAACTGGCGTCCGAGGTAGATCATTTCAAGGTGGACTAGCCTGGCTTTCCCCCCCTTTCTTTTTATATGTTCCAGCCGCTTCGGGGTTTTCTTTTAATTCCAGCCAGTTAAGGGCTAATTTTTTGTTCCATCCGTTCCATCTGTTTCATTGCCTTCTCTGCCCTAAGCGCCCGATTTTTATGAATTTTGGCCTTTCGTTCCAAAAAGTTTGTTCCAATCCCCAAGTAGCTGTTTTTTCGAGATTTTTGAGGGTTTGTTCCCTTTTTGCTGCACTCCGTCCTGCCTGTCATTCTCCAGCCCGGCCGGGGAATGCATTTTGGCCGTGGGCCATATTTTGTGCATGGCCTTTCCGGCGCATCCGGATTTTCCCGCGATTTTTTCAAAGAGCATAGGGGGCAAGCCCCCTTACAACAGGGCCATCATAACCCACCCGGATATGACATTGTCCATATGACATGTGTCATGAAATTGGCGTCATGGTTTTGGAAGGCATTCCAATTGTGTTTGGTACAAATGAAACCCTCACCTCAATATCTCTTTGGCGGGATGCGGTGTACCCCTTCAACTCCTTG
>JAJYLE010000163.1 GCA_021788025.1 Nitrospirota bacterium
GATAGGCCAGCCCAGGGCTCCGCAGGCAAAAGAGACTATCAACGCGATAAATCCGGACGTGATAGTTGAAACTCACGATGCCCGGATTAACAAGGAGAACCTGGCCCCGGCCCTCGCCAGTTCAGATATAGCGTTATCGGCCCGTCCCAATTTCAGTGAACGCAAGATTTTAAATGAGGGCTGTGTCCGGCTTGGAAAACCGATGGTGGAGGCCGCGATGGACGGCATGCAGGGTTATTTGTTTAACTATATACCTGGAAAAAAGACGCCCTGTCTTGAATGCGTCTTCCCCGAAACAGACCCGCAATGGGAGGAATTGGGATTTCCGGTTATGGGGCCTGTTCCCGGCGTGCTTGGGGCAATGATGGCCATGGAGGCGATTAAAATAATTTCAGGCTTTGGCAGGCCGCTTGAATCCCAAATGCTCATGTATGACGCTTTAAATACAGAAACAAAAAAATTTCATATCAGGAGGAACGGAAAATGCCCGGTTTGCGGAAGGTCTTAAATGTTGTTTTATTATGTTTATTTGTAATGGCGCCCATGGCGGCGCATGCGGCAAGCGAACCTGGCGGCTCCATAACGGTATCGGCGGCGGCAAGCCTGAAGGATGTGCTGAACACGCTTGGCAGCACTTTTGAGCATGAAAACCCCGGAACGAAGATCCTGTTTAACATGGGCTCTTCCGGCGAACTGATGGTGCAGATAGAAGCTGGCGCCCCGGCGGACGTATTCATCGCGGCCTCGCCCCGCGAGGTAGCCCATCTGCAAAAAAAAGGGCTTATCGAGCCCGGCTCCGTGTTCCAGTTGGCAGGCAATTCCGTTGTGCTTATAAGCCCGGCCAACAGTTCTAAAGTCCACTCGTTCAATGATCTTTTAAGGCCGGATGTAATCAGGATAGCAATCGGGAATCCAAAAACCGTCCCGGCGGGACGTTACGCCCTGGAGGTCCTTCAAAAACTGGGGCTTTACGACAGGCTTAAATACAAATACATCTATTCCGAAGATGTGAGGCAGGCGCTTAATTACGCTTCAACGGGCGAAGTGGACGCCGCGATAGTTTATGGGACAGATGCCGCAATCGCCGGGCGGGCGGTAAGAATCGCCGCCGTTGCCCCAGCGTCTTCGCACAAACCTGTGGTGTATCCGGCGGCGGTGGTTAAAGGTTCCGTGAACCTTAATCTTGCGCATGCGTTCATGGCTTTCCTGCGCTCGCCGCGCGCCGCTGCCATTTTAAAACGATACGGGTTTACGAAAGGGAAATAGGAAAAATGGCCGGCGCGGCCTTTCCGCTGTGGCTTTCTATAAGGGTGGCGCTGGTCTCCACGTTATTTGTGGCGGCCATCGGGATACCTGCGGGTTATCTGCTTGCCGGCAAGAATTTCAGGGGCAAGGAAGTGCTGGATGCGGCGCTTACAATGCCGCTTGTGCTGCCCCCCACGGTGGCCGGGTATTTCCTGATAGTAATATTCGGGCGGTTCGGGCTTTTGGGGCAGTATATATATTCCATATGCGGGTTCAACATCATGTTTACGTGGTATGCGGCCGCGCTTGCCTCCTTTGTGGTTGCGTTTCCATTAATGATACGGACCGCGCGGGCGGCGGTAGAGTCCGTGGATTTGAAATTCGTGAACGCATCCCGTTTGCTTGGGCATGGCGAATTGGCCACGGCGCTTAAGGTTGTGCTGCCGCTTGCCAGAAAGAGCATCCTGGCCGGGGTAATCCTCTCCTTTGCAAGAGGGATAGGCGAGTTCGGTGCCACGCTGATGCTGGCTGGCAACATCCCAGGCAAAACGCAGACGATGCCGCTTGCCATCTACACAGCGGCGGCTGGAGGGGACTGGAAGTCCGCAGAGTACATGGTGATATTGTTTACGCTTCTGTCCGGGGTTGCGCTGTACGCGGCAAATAAGCTGACAAGGAAATCCGCATGAAAGGCATCTCGGTAAACCTGTTTAAGAAGGTGCACGGCTTTACGCTGGATGTTGGCTGGCAATCGGCTGAAGGCATAACCGTGATCTTCGGCCACTCCGGCTCCGGGAAATCCACCACGCTGGACATGATCGCCGGGTTCCAGTTGCCCGATTCGGGCGCTATCACGGTTAATGACAAAAAACTCTTCGAGAGCGCAAGCGGGCTGAATATCCCCGTGAAAAAAAGGGGCTTGGGTTACGTGTCGCAGGACCCCGCGCTGTTTCCCCATATGTCCGTTAGGCAAAATATCGCTTACGGCCATCCCAAGCTGGACAAGGCCAGCCTGAAGCGCACAACTGACGAGATGCTGCATGTCTTTGGAGTGGAAAAGCTTGAGCACAGCCGGCCGGCCCAGATATCCGGCGGCCAGAAAAAAAGGGTGGCGCTTGCCAGGGCGCTTATCGGGCAGCCTGCCGCCCTGCTTCTGGACGAGCCGTTTTCGGGGCTGGACCACCCCTCGCGCGCGGGGTTTGGCAAACTACTTATAGAGATCAGGGAAAAATTCGGCATACCGGTTTTAATGGTCACGCACAATGCGGCGGAGGCCATGGAGCTGGCCGGAAAAGTGATTGTCTATTCCAACGGAAAAATAGAGATTGCGGGCGAGCCCCGCGAGGTATTTGCAGCCCTTTCAGGGCAAACCGCGCACCGGCCCCCAACCCTCGGCAGTCTTTCACGTTCCACACACCGCCGCTCTTCATAGAGCGGAGCTTTTTTCAATCAAAAATTTCCGTCCCCCTCACTTTTTGTTCACAAAAAAGCAACGATTGTAGATATTACGGCAACATTAATGTAAATGGCTTCAACTTCAAGCTGCTAAAACCCCGTATTTGCGCGCTTTTTAGCGCTGGCACGCCTGTTGCTCTCATATCAGCAAGACGTGTGTGAAAACAACTTTAAAAAATTGCCCGGAAAAAAAGGAGGACATAATCCGATGAGGCAGATAGCTATTTACGGCAAGGGCGGCATAGGCAAATCTACCACAACCCAGAATACTGTTAGCGCGCTGGCCGAGGCAGGCCACAAGTGCATGATAGTGGGCTGCGACCCCAAGGCAGACGCCACCAGGCTCATCCTTCACAAGAAGGCACAGAACACGGTGATGGACATGGCAAGGGAGCGAGGCAGCGTTGAGGACCTGGAGATAGAAGAGGTTTTACTGGAAGGATTCCTGGGCGTCAGATGCGCCGAGAGCGGCGGGCCGGAGCCCGGCGTGGGCTGCGCGGGCCGCGGAGTCATAACGGCGATAAACTTCCTGGAGGAAAATGGCGCATATGCCGAAGGCACCGATTTCGTTTTCTATGACGTGCTGGGCGACGTTGTCTGCGGCGGTTTTGCGATGCCCATCAGGGAAGGAAAGGCCAAGGAGATTTACATCGTGACATCCGGCGAGATGATGGCCATGTACGCAGCAAACAACATCTCAAGAGGAATTCTCAAATACGCCCAAAGCGGCGGCGTGCGGCTTGGCGGCCTTATCTGCAACTCCAGAAAAGTGGATAAGGAGCACGAGTTGATATCCGAACTTGCCAAAAAACTTGGCACCCAGATGATACATTTTGTCCCCAGGGACAACCAAGTTCAGAGGGCCGAGCTTCGCAGGATGACGGTGGTCGAGTACTCGCCGGAGCACGCTCAGGCCGGCGAGTACAGGGCGCTGGCCAAAAAGATAGCGGAAAACAGGGACCTGGTGATACCCACCCCTTTAAGCATGGACGAGCTTGAGGCCCTGATGATGGACTTCGGCATCCTCGAAAACGAGGTTGCGTAGCAGCGCATACGAAAGGAAGACAGCTAAGATGGGCAAGATCGAAGATACTCAAAAACTTATAGACGAAGTCCTGGAAGTATATCCGGAGAAAACGAAGAAGGACCGCTCCAAGCACGTAAAGCCCAACGACCCTACGGGCGCCTGCTCCACGTGCGCGGTGAAGTCCAATGTCAAATCCAGGCCCGGCGTGATGACCGTCCGCGGGTGCGCCTACGCCGGGGCTAAAGGCGTTGTTTGGGGGCCTGTTAAAGACCAGATAACCATCAGCCACGGCCCGGTAGGCTGCGGGCAGTACAGCTGGTGGTCCAGGCGCAATTACTACAATGGCCAGACCGGTGTGGACACCTTCGGCACAATGCACATCACCACCGATTTCCAGGAGAAAGATATTGTTTACGGCGGCGACAAGAAACTGGCCGCGGCCCTCACGGAATTAAAAGGGCTCTTCCCGCTTGGTAAAAGCATGGGCGTGCTTTCGGAATGCCCCGTCGGCCTGATCGGCGACGATATAGAGGCCGTATCAAGGAATGCCGGAAAGGAGCTTGGCATCCCGATAGTGCCGGTGCGCTGCGAGGGATTCAGGGGGGTCAGCCAATCCCTGGGGCATCACATAGCAAACGACACGATACGGGACCACATACTTGAAAAGGTGGAAGGGAAGCTGGATGAAACCACGCCATATGACGTGAACCTTATCGGCGATTACAACATAGGCGGAGACGCCTGGGCATCCAGGAAGATACTGGAGGAGATGGGGCTTCGGGTGATAGCCCAGTGGACCGGAGACTCCACTATAAACGAGCTGGCGATCGCGCCCAAGGCGAAGCTGAATCTGGTGCATTGCTACCGCTCGATGAATTACATATGCAGGCATATGGAGGAAAAATACGGCATCCCGTGGACGGAGTTCAACTTCTTCGGCCCCACAAAGATATACGAGAGCATAAGAAAGATAGCCTCTCATTTCGATGACAACATAAAGGAGAAGGCCGAGGCGCTTATCGAAAAATACAAACCCGCCATGGACGCGGTGGTGCAGGAGTTCAGGCCGCGGCTGGAAGGCAAGAAGGTGATGCTTTATGTTGGGGGCTTGAGGCCCAGGCACACCGTGGGGGCCTACGAGGACCTTGGGATGGAAGTGGTGGCCTCCGGGTACGAGTTTGGCCATAACGACGACTACAAACGGACGTACCCGGAGATGAAGGAAGGCGCTGTGATAATGGACGACGCCACCCTTTATGAGCTGGAGGAGTTCACCCGCAGGCTGCGCCCCGATATGGTGGGCTCCGGCATAAAGGAGAAATACTCCTATCACAAGATGGGTGTGCCCTTCCGGCAGATGCACTCGTGGGATTACAGCGGCCCGTATCACGGTTTCGATGGCTTCCCGGTATTTGCCAGGGACATGGAGATGACCGTGAACAGCCCCACGTGGAAGCTTATACGGAGGAAGAAAAGATAATGAAAAAGGTCAGGGACCATAACGAACTATTTACGCGCCCGGAATACAAGGAGCAGTTCGAGCGCAAAAAAGCCTTCGAGAACTGCCCCTCCGGCGAAGAGATAAAGAAGGTGGCGGATTGGACAAAGACGCCCGAGTACAAGGAACTTAATTTCCAGAGGCAGCATATAAAGATAAACCCGGCCAAGGCGTGCCAGCCGCTTGGCGCTGTCTATTGCGCGTCGGGGTTTGAGGGGTCCATGCCCTTTGTGCAGGGCGCCCAGGGCTGCGTGGCGTATTTCAGAAGCCATCTAAGCAGGCACTTCAAGGAGCCCTTTTCGGCCATATCAAC
>JAJYLE010000013.1:0-17062 GCA_021788025.1 Nitrospirota bacterium
TGTTGTGAAAAGCAAAAAATCCTGTGTGGTTCGGGTTGAAATAAAAAAACTTTCTATCCCTGAAACTTCACCACCGGGAAAGATTCCTCCAGGAACCGGCAGAACTCTTTTCTCCTTGTGTCCCAGTTGAACCCGCGCGCGTACTCCAGGCAATTGGAAGACAATCTCGCGTACTGCTCTTTATCCTTGAATAAACTGATTATCTTTGCCGCCGCGTCTTCTTCGGACTTAGCCAGAAGCCCGGTAGCGCCGTCCTTTATCGAATCCCTTAGCCCGTGCACATCATAGCCCACTGCCGGTGTGCCCTGGGAGGCAGCCTCGATCACGTTAATCCCGAAACCCTCCCGCACCGATGGCACTATAAGCACATGTGCCCGGCCAAGCCTGGCGTATTTTTCGTCTTCGTTTAGCCAGCCAAGGAAGCTGACGTCCCCTACGCCCGATGCAAGCAGCTTCAGCTCATGCTCCATGCCGCCGGAGCCTATCATCCATAACTGCGCGTCCGGCGCCTCTTTTTTAACCCTGGCAAATATCCTAATGGCATGGTCCGGCCTTTTGGTGGACCTGAACCTGCCCAGGAAAACAAGCGTGGGCCGGGGCTCTTTTGCAGGGACTGTATCCGGCGGCTTTATATTCAGCGCGTTCATCACTATGCGGACGTTTTTGAAGCCAAGCCTTTCCAGGTCCGCCCTGGTGGACTGGGAAACGGTAACAACTGGCCGCTTTCTGTAAAGGCAAAGGGCGAAAGGCTCCAGTACATACGGCAGCACGCCTGCCGGGCCAAGCTCCTTGAACCAGAACTGCCGGTACATCTGATGAATAAGAAGGGCGGAGTTTGGCAGGAGGAAGCAGAAAAAACCCATGCCGTTGAACTCATCTATTATCAGATTGTAGGCGGCCCTGTTTTTTACCGCATGCGCAAACCCGATGAAATGCACGGTGAATTCATTGCCGCGCCTCAGGTATTCCACGCCGTCTATCAGCCTGCGCGGTTCGCACCCCTTGAAGCCGCTTGCCAGCACCGTAACCTGGCAGCCCCTTTGGGTGAGGCCCCTGGCAATCTCATGCGTGTAAACCTCGGCCCCTCCTGCGGCAGGGTTGGCGGGGTCCCTTCTGTTTAATATCAGCACCTTCATTAACCGGTAATTATAACACCCGAAACTGTCTCAAAAATTGCTTCTGGCTGCAAGAGGCTGAAATTGCGGCATGCCGCGCCGATTAGGGGCAAACCGTCCTCAACGCAGCGATGCTGCGCCTCCGGGCGATTTCCCCTCTCTTTCGCTTCAGAACCAATTTTGAGACAGGTTCCAGTTAAAGAATTTAAGCCATTAAAACCGCAAATCTAGTATAATTCAGTAAAACCGGGGACTTGTCTCCAGAGAAAAAATCCAACGGAGGTGTAAGATGCACTTCTTTGCTAATTTGTTTGCCGCAACGGACGCATATGCGGCGCCGGCGGCTGCCCCAGCGGCGGCCTCTCAGCCGGGCGGTGGGCTGATGACGTTCCTGCCGCTCATACTTATATTCGTAATCTTCTATTTTCTGCTTATCAGGCCCCAGCAGAAGAAGGCCAAGGAACACCGGGCGATGCTTGAGGCATTGAAGCGCGGCGATAAGGTGGTCACATCGGGCGGGCTTTACGGCGTGATAGAATCAGTTGAAAAAGAGACGTTTACAATCAAACTGGCTGAAAACGTAAAGGTAAAAGTTGGCAAAGGCTATATCGCGACGGTCCGCTCCGGTACGGAAGAATAACGGCGCAAACGGCTCCTATAAAGCTGTAGTGGAAGGCGTGCTGGCAAACAGGCGCGCCTCCCATTATATTGAACTTGCTGACGATTACCTGAAAAGGCTGGGGTACACCGAGCACGGTTTCAGGCACGTCAACATGGTATCGAGGTCCGCGCACGATATCCTCAAAAAGCTCTCTTTCGGGGAAAAGGATGCCAGGCTGGCGGCGGCTGCCGGCCTGCTGCACGATACCGGCAACATGCTTGGCCGGCATGGGCACGACAGGACAGGCGCCCTTTTTGCCAAGGAGATACTGGAGGAGCTGGGCTACGGCGTGGAGGACGTGACCACGGTTATGATGGCCATAATGACACATGACGAGTTTCAGGGGGCCATCCCCAATCCGGTTGCGGCGGCCCTGCTTATCGCGGACAAATCCGACGTGCACAGAAGCAGGGTGCGCTCCGCAAAGGACATCAAGGAAGACATTCACGACAGGGTCAATTATGCCGTCTCCAGTTCGCAGCTTGATGTGGAGCCGGAAACCCGGGTAATCAGCCTGGACCTGGTGATAGATACTGAAATTTCACACGTAATTGAATATTTCGAGATATTCCTTCTGCGCATGAAGGGCTGCCGCGAGGCCGCGCGCAGTTTAGAGGCCGAATTCCAGCTTTTCATAAACAATATCCGCATGGCCTAGGCGCTAAAAGCAACAGAAGAAATAAAAAAGCAATAAAAGCAACAATCCCTTGACTTTTATAAAGCGGATGGTTTAAATTCTCCGCATGGGCAAGTGGGGGCGGCACCTGGACAATTTCATGAAAAACCGGCGGCCGGGCAAAAAGGCCGCGTGGATATTTTCGGGCGGTTTCATACTTCTGGCCTTCATCTTGTATCCTGTTTTATTCATGTCCACAACGGCGTGCGTGCCGCAGCAGCAGACCAATTACCAGCCTTTGCCCCAATACGGCGACCTGTACTCGTTCCCAAAATATAATGTTACTCCGGTTGCCCAGCCGGACACGGCCCACCTTACAGTTATAGTGGCCGTGCCACGGTTCAAGGACACGGCCACCCAGGAATACTCCGGCGCGCCCAAGATATCGTCCGGTGGCAGCATGACCCCGGAGATGGTGAGGATTTTCAAGAGTTTCTCGGGCAGCCTTAGTGAGGACATCCAGACCCAGCTTGTTGCAAAGGGCATGACCACAAAGGGGCCCTTTGACTGGGACGAGGTGACATATCCGGACCAGAAGGCGTCGGACCTCACCGAGAGCGAGGAGATTGTGCTGGACGTGCACAGCGATACGCCGGTTTTCCAGAAAAATGAATACTATCAGGGCGGCATTTACGCGTCGGTTTATTCCGCCACGCTTACCGTGGGCATGAAAGTGTACTTTGATCTGTACGAGCCTTTATCGGGCGAAAAGATGTGGATAAGGAAGATAGACCTTGGTGAGGAGGATTACCCTTACACGTTTGCCATGAAACAGGTGCAGTACATATCCGGTTACAGCTCCGACGGGTGCGGTGGCAGTATTCCCCAGTACTCCTGGAAAAATGCCGGCGTGCTGTATGACGGCAGGGCCAAGGTGTTCTCCGACGTGCTTAAAGAGGCTTACCCCAAACTGATGAAAACGGCGTGGACTTACTTTAACGTTGAGGAGATGCAGAACCTGAAGCTCAAGACAAAAGAGATAAGGAAAAAGAAGGTTTACGGCGAAACGCCGTATCAATAGGCTATCCCGTCTATCCTCAAGGGCTGTAACTTTTTATGATGCCGTTTATCCGCATTGCCGGCTTGAGTATCTCCACATGGCGCCTGGCCGTGCTGGCCACTGTGCTTATATGCTGGGTGCCGCTGCTCGTGCGCGCCAAAAGGCTTGGCTATCCGTTCCATGTTTTTTTCCCGTTTGTATTGTTTGCGCTTCCGGCCGGCACGCTTGGCGGCCATCTTTTCAACAAGCTGATCCCCCTTGCCTTCGGGATTACAAAAGGCATAGAGTATTCGCTGTCCGGCCTTACCATCATCGGCAGCATTATTGCCGTCCTGATATACGCGCTGTTGTACATCAAATTTATCCTGAAGGCCCCTTTTATGCGGATAATGGATGCCGCTGCCTTTACCTTCCCGCTGTCAGCTGCGTTGGGGCGTGTTGGGTGCCTTTTAAACGGGTGCTGTTTTGGCTGGCCGGCCCCTGCGGGACTTCGCGGGCCCCTGGCGCTGCTTACCATGCCGCTTTCTTTTTATGCCCCGCACTCCGATGCCTGGAATGCCTATCCGGGCCTGCCGGGCAGCTTTATTGTCTGGGACCTGCCACTGGTGTTCATGCTTCAGGGGTTTGCAATATTGGTGATAACCGAGGCATTATACCGCTACAGGAAAAAACTGAGGTTGTATCCGGGCACCGTATTCGCGGTTGCGGGAACATTGTACGCCGGGGGGCGTTTTTTCATTGAGTTTATGAGGAATGAAAAGACAGTGGGTGGAACTTTGCTTAATCCATGGCAGACGGCCTCTCTTGCGCTCTTTTTAATTTTTTTTGCATGGCTTTGCGGCTGCCTGTATAAACGGGCCAGGACCACTGCTTAGGAGGGCTTTAATTGAAGATACTTTTTATAAACCCCAAGCACCATCCCCATTCCATGAACTTTGTGCATTGCATGGATATAGTGGGCGTGAAATATTCCCATCTGCCGCTGTCGCTTCCAACGCTTGCGGCCCTTACCCCCGCGGAATGCCAGGTGGAGCTTATAGATGAAAACGTGGAGCCTGTGCCGCACACCACGGATGCAGAAATAATTGCGCTATCAGGGTCCGTGCCGCAGAGGAAGCGCGTGTTCGAGCTGGCGGAAACCTTCAGGAAGATGGGAAAGTTTGTGGCGGTTGGCGGCCCCATTACGTTTGACATGCTGGAGGAATGCAGGGAACATGCGGACGCCGTCTTTATCGGCGAGGCGGAGTACACGTGGCCGCAATTCATCCGGGATTACAGACAGAAAAACCCAAAAAGCGTTTACCGCCAGGAAGAGTTCATAAATATGGAGGACTCACCCGTCCCTCACTTCCACCTGCTCAAAAACAGCCAGTACGCAAGCGCCTGCATCCAGGTGACACGGGGCTGCCCAAACAGGTGCGGCTTTTGCGACATCCCGGTAAAATACGGCGGCCAGCCGCGCTCCAAGAAAATAATCCAGGTGCTCCAGGAAATCCGTGCCCTCTCAGGCATCGGGCACGATTCCATCTTCATAGTGGACGACAACTTCGCGGGCAACAGGCCGTATGCAAAGGCGCTTCTAAAGGAGATTGTCGCGCTCCTGCCGTCGCTTCCAACCAGGATGTATTTTTACACCCAGGCCACGCTGGACGTTGCCAATGACGAGGAGCTTCTGGCCCTGATGCGGGACGCGCAGTTCCGCCGCCTTTTTATCGGGGTGGAGACCGGCGAGAAGGAGGAACTGCGGGGGCTGAACAAACGCCATCAGTCCGAGATGGATGCAAAACAAGCGGTTGAAAAGATACGGGCCTACGGCATAACCGTATGGGCCGGCATCATGTTCGGGCTGGAGGGCGACGACCCTGCCGCGTTCGACAAGCGTATCCAGTTCATACTGGAAGCGGACCTCATCCCGGTGCAGGTGGGCCTCCTGCAGGCGATACCTGGCACTGCGCTTTACCGGAAGGCCGGAGATGAAAAACGCCTTCTAAAGCTGCCCTCCATCCTGGGGCTTACAGCGCTCAGCGAGGAGGAGCTTTCTAAAGGGACAAATCTTGTGCCCTCTAAAATGAGCGGGGAGGAGCTTGAAAAGAATTTCGCCAGGGCGTTAAAGGCGGTGTTTTCCCCCGAGGTCTTCGAGATAAAGATGGCCCAGTATCTTGGCTCCGGCGCAAGGGACCTTAAAACATCTATGCCAGCGCTTAACCTGAAAACCCTGATGATACTTGCGCGCATGCTCAATTTTTATCTGTTCCGCGCAGGCGGCCCGGCCAGGAAGATGTTCTTCAATGTCACCCGCAAGCTGATAACCAAAAAGATGCAAAGCCTGGACGAAGTGGTTTTCCACCTGCTCGCGTACAAACATCTGCGCACCCATTATTACAGGATAGCGGACATCTGCGAAAGCAGGCGATGAAGATATGCCTGATAAACCCGCGGTTCCCGCTCTCGCTCTGGGACTTTTCCTTATGCAGGGACATTGACGGCAGCAGGTTTCCATTCCCGCCGCTGCCGCTTGCCACGCTTGCCGCACTGACCCCGGCCGGGCATGAAATTACGGTGTGCGATGAAAACATCGGGCCGCTGGATTTGAATATCCAGGCGGACGTTGTGGGTATTACCGGGTATCACGCCCAGAAAGAAAGGGTCTATGAGCTGGCCGGTATTTTCCAGGCCATGGGGGCAACCGTGGCCATAGGCGGGCCGATAGTGCGCGCGGACAACCTGGAGGAATGCGCACAACACGCAAATGCAGTGTTCCTTGGGGAGGCCGAATATACCTGGCCGCAGTTCATAAGGGATTTCGAGGCTAAAATCATAAAACCGTTCTACATCCAGGACACGTTTGTGGACATGAAGGATTCGCCCGCCCCGCGTTTCGACCTGCTGGATTTCAAGGCGTACTCCTCGGCCGTGATAGAGACGTCCAGGGGGTGTCCGCATTCATGCGAGTTCTGCGCAATCCCGGTGCGGCTGGGCAAAGGCTCACGCACAAAATCCACCGGGCAGGTAATGGCGGAGATATACGCGCTCCACAAACTTGGCGCGGACTCCATCTTTATCATCGACGATAACTTTCTTGGCAACCGAAAGAGGGCTGTTGAACTGCTTGCTGAAATCGGGCGTTTTGCTGAATCGATAGATTACGGTGTGTATTTCAGCTGCCAGTTCACGATAGATACCGCGCGCGACGAGGAGATGTTGGGCCTGCTTGAGAAGGCGAATTTCAGGCGCGTATTCATCGGCATAGAAACCCCGCGCAAGGAAAGCCTTGCAGCGGCAAAAAAGAACCAGAACACCAGGGTGGACCTGCTTGAAGCGGTACGCCGGATACAGGCAAGAAATATAATCGTATGGGGGGCTTTTATCGTCGGGTTTGATGGCGACGACAAAAACATTTTCGAGGAGCAGTTCCGGTTTATCCAGGCGGCCGCCATTCCGGTTGCCATGCTTGGGATATTGCAGGCAATACCGGGCACGCCTCTTTACGAGCGTTTGAAAGCAGAGGGCAGGCTGCTTAAGGACGGCACCGGCGGCATTACGGGGGCGGCGGACGGCCTTCTGCGCACCAATGTCAAACTGGCGCGGATGGGCATGGAAGAGCTTGTTCCGGGTTACGGGCGCATGGCCCGCAATATTTACGGGTATGGCAATTTTGCAAGAAGATTGGTGGCCGCGATTAAAACAGGCTCTAAAAATGGCCCGCCGGGGCGAGGCAATGCCGGCAGCAAGGAGATAGCCGCTGTTTTGCGGTTGTTGCGGTATTATCTGCTCAGCCCGGACCCGCGGAGGGCGTTTATGTTTGTGCGGGTTATTTCCCAGACGCTCATTTGGGACCCCCGGCAGCTCCGGACCGCCCTTATGCACCTTGTGGTTTACAAGCACCTGAGGCTGTTTTATGAGCGGACCACAAGGTAATCTTATTGAAATCTTTTTGTAAATAACCCCAGCGGTTTTGCAATCTTTTTGGCGGCGTCCGCCGGCAGCCTGATTCCCATTTTTAAGTTTTTTGTTTTCTTTTGCGGGCGGTGTTCGGCTTTGAGTGGGCCTTGTCCTGCTTGCAACATGTTCAGCTCCGGATCGCGGCCCTTTAGAAGCTGCTATCTAAAAACCAAAGGCCCGGCTTTTAGGCCGGGCCCTGGTAAGGAGGGGAAAGAAGGTTTTTTCTTTTGGCTCTGGTTAAAGCATACCTTCTTAATTTGAAGGAATTATAAAGAGAAAATGAAATAATTCTGATTTTTTTCTACGCAGCCGTTTCCTTCCGGGCCGCCCTTACCCTCCACACCGCCAGGATAACCCCAAGCAGCATCATGCCGGAACTGAGTATCTGCCCCATCGTAAACGGGCCCCAGATAAAACCCAATTGAGGGTCCGGCTGCCTGAAAAATTCCACCGTGAACCTGAAAAGGCCATAAAGTATAAGGAAAATTGCCAGCATCAGCCCTTTTGTCTTCACCCTGTCTTTTAATATCCACAGGATTGTAAAGAGCAGAACCCCTTCCAGCAGGAACTCGTATATCTGCGACGGATGACGGGGGACATTGCCGCCCTGGGGGAATACCATTGCCCAGGGCACGTTTGAAGGCCGCCCGAAAAGCTCTCCGTTTATGAAATTTCCTATCCTGCCGAATCCAAGCCCCGGAGGCGCTGTTGGAACAAACAGGTCCGCAGTCCGCCAGAAATCCAGCTTGTGCTTGCGGCAGAAAATGATGCCGGCCAGCACAACCCCTATCAGGCCGCCATGAAACGACATGCCCCCTTGCCATACCGCAAACACCTTTAAAGGGTTTTGCAGATAATAAAGAGGGTTGTAGAAAATAACGTACCCGATTCTTGCGCCAAGAACCAGCGCAACAACAAGCCAGAAATAAAAATCTTCCACAAGCTTTTGCGTAAACCCGGCCGTCTTGCCCTTGCCCCTTTTTGCCTGGTAACTGAAAAGAAGGTAGGAGGTTATAAACCCCAGGACGTACATAAGGCCGTACCAGCGCACTTCAAAAGGGCCGAGCTTGAATAAATAGGGGCTGATGCGCGGATAGGGGATCAATTTCCTTGTGCCGCCTCTGAGGGCCGCCTGCCGCGCCCTTCACGCCAGAAGACCCCTGCAATTTCGCTTGCCCTTGGGTCTTTTGTAAAGGTTTCAAGCGGCGCGGGTGTTTTGCGCATCCAGTTGGGATATTCCGAAATAGTCCCCGGCATATTTTGCTGGTCAAGGCTTCCAAGCCAGTCGTCCAGGCTCAGCGCCGCCATTAGGCACGGGGTTTTTGCCAGGTATGCGTAAACGGCAGTCAAAAGCCCTTCAGGCAACTCTTTCCCGGAATGCATCTTCAGATTATCAGCCAGCAGGCCCTCTTTTTTCAAGGCCTCCATTATTTCTTTTTTGTCTGTCTCCCGGTTTTCGAGGTCTTTTGCGTATTCCTCTTCCGAAGGATAAAGGCCAAGCGCTTGTTTCATGTTTATGTCCTCCGCCGTCCAGTAACCCCGCAAAGTAGGCAGGTCGTGCGTGTTCACGCCGCAAAAGGCCATCTCCGGATATTCATCTGGCGGAACAAGCGCAGCGCCTGGATATTTGCGCTCATAATAAAGCAGCCGGTAAGACAGCATTTTGTGGGCAAGCAGGGCCTCTCTTACGCCCTCGCCAATTGTGCCAAGGTCCTCCGCTACAATTACTGCCTTCTGTCTTTGACTTTCCAGCGAGGCAATGCCAAGCAGGTCGGATGCCGGATATTGAACATAAGTTCCATCGGCAGGTTTCATGCCGCTTGGTATCCAGAAGAAGCGGAAAAGCCCCAGGGCGTGGTCTATCCGGAGCGCCCCGCCATATTTTAGATTACTCCTTATCGTCTCTATGAACACCTCGTACCCGTTTTCACGTATTCCGCGGGGCGACATCGCAGGGAACCCCCAGTTCTGCCCGGAAAGGCTGAAATTGTCTGGTGGGGCGCCCACGTCCATGCCGATTGCAAACGATCCGGGCCAGCCCCATGTATCGGCCCCGCCGCCAAGCGAGCCGACGGCCAGGTCTAAATAAATGCCGGTCCTCATTCCGGCGTCTTTTGCCATTTTTGCCAGCCTGCCAAGCTGCATATCAAGAAGCCACTGGAGCCAGCAGTAAAAAAGCACGCCCTGCCGGTTTTCCTCCCTGAACTTCCGCACGCCTTCTTCCTTTGCGGCCCTGTACCCATCGGGCCAGTCCGGCCAGCCATTGCGGAATTTTTCGCTTAATGCCATGAAGGCCCCGAAATCAACAAGCCCCTCCCCGCCGGAGTTCATGAACCCGGCAAACTCCTTGCCTCTCCGGGTTTTGGCTTCGGCGCCATTGAAATGCGTGTTTAAAAATTGCCCGAACATCTTTTCTGCCGCTTCCAGTTTCAGGGCGCAGACGCCCTGGTAGTCCACCAGCTCCGCGGCCCTCAATTGGCCCGCCCTGGCCAGCAGGCTGTTTTTTTCATCTTTCCCGAAGGCGGCATCGAATTCCGGCTCCGCCTGCAGGTCCAGATACAAAAAATGCCTGAAAAGCCTGCTTATCGGGGAATATGGGCTTTTGCCTCCGGGCACTGGCAGCGCATGCAATGGCAGGATGCCCACAAAGTCCGCCCCCAGGGCGGCGGACCAGTTTATTATTTCGCCAAGGTCAGTAAGGTCGCCTATGCCCCAGTTCCTTTCAGACCGGAGTGAATAGAGGGGCAGGGTGATGCCCCATGTTTTTTTATAATCCTCCGGCATGAAGCATTTGGCCGGTGTTATTATCAGCCGCGCGCCCGTTTCAAACGCCTTTGGCCCGGCTGTGGCCTTCAGCTGCAACGTGTAATATCCGGCTGGCCTGGGGCCGGCTTCCAGGATATATTTGCCGTAGCTGGCCCCGTTTGCCTGCCGGATTTCAACCGGCTCCAGAGGCCCGCCTTCTGAAGGCAGCCTGATGTTTTCACTGCCCCCGTTTTCATCAGTTATTTCCAGTTCGAAAGCGGCCCCGCCTGAATGCGGAAGATTTACTTCCAGCCGGACCGGGCCGCCTTCCGGCAAGACCGTGGCGGGTGAAATCAGTTCCGGCCTGGATAGCCTCTCCAGTTCGCCTTTAACCGATTCATCGCTTGTGATGTCAAACCCCATCGCCTGTAAAATCCTGGCAAGCGATTCGGCCGGGGGCTCGCGCCGCACCCCCCACATATCAAAATATTCGGTTGCCACCCCGGCCATTGAGGCAAGTTCTTTTAACAGGCCCGTATCTAACTGCAATATATCCATTTTCATATCACTTCCTCCAGAAGCGCCACCGGGAACCCGGCAAACACATCATGAGCCATCAGCACGGGCCAGCTGTCTGCTTCGGACGTCCGCAGCCGCGCCCCGGTGAGATGTTCCTGAACGTTCCATGCTGCGCCAAAACAAGCCTTGTATCGCCCCAGACATCCAGGCCAAGCGGAAGGACCTCCGGGGCAACCAGTTCGGAGACAAACCTCGGCGCGGCCGCAAGCGCCCTCCTGCCGTTTTTCCTTACAAAGCTGCATACATTATTGCCCTTCTGGCCCTCGGTGTCCACCGGGATATATTCCCCCTTAATGAAAACCGCTGGGTCCCTCAGCCTTGAATGCAGCGCCTTCCATGTGACAAACATCTTTACCCTGCCGTCTCGCATGTTTCTAAGCAGGTGCTTGCAAAGCCCCTCATCCCCTGCATGAGATTGCATTTTTTTTATTTCCTCTAGGATGGCAGCCCTTTTAACATAATCCACCTGGCCCCGGTTGTCCGGGTCCACCAGCGAAAAATTCCATAAATCCGTGCCCTGATAGAAATCCGGGACGCCGGGGCTTGCTATTTTCAGGAGCACCTGTGACAGGGAATTTAACATGCCGTAAAACGATACGGATTTCTGAAACGCCGCAAACTCCCTGAAAAACGGTTCTCCCGGATTCACTATTGCATCTATAAAGTGCGCGAGCGCTTCTTCATATTCGGAGTCCGGGTTTATCCAGTTGGAGTTTACCTTCGCCTCCCTTAGCGCCTTTACCATATAGTTTTTAAGCCGTTCCTTGAGTTGCGGCCAGTCTGCATCGGGCCCCAATGGCCAGATGCCGGCCATGGTCTGGTATAAATGATACTCCTCATTCCTGTCCGGCGAGGCCCTTAATTCTGAAACGGCCTTCTTCTTTCTGGCGTTAACCCTGGCCCACCGTGAGACTGCTTCTTTCCACCTGGCGGGCATCTCGGAAATAACGTTTATCCTTGCCCTTACGTCCTCGCTTCTTTTTGAATCGTGAGTGGTGGTGGCAAGCATGGAGCACGGCCAGGCTTTATTGCGCTCCATGTTTTGTCCGTGAAATGCCTCCAGCGCAAAGCCAAAGCGCTCCGGCGAGCCGCCCACCTCATTCAGCGACAACAGCCTGTTATATACATAAAAACAGGTGTCTTCCATACCCTTGGCCATCACCGGTGACGTGTGCTGCTGGAAGCGCATCACGAAATCCAGCCACTGGGCCTTTTCCTCTGCGCCAAGGGTGTCAGGATATTCAAGGAGAAGGACGCTTTTTAAAAAATCGAAAACAGAGGGGCTTACAGCCGGCTGCATGGATTTGGCTTTTTTCATGGCCTGCTCTATATATTTTTTGTCTTGCTCGGCTGTCCCCATGGGGGATATATACGTTCTGTAAACGGGGAAACAGGCGATTACCTCCATAATCGCCTTTGTAAGGCTTTGTGTGGTAAAGTCCCTTGTCTTTCTGTTTTTTTCCGCCAGAACGCTTATTTTATGGCCAAGCACGTTTATCTCGCCGGACATGGATGTTTCCATTATCATCTTTTTTTCACCGTAGAGCAGGCTGGCAAAATTTACCTTACCCCTCATGAACCGGAAATAAATGGCCTCCAGGCTTTTCGCGTTTTCGGTTTTTACGAATATGCCGTTTAAAAGATTTAAAAAGTCATATCCGGTGGTGCCGGAAATTGGCCAGTCATCAGGCAGTCTTTCCCCTTTAAGAAGTATTTTTTCGCCTACGATATAAAACGGCTGGTCGGGGCCGGGATTTGAAGTTTCCGCTCCAATGTCATCAGCTTCCCCGCGCCCACCTTCGGGAGGTGGGCAGCCTGAGGCTGAAAGCAGGGCCTCGTACTGGAGCTTTCGCAAATACCGGGCGGGGTAGTACAGCCCGTCCACGTGGTCTATGCGCAGCCCTGTTGCCGTGCCTTCGGCGATTAGCCGTAATTTGAGCTTGTGGCTTTCATAAAAGACCGCGGGATCTTCCATCTTTATGGCTGCCAGCTCGTTGATATCGAAAAACCTCCTGTAATTGATCTCGTCCGTGGCAACCTTCCACAGGGAGAGCCTGTATGGCTGCCTGGACAGGAGATCATCAAAGAGGTCGAAGCTGCGGGGGTCACCAGGCGCGCCGTTAATAATGCCGGTGTTTTCGTCCACAAAATGGCGCACTCCGGGGGAATTCTCATATAGCGCGAACAGCCTTTTTTTAATCACTTCTTTTTCCCGGGCGCGCTCGGCCATTTTTTCCGGATTTGTTTGGGTGAATGGTGGCATATGGCCGATGGCGGTAAGTATGCTCATCAGCTCCATGAAATCACCGGAACCGGACAGTTGTTTTTCAAGCCGGTCCAGCCCGTGCCTCAGTATAAGATCGTAAGAGCGTGGCTCTATGGGGAACTCGTTTTCGTGATAGCGCACAAAAAAAGCGCCATCCCTGAAAAAGAGCGTAAGCTCTCCGGATTCAAGCACCTTGCCGTACTGGTCTGCCAGGATGGGCAGGATAACCTTATCCTTCAGGCTGGGCTTGAGCGGGGCCCAGTCTATGTCGAAGAACTGCGCGTAGCGCGAGCTTTTCCCGTTCTCCAGCACGTCCTTCCACCACACGTTTTCTCCCAGCACGCACATGTGGTTCGGGACGATGTCCAGTATCATCCCCATGCCCAGCCTGCGAAGCTCCGCGCCAAGCGCCGACAACCCGTCCTCCGTGCCAATCTCCGGGTTGAGCTTCTCGTGGTTGATAATGTCATAGCCGTGCATGCTGCCGGGCCTGGCCTTTACAAACGGGGAGCAGTAAATGTCCGTTATGCCCAGCGCCCGAAGGTAGGGCAATATGGTTTTGACATCTGAAAACCCGAAAAGCCTGCTTAATTGCAGCCTGTAAGTGGATGCAGGAACGCGCAGTGCGGTTTTACCCGCGGCTTTGGCAACACAGTCATGGTCCGGCACCCAGCACCTCCTTCGTATTGAAGAAGAGCGCCTCCCCCAGTTTCCTGAATTCCTCAAGCCAGACGGCGTTTTCCGCAGTGCCGGCAAGCATCTTCCTGTATATCGTCTTGGATGTGAAATAATATATGTTCTGCGGTTCCCAGAGGTTTACGCCAAATGGCAGCTTCAGTATGAACTCTATCAGGCCTACCAGTTCCCTTACGGGCTCCGCATCGGGGCTGTCCTTAAGCTGGCCCAAACGTCTGCTTGCTTCCGTCCTCAGCGCAATCTCAAGTTCCACCTGGGCGGGTCTTAGCCCCCAGCCGGCCATTTCCTGTATCAGCGACGCCGCCCTGTTTCCGTCCGCAAAGTTCTCTTTTACTGTTTTTATAAGTTGCGAATTCAGATAAAATCCGGCGGTGGTCCTGAACACCTCCGGCGTGGGCGCGCCCAGCTCCTTCAGAAGCGCCATGAAAAACCTTGTCCTTTGGTAAAGGTCACGATAGGAGCGCTCGAAATCCCTCAGGAATTCGTTTGTGGTAAAGGAGACTATCTTTCTCTGCTCGTCAGTAAACAGGTCCCTTATTGAATTGAGCTGCCCCCCGGCGTGCCTGTCCAGCGCGCGAAGCGCATCGGAAAACAGGCCTTTCTGGAAATTCTCTTTCAGCTCGGTTCTAAGGCTGGCGAATTCCCCTTCCTTCAGGCAATCGCAAAGGCCGCAGTTGATGTCGTGCGCGCCGATTTTGAGTACCGCGAAATTACGGGTAAGCTCCTCCCAGGTGATCCGGGAGCGTATGTTTACCGTGCCCAGGGCCAGATCGTTTTGCCCGGCATGGACGCGCTCGTAATCTTTTGAGGTTGCGTCAAAGCAGTAAAGCGCCTGGGCTTCCGGGTACCCTTCATACAGGGAGCTGATTGCGTAGTGCACGGCTACCTTTGTCAAATCCAGCATTCTTGGACTGATATACTTCAGGTAAATGTCCCTGCCGCTGCCCTGCGCTTGTATATTGCTTGCAGCACTGGATAAAGTTTCCAGAAAAGGCCCTTCCAGATCCAGGCCGAAAAGCTCACGCGCAAGCTGAATGACCCTGCCGGCATACTGGAGCACCTGCACCGTTTCGATGCCGGATATATCGTCAAAAAACCACGCACAGCTTGTAAACATGAGCATGGCATGCCTTTGGAGTTCCATAAGCTTTAACGCCGCTGTTTTTTGCTCCGGCAAAAGCGCCTTGCCCTTGGCAGAGTTTTCCTTTAAAAAGCGTTCCACGTTCTGCGGCGAGCGGTCCAGTACCGCCTTTATGTATTCGTTGCGCGCGCGCCATGGGTCCTCGAAATATTTTTTGCCAAGATTTTCAAACTGGGGGGCAAGGGCGTCCCTGAGATTGTTCAGGGCATCTCTCAGCGGGGTGCGCCACATCTGGTTCCATTGCGGTTGCCCTCCGGTGTTGCACCCACAGTCAGCCTTCCATCTTTCCACGCCATGGAAACAGCTCCAGGACGTGTCCTCCTTGATCTCTGCTTCCCATTCAGGCGGGAACAGCTCCAGGAATTCCCCGTAATTGGTGAGCGAGGCCAATTCCCTGCTCTCGATATAATGCAGGCAATAAGAAAGCGCCATGTCGCCAAACCTGCTGTGGTGCCCGTAGGACTCGCCGTCCGTTGCCATGTGCACAAGCTGGGCGGGGGCATTCCCATCCGCTGAAAACAGGCTTATAAGCCGCTGGGCGAATGCCTCACCGTTTGTAAGCAGCCCTTCGAACGCTACCGCCTTGGATACGGGGCCGTTGTAGAAGAAAACGGCTATGCTTTTGCCCGATGGAAGATTCACCCTGTAAGCCCTGGTTATATCCAGCGAGCCCTGGTCCACGTGTGTCCATTCCGGCCCGGTTTCAACCTTGCCCGGCTTTCCCCTTGGGTTTGCCTTTTTCGCTTTCTGGGCCGGCCTTATCCTGTGGGCCTGGCTTGGCGCAAGGATTGTAAACCTTATGCCTGCTTCCGCCATAAGCTCCAGGCTTTCCGTGTCCACTGCTGTCTCCGGCAGCCACATCCCTTCGGGGTTTCTGCCAAACCGGAACTTGAAATCCTCTATGCCCCAGGCTATCTGCGTCTTTTTGTCTCTGGAATTTGCCAGCGGCATAATGATGTGGTTATAGCAATGGGCTATGGCATTGCCGTGCCCGGAGCGCTCTGCGGCGCTATGTTTGTCCGCCCGGACAACGGCTTCATGTATTTCCGGGGCGTGGTCTTTCATCCAGATCAATAGAGTTGGGCCGAAATCGAAGCTGATCTTTTCGTAATTGTTTACTATCTGCTCTATCCTGTCGCCCGCGCCCAGTATTCTGGAGTAGGCGTTTGCCGCATAACATTCGGAGTTGATGCGTTCGTTCCAGTCATGATAGGGATACGCGGAGTCCTGGGTTTCTATCTCTTCCAGCCACGCGTTTTCACGTGGAGGCTGGTAAAAATGCGCATGGATTGCAAGGAACCGCCGCATCAGTTGTTTTGTCCTTTCCTTTCAAGAAGCGCTGCCCCGAAGGGGCCTATTTTTAAACTTCCGGCGGCGGCCTCAAGATCTCCTGAATATATAACCGGCGCCCATTCAAGGCCGCCCGACGGGGAAATGATCTGCGCCTGCGCCCCGGAAAAATTCATGGCAATCAATAGCTCTTCCGCCCCCTCTTTTGAGGCCATCCTTACGATTATAACCCCGTTTTGGCTGTATGCGGAAATGTCCTTGCGGCAAGGCTTTAAATACAAAATCTTTTCTTTGCGTGTATGTATAAGCCTTTTATAGAACTCAAACAGATCCAGATGCCACGGAGCTGCCAAAAGCCCGGCATCCGGCCTGGACTTCTCGAAGGTGGTCTGCAACTGCGGGTCCGGCACCTCCTCATGCTTTAAAAATTCCGCGAATTCCTTTTTTCTGCCCTCGCGTACCGCTTTGGCCAGTTCCTGGTCCTGATGGTCCGTAAAATAGAAAAACGGGGCCTTTTCCCCATACTCCTCTCCCATGAAAAGAAGCGGCAGGTACGGCGACAGCAGGGTGGCGAAGGCGGCCAGCTTAAGTTTTTCCTGCGGAAGCCCCTGCGCAAGACGGGCGCTCAAAAAGCCCGGCCCACCCCTGTTGCCAACCTGGTCATGGTTCTGGCTGAAGACTATGAATTTTCCGGGCTGGATATCCCAGGAGGCGCTTCCGAGCCTTTTGTCTCTGTATATGGAGTATTGGCCCGTATAGGCGAAGCCCTCTTGAAGTGTTTTTAAAAAAAGCTGATGGGCCTCCCTGGCAAAATCCAGGTAATAGCCATATTCTTCTCCGGTTAGCATCACATGCAGGCAATGGTGAAAATCTTCATTCCAGTGCGCATCCACCCCGCAGCCGCCTGAGGCGCTTGGGCGGATAAAGCGGGAATCGTTCCGGTCCGATTCA
>JAJYLE010000013.1:17072-26579 GCA_021788025.1 Nitrospirota bacterium
ATAAAAACGTAAAAGGGTCTTTTGGCCAGCCTTGACGCATCCTCCACGCTTTGCATCAGTTCACTGATTATATGCTGCGGGCCGCTGTCGTATATGCCATGGACAGCATCCAGCCGCAGGGCGTCAAAATGATATTCGGTAAACCAGTAAAGGGCGTTTGCAATGAAATACCGTCTGACTTCATCGCTGCCGGGGCCATCGTAATTGATTGCCCCGCCCCACGGGGTATGATAGATGCCGCTAAAATAAGGACCGAACTTCCCCAGGTAGTTGCCCTCCGGCCCAAGGTGGTTGTAAACCACATCCAGGATGGCCGCAATCCCCGCCTTGTGCAGGGCAAGCACAAGCTCTTTAAGCTCCAGCGGGGCAAACCCGCCGCCGTAGGAATTCTGGGGCGCAAACGGGTACGCGCCGTCATATCCCCAGTTGCGCCGTCCGGGAAACTGGGCCACTGGCATGAGCTCCACGGCCGTTACGCCCAGTTCCTTCAAGTATGGTATGCGCCCGGCAACCGCCCTGAATGTGCCCTCCGGAGTGAACGCACCAACGTGCAGCTCATAAATTATATATTCATGGATGGGGATATTTTCCCATCCGGCTTCACCGCTCCAGTCGAAACCGGGGTCCACCACCTCCGATGGCCCATGCACCCCAAGCGGCTGGTATCTTGAGGCCGGGTCCGGATAGCCGTTTCCCGCGCTGGTATCACCAAGAGTATAAAAATACCTTGCACCTGCCCCGGCTCCCGGGACGAATGCTTCGAACCACCCGCGTTCCCGCTTTTCCATCGGCACAGAAATCTCCGCAGGAAGCACCAGCTTTACCGATACCTTTTCGTGAAACGGCGCCCATACCCGGAACGAAACCCCGTTGCCCATGATATTTGCGCCGAAATCCAGATGCCATGCCATGAAAGTCCCCTGCGCTTTTATTCTGCAATTGGAAAGAAAGAGAATCTTTGAAGCGTGTTTTATTACAGCTTATGATGCCAGGTTAGGCGCGTCAATCACAAGTATGTTTTTAGTTTAAAAACAACTGGTTATGCTTGGATTTTATGCTGGCGCAAAGCGGCGGTTAAAAAACAACCTACTGCATTCTTCTTGAGTGCCCCGCGTGAAGCCGCCAGTTTTCCAGATATTTCCTGGCCAGTTCCGGAGATTTGATTATCAGGAGGTTTTCGGCGTTATCGTACTCAGCGGCCTTTGTGAAATTGAAAGAGCCGGTTATCACCGTTTCGCCATCTATGATCATAACTTTATTGTGCTGCATCATCTCGTGACTGTCCGCGTATACGGGGATTCCTACCCTCGTTAAGTAAGGGACTTCGGAGTATTCGTTAAGCGCTCCCGGGCGGTCCATAACCACCTCCACGGAAACGCCCCTTCTTTTTGCGCGGATGAGGGCCTTGCCGATGGGAACGGAGGTGAAATCATAGGCCAGCACCCTTATCTCCTTTTGCGCATGGTTAATTTCATGCACAATGAGCCTGGTGCATCCGCCATATGGCGAAAAACAGACGTTTGCCACATCCGCGGGGAAGCCAAACGCGCGGGCAGGCAGGCAAAGCAACGAAAAGCAAAGCAAAAACAGAAAGGGCTTGCGCGATCTGTTTAACACGGTTTCCCGGGGCGCATCAGGAGTTCTCCAGGCCTATGCCGGCCGGCTCCTTTATCCTGAAAACGTCTAAAACATAAAAGCTGGAGATAGCTATGGCGAAAGCGCACATGGCCCTGTAAAGCTGCACCGGCAACCCCAGAAAAATACCATGTTCCTGGCCAGCAAATGCCGAGAAGATAACAAACCCGAGCCCCGCAAGAAGAAAGCCGTTTGCCAGTTTCATATTTCCCGACGGCCTCAGGCCTTGCGAAAAGCGGACCAGCACTATGCCGCTTAAGGCCGAACTGGTGAACCCTAGCATGCGCACCCCGATACGTCCAAGCGCCAGGGCGCTTTCGATCCCTCCGGTAATTGACAAAAAGGCCACATACAAAATAAGGAAAGCCGAGGGCAGATATCTAAGGATCTGCCTGCTTTTTGCGTTGAACGTAAGCAGGTTGACGCTGAACTGAAGAAGGGCCACAAAGGATATAAGCAGGAACCCCTGGGACATATATATAAGCGCTTTTACCTCGGAGATATCGGCCGATCTGAATATGAAGCGTATCCACTCTGCCAGCTCCGTCATGCCGTGAAAAAAACCGAATGCCGCCAGAAGCCGGAATGTGGACACCAGCTCTAAGCGGCTTGCCTTCCGAATGCCCGTTGCTATGAACATGAAATAGGCCATGGAAAGGAAACTCAATCCATACACGAAAAAAATATAAAAAAGCGGCTCACGGATTAATTCTGCCACTGCCTCGCCCTTTTCCCCCGGTCTACTGCAGGGTTTTCCCTTTCCTCACTATCTGATAGAGTTCGCCCGAAATCTTTTTAAGCTCCTTTTCGGTTATGAAGAAGGAGATGGAACCGATGACATGCCCTATGTACGCCTCGCATTCACTGGTGGTAAAGTAATCGTTTTTGCTGTTGAGTTTGTTTGCAGCGGTCTTCATCGAAGACAAAGCCACGATTTCCCCGATGGACTGGCTTAGCACACCGCCAACCTGCTCCACAAAACGCGCCCGCTCCCATAATCCCATGCGGCATTCTACTACAGCCGTGCCGGATTTTCCAAGTGAATATTACCGGCCCCGGGCTGGCCAATTTGTCCGGAGCTGTCTTCAAATGGTATTATTAAGACGATGTTCTGGCTTGTGCTTGTAATTATTGGCGCGGTGCTTACGCCTTCCAACGCTTTTGCATGGGGCCCACTTACCCACGTTTATCTTGGCACAGAGGTATATTTTATGAGTGGGGCCTTGCCCCCGGCCGTGTATGGACTGATAAGAAAATTCCGCGATGATTACCTCTATGGCAATATCATGGCCGATATAATATTTGCCAAGAAATATCTTCCAGACGGGAAAAACCCGCATAACTGGGACGTTGCGCTTGGCTTGCAGGATGAGGCCTCAACGGATCCGGAAAGGGCCTTTGCGCTGGGTTACATGAGCCATCTGGCGGCTGATACAGTGGCCCACTGCATATATACCAAGGGTAAAACCGGGGTGGGGCACACATTCCTGGAGCTTCAGGCGGACGGCCAGATAGACAGGCATTACCTTACCATGGCCCTGAGTTTTGATGCCAAGGTGCAAAAAAGGGGCGATGTCCTTCTTAAAAGATGCCTTGAATCCCCTATTTTCTCTTTTAAAACAAACAAAAGAATACTCAAGGGCATAGTGCTTGTCTCCGGGCTGAACGCCGTAAGCCGCATGCCTGAACGTGCGATGGACGCTAAAATCGAAGATCTCCATGAGAAATCGCTGGACAGGATACTGGACGTGCTCGAAAAAGGCCGGAACTCGAAAGTGCTTAAAAAAGACCCTCGTGGCCTGGACCATGGCAGAAAACACAGCATTGTAATGCCTGCGGCGCTGCCAGGCGGCCAGGCTGCCAGGCGCCTATATCTGCCATCCCGCAAATCCCAGGTTTGACTGAAAGCCTTTCCAGTGCAACAGCGCGACGGCGCTATAACGCGGCAGTTTGTGCAAAATCAAAAAGGCAAAAATTTTTATTTTGCTGATTTTTCTTGCTATCGGGTTACAGCACTGCCGCGCTATTTTTTCAATTCCCTGCCAAGCCTTTCCTCAACTGACTTCACCTTTCCTTCAAGCCTGTTTGGCTTGCTCTTGCGGTCGTCCACATTGATGATAAGATAAGCCCGTTCATTGGACGCCATTACGGACTGATGGCATTTCTTTATCAATTCCATAACCTCGTCCCACTCGCCTTCGATGGCAGTGCCCATCGGATTTGTTTTGTAAGGCAGTCCGCTTTCGTCGATTATCTTAAGCACTTTTGCAAGCTGGTCACCCAGGCTGGAGCCTGTTCCGATAGGGATTACGCTCAAGCTGAAAAGCATGGCTGCCCCTCCTTTTTCCCGGCAGAAAAGGTTTTTTTGCCGTTTTTAAAATGCAAAAAGGGGAACTTCTTAACCTGGCAGCTCCCCTTTGCGACAGCACGGAATTATATGTTTTTTTATTTCAGGGCGTCTTTAAGCGTTTTGCCGGCGGTGAATTTCGGGACTTTCATGGCGGCTATCTTTATCTCCTGCCCGGTCCTCGGATTGCGCCCTTTCCTGGCCTTTCTCTTATTGACATAAAATGTGCCAAACCCTACCAGTGTGACCTTATGGCCTTTTTTAAGCGCGCCTTTTATGGCTTCTATAGCGGAATCGAGCGCCCGGCCCGCATCGGCCTTGGTAAGCCCGGCCTCAGCCGACATCTTGTCCACCAGTTCCATTTTTGTCATCAGCCAATTCCCCCTTTCTAAAATTATATTGAAGCGGACATAAACTATCAAAAAGAAAAGTTGTTTGTCAAGGCTCAGATACTCTTAAACGGCCACAGTAAAGGGTTTGACAGCCGTATGCCCGCGGATTTACAATCAACTCGGTCCGCAAAGGGGAAAGTCATGAAAGAAAAGATACTGGGGATTTTTGAGGAAAGCAATTCGGTAAAGGAAAAATTTGCCAGGGAAAACCACGCCCTTATAGAGGACGTCTCCAGGGCGATAGCAGAGGCGTTCAGCCATGGCAGAAGGGTTTTCCTCTTTGGCAACGGCGGCAGCGCAAACGATGCCTCGCACATAGCGGGCGAATTTGTGAACCGCTTCAAGCTGGAGCGGCCCCCACTGCCTGCCATCGCAATAAATACGGACTTCGGGGTAATGACCGCCATATCCAACGACTATGATTTTGCCGAGGTGTTTGCCAAGCAGCTAAAGGCCCTGGCCGAAGAGGGCGACATAGCGGTGGCCATCACCACAAGCGGCGGCTCCGCAAACGTTATAAAGGGGCTTGAGGCCGCAAAAAAGAAGAAGATGAGAACGGTGGTGCTTACCGGGGCAAAGGGCGCTAAATTCGCCGCCAGGGCGGAATTCGGGTTTGTAGTTCCCTCCGCCGATACGCCCAGGGTGCAGGAAACTCACATAACCCTTGGACACGTCATCTGCCAGCTTGTAGAGGAGATACTCTTTGAAGCGCCCCGCAAGCGCGGCCAGCAAAGCCAGTAGCCAGGCGGCCGGTGGGCGCATGTCCGTGCTGGGCATAGACCCCGGCAGCTATTGCTGCGGCTACGGAGTGATATCGTTGCATAATAATGCCCGTGATTATTCATATGTTGCATCCGGCCGCATCATGATATCCAGAACGGCCCCGCTGGAGCAGCGCCTGAAAGAGCTTTTCGAGGGGCTTCAGGAGGTCATCTCCGGGTTCGGCCCGCAGGCGGGCGTGGTGGAGAAGATATTCGTTGCCAAAGGCACAAGACAGGCCCTTAGCCTTGGGCATGCCAGGGGAGTGGCGCTGTTGGCCCTGGCGGGCCACGGCGTCCCGGTATTCGAATACAGCGCCCTGCAGGTAAAAAAGGCCGTTACAGGATACGGCAGGGCGGAAAAACCCCAGGTGCAGCAGATGGTTAGAAGGATGCTTGGGCTGTCTTTCACACCCAGCCAGGACGGCGCGGACGCACTGGCCCTGGCCATCTGCCACACGCAGCGGGGAAACATCAGGGCTGCGCTGGGAACGCAATGATAGGATTTCTAAAAGGGACGCTGGCCTCAAAAAAGGGCAGCGGTGTGCTCATAGACGTGCAGGGCGTGGGGTATGAGGTTTTCATGCCGGTAAGCGCCATAGCCTCCATGCCCGCGCAAGGCAATCCCGTATTCGTGCATATCCATACCCATGTCCGCGAGGACGGCATAAAGCTATTCGGGTTTGCAAGCGAGCAGGAGAAGCAGGTGTTTGTGACTCTGCTTGGCGTAAACGGCGTGGGCCCCAAGATGGCGCTGAACATACTTTCCGGCCTGTCCTGGGAGGCGTTCGCCGCAGCTGTGGAGAAAGAGGACGTTACCGCTCTCTCAAAAATACCCGGCGTTGGAAAAAAGACCGCCGGAAGGATAATACTGGAGCTGAGGCAGAAGCTGCCCTCCATGGCTGGCGAGGGGGCGCAGGCCCCGGCCTACGATGACGCGCTCTCCGCGCTTCTTAATCTTGGTTACCGTAAGCCGGAGGCGCAGGACGCCCTTGATAAGGCCGTGAAAAAAGGCGCGGAAGGGCTTGAAATGCTCCTGAGGGACGCACTCAAGGAACTTACCAAGAGCTGATGAAGCGCATCCAGGACGATAGGAACGAAGGGGAACAGGTCCAGCCGCTCAGCCCGTTGCCGGGGGCCGGGGAAACAGGCGCGGAGTTTACGCTTAGGCCCCGGAGCTTTGCGGATTTCATCGGCCAGGACAAGCTGAAGGAAACCCTTGGCGTATTCATTGAGGCCGCCAAAAAAAGGAAAGAGCCGCTGGACCACGTGCTCTTCTCCGGCCCTCCGGGGCTTGGGAAAACCACGCTGGCCCATATAATAGCCCTGGAGCTTGGGGTAAACATCAAGACCACCTCCGGGCCTGTGCTGGAACGCGCCGGAGACCTTGCCGCAATACTTACAAACCTTGGGGAATCCGACGTGCTCTTCATAGACGAGATACACAGGCTTCCCCGGATGGTGGAGGAGATACTCTATCCGGCCATGGAGGATTTCGAGCTGGACATCGTGATAGGGCAGGGGCCGGGCGCCCGCTCGTTAAAACTTAACCTGCCAAGGTTCACGATGATAGGGGCCACCACCAGAACGGGGCTGCTTACTTCTCCGCTTCGGGACCGCTTCGGCATTATAAACCGGCTGGACTTCTACAGCCCCGCCGAACTGGAAAGGATAATAACCCGCTCTGCCGGGATTTTGGACATAGAGATAGCCCTGGAAGCCGCGCTGGAAATCGCGCGCCGTTCCCGCGGAACGCCCCGCATAGCTAACCGGCTGCTTAAGCGCGTAAGGGACTATGCCCAGGTGAAAGGCAAGGGTATAATCGATATTGAAAGCGCCAGGGCCGGGCTGGATATTATGGACGTGGACGAAAAGGGGCTGGACGAGATGGACCGCAAGCTCCTGAGGGCCGTGGTGGAGAAATTCCAGGGCGGGCCCGTGGGCATAGAAACGCTCTCGGCGGCCCTGAGGGAGGACAAGGACACGCTTGAAGAGGTTTACGAGCCATATCTTATACAGGAGGGGTTCATAGAGCGCACTCCGCGCGGGCGCGTGGCCGGCAAAACGGCCTACGAGCACCTGGGTATTAAAAAATTGCCGAAAACGGCAGGCGGAGCGCAGGACCTGTTTAAAAAAACATGAGCGAAGGAAACAAGATGGAATCTACCAGGGAAGAGCTGCTTGCCGCGTGCAAAACCGAGATGGAGGCAGTAAAGGCAATCGCGTCCAGGCTTGCGGAGCTGGTTGCAGCCTATAAGACCAAAGAGTCCTACGCGATGGAGGAGACCGCCGCCCTCGGTGCGCTGCTATTCAGCGTATACAACGGGCTGGAGCGCGTTATGGAGAACGTCCTGTCATTTGACGCACTCCAGATAAAATCACACGAGGAAAGGCACGCCGAGGTGCTGAGAAAGACATTCGAGCTTGGCGTGCTGCCGCAGGACCTGTTTAACTCGCTCTCAAAATATCTCGCGTTCAGGCGGTTCTTCGAAAGCTCCTACGTCACCGAACTGTCTGCCCAGAAACTGGCGGAGCTTGCGGAAACACTTCCGCCCACTCTTGCCGGGTTTGAAAAAGAGGTCTGCGAATACATAGAAACGGTTTAGAACCTGTCTCAAACCCGCTTCTGGCTGCAAGAGGCTGAAATCGCGGCATACGGCGTCGCTTAAGGGGGGAATCGTCCTCAACGTAGCAGCCGCTATGCCTCCGGGCGATTTCCCCTTGTCTCCTTGTCTGCCCCAATTTCCTCTCCCTTTCGCTTCAGAATCAATTCTGAGACAGGTGCTTCCGCCTGGTATAGAATTGGGTTACACTAAAAAAATGAAGAAGCCTTCCGCCAAAAAAGACCGCGCCGGGCTTTATAAAATCAAGGCCGGGCCGGAGGTGGTTACAAAAATGCGCAACCGGACGTTCCAGGATAAAAAGAAAAAGGCCGCCTCATGCGCCTGCCGCACGCGGGGCCAGGACGCCGGAGAGGAAAACTGGCCGGGCGAGGGCGTCTGAAATAGCAGCGTTACCCCCTCTTTCTTTTTATATGTTCCACCCATTTAGGGATTCTCTTTGCTTTTCAGCTGCTTAAAGGCCAAATTGTTGTTCCATTTGTTCCAACCGCCTTATTTTCAAAGAGCAAGGCTGTAAGCCTACGGCGGCCGCACCGCCTTGCGGTTACCATAAACTATCAGGCCATGACATTGTCAATGAAATGGATGTCATGATTTTATGATTTTCGCAGCGGCTTTGCTTCTGTCATCTCTTGATTTATTTTGCCAATGCCAGTTAGTTCTCTGATTTTTTCGCGGGCGGTGTTCGTCTCCGTTAGGGCGCGGTCTTATCCACCGGATTCACCGTGGTGCCATGCGCGGCTCACATGAATACGGCATACGGCCATCGCCGCTTGACTACCTGCAAGTCCGCCGCGCCCGCTTCGCGAAACCGCCCCCTTCCCCAGGGTACGGCAAACCAAACTGCAATAAAAAAAGTCTTATAACCCATAAGAAATGAGAATTATGTTTTTTTAAACTTGCCGGACAGCTCCATGATATTTACGATGCACGCGCCCAGAAAAAGGAGCATGGCCGCCCAGAAGCCAAACAGGTAATCCACTGTTATCATGCCCATGTTGCGCGAAACCATTTCGCTGTCCAGCTTGTCCTTCAAAAGAAAAAGCGCAACAGCCCCAGCCCCGCCGCAGACGGCTGAGGCAATGGCCCTGAAACGCTCTTCCTTTATTAGCAGCCCCGATAAGAGCCCGGCAATCCCGGCGGCAAACGCCGCGGTGGCCCGCGCTTCATGCGCATGGGCTTTTTTGGGCTTCTGCCCAAAACCTTGGGGTATGGCGATGGTTCTTCCAATCGCCAGGTCCGTCCCGGTGACGCTTACTATCGTGTTTCCGCTGCACGAGAAATTTACCCAAGGCAGCAGAAAGCATATAAGGGCAAGGCCAAAAAGTGCGGGAGAGATTTTTCTGTTCATGGCCGATTACTCATTTCTTATGCTTTAGCTCCTTGTAGTCCTCATTCCGGTTTAGAATAAAGCCTATTTTAACCGATTTGTTTTTTTCGTCCACAGCATAGATAATGCAGTATTCCCCCTGGTCCACGCGAAGCCCTTTGAACCCCTCGTACGTGAAATTCTGCAACTCCTTGCAATTTGGCGTCCGCCTCAGAAAAAGGATTTTTATAAGCCGGATTGAAAGTGCGCCACAAACTGATCGGGAGAAAAGGGGGTTGGATTTTGAATGTGAAATAGGGGAATAGCTTCGTTTAAATGAACGCATAATTAATTTGATGTTGCTTCTAAATCCATCGCAGAGTACCACGGGCATGCCCGTGGGTATCTATTTGAGCCCCCATTTTTTTAAAAAAAAGCGTTCCAC
>JAJYLE010000164.1 GCA_021788025.1 Nitrospirota bacterium
TGATATTATTGGGCTCGAATTTGAAATTGGAGGCCTTTATTTCAATGGTATGCGTTTTGGTGATTTCATTCAAAGATACCTGTTTCTGAAGGCCTGCGCACGAGGCGGCCGCCGCAAGGAAAAACAGGGCAGCGATTGAGATTGCAGCCCGCCGGGCGCGCCGGTATTTTTTCATGATGCCTCCGTTTCAGTCAGAAGGGTATTATATTTTTATGGCGTTTTGCGCATGCAATTTTAGCTGGGACAATTTACGGAAACTTGTACCCTATGTTTGCGGTAAAGATAAACCCGTCCAGCCGCGTGGGCAGAGTTTGAAACGCCTTTACAAAGATATACTTGGTTTCAGCCCCCAGAAACGCGCCCCCGCCAAGGCTGAAGTCCATGCCGCCAAGCACATGCCCCCCGCCAACGGTTTCGCTCTGGGAAATGCCGGTCCCGCCAATATTAGAGTCGTTAGCGAAATATACCCCTCCGCCTCCGCCCACATATAAATCCATAAATGGTTCTTCAAGGCGCCTGTTGCCGTAATAATTGATCGGGAAAACCAGCTTTGCAGTACCCTCCACATAGGTTGCGTCTATATCCTCGTTCCCGGTAAAGAAGCCGGTTGCGGGGTCGAACGTTGCCTCCGAGGTCTGGAGGTGGCCCACCCCAAGCTCCACGGCGATGTTGCGGGTCAGGTAATTGCCTATCGCAAGCTCCCCGTTAAAGTCGGTTGAAAAACCTGAAAGATCGCTCGATTCCGGCGTGTATCCGCCCAGTTTGCCGACTATATAGGTGCGGCCTGCAAATGCGGGCGCGGAAAACATCAAGACCAGGACAGCGGCAATTCCGGCTTTGAGGAATGTAGTTTTCATAAATCCATTGTAGCGCGTTTCAGCGCATTTTCAATTTTATTTTTTGCTTTGGGTGGTTTTTAAGGCTTGATTATGGCTTTAACACGTTCTGCAAGTTTAACAGGGGAAAAGGTTGACTTGGCCGCAAAACCCAGGGCGCCCAGGCCCCTCGCCCTTTCCATATCGGCAGGCACCGCGCGGGAGGCAAGCACCAGGAAAGGGACCGCTTCCAGCGCCGGAATGGTCCGGAGCCTGGCAAGAAACTCGAACCCGTCGGCCTGTTTCATGTACGGGTCTATCAGCAGCAGGTCCGCCCCTTCGCTGGCAAGATGTTGCAGGGCCGAATCGCAATCGGCCGCTTCAAAGACGGTATACCCTTCCAGCACCAGCCTGCTTTTATACTTGCTTGAAGAACCCGGCATCTCATCGAGGATCAGGACCTTTTTTTTGCCCGAGCCATCCTGCGGCTGGTTTTTGCTGAGGTCCAGAAACTCACGTATCACCGCCGTCTGGTTTTGATCAAGTTCCAGGAATTGAAGCCCCATGCCCACGCCCGGCTCAGAGTGCTGAACCCTGGCCGCAGCTTTAAACAAGCCCCTGTCAAATTCTATGCTGATTTGTATAATGGAGCCCTTGGGGAAGTTCCTTCCAGTGTGGACATAAAGACCACCCTCGCTCAAATCCAGGCCGGTAACCTTGATGCAGCCGTTCAGCAGGACCGGCCTGTCCAGCCTTACCCGCCCCTGTTTCCTGTGTTCAGGCATGCGCTTAGGTATGGTCCTCGCTCAGATTTTCCAGAAGCCTGATTTTTCTTCCATTTAGCCGGGCTGTAATCCCCTTTTGCCGCCGCTCTTTTTGAAAACCGGGAGCCGTCATAATATCAATTTACAAAATCACTTCCGTTATCCATTCCCTGCGCATTTCCATCTGCGTTGGCAACCCTGATTTCCTGTGCTACAGGCGCAGCGTTTTCATTCTTTGGCGCCCCCGGCTGAAACGACACAGCTATCGGGCTTTGCAGATAGCTGCCGGACATTGGAGTGGAGACAACCTCCTGTTTAAGCGCCTCTTCCAGATCGCTTATATGGAAGAAAAAGTCTTCCTTCTGCCCGGTTTTGATGAATCCGAACCCGCGGTCGGACACGTATTTAAACAGGGTCCCTTCCAGCCGTTCCGGCCGTTCCTGATTTGCGGGGCCACCGGCCTCGTGACCCCTGCGGGGAAACTGAACGGCACGCGTGCTTTTACCCACTTCAAAATAACCATAGGAGCAGTCGCCTTTAATTCTTATGCCCACCAGGTCCGCGCCTTTCCTTTCAAGGCCGAATGCAAACGCGGCTATCGCTATATAAGACAATTCCGCTCCAAACGTTGAAACATCCACATCGGGTTCGATCTCCAGGTACACGCTCCTTGGCACATACAGCGCCCTGCCCTTGGCGTTGATGAACTCTCGTTGCTTGCCTATATCGTCCAGCCTGGTAGTCACCTGCACGCCGATATGCGTGGAACGGGCCACATCCTTAAATCTGTCGATTACAAAATCCAGCTTGTAAACCGAATCAATATTGGGGTCTCTTTTGATATCGCATTTTTGAGCCATCTTGGCGATGATCAATTCTTCCCACAGCCTGCCATTGACCATGCATCTTCCTCCTGACGGCCCGCGTTTTCAAAGAGCTGAATGCGGCTCAATTATAGCAGGCGGCAAAGGCAGTTTAAAAGCGGTTTTTTGCAAGGCCATGGAACGCTGCCCGGTATGCTTGAAACTACGCGCAGATTTTCAGGGATGGTTTGGGGCTTTGGCCCCTACTCGTTTCCTTCCACCCTTATAAGAAGGCTTCCGGAGGCCACTGAGCGGAGGGAGTCTATCTTTTTAAGCGCCTTTCTTACGTCTTTTTCCCTGGCCATGTGGGTAAGTATTACAAGCGGTACCGCCTCTACCTTGCTCCTGCCCTTTTGAATGACAGACGCTATGCTGATATTATTTTCCCCCAGCACGCCCGATATCCTTGAAAGGACGCCGGGCCTGTCAAGAGCGGTAAAACGGAAATAATAGAGGCTGCGCACGTCGCCCATGTCCCTGATTCTGGCCTTCTGCCGTCCGGCGGGCTGGATAAGGCCAGGGCTTGGCGAGGCCCCGCAGACAAGCCCCCTTGCTATGCCGGCTATATCGCTGACCACGGCGGAGCCAGTGGGCACATCGCCGGCCCCCCTGCCATAGTAAAGGGTGTCCCCTGTCTCTTTAGCGTTTACATAAATAGCGTTCATCACGCCGTCCACCCTGGAGATAAGGGCCTCCTTGGGCAGCATGGTCGGATGTACCCTTAGCTCCACAACGCCGTCTTCACTTTTGGCTATGGCCAGAAGCTTGATTTTATAGCCCAGCTCTGAAGCATATGCGATATCAAGCGGGGTTATCCCCGTTATGCCTTCCACATGGATTTTGGGATAAGACAGCGGTATCCCGAAGGCGATGGAAGCAAGTATTGTGAGTTTATGGGCCGAATCTCCACCGCCAACGTCCAGCGTGGGGTCCGCCTCAGCATAGCCAAGCTTCTGGGCCTCGGCAAGCACCTCCTGGAACGGGCGGCCTTCATCGGTCATCTTGGTCAGGATGTAGTTGGAAGTGCCGTTTACTATGCCATAGACAGCGTTTATGCGGTTTGCAACCAGCCCTTCGCCAAGCGCCTTGATTATGGGAATTCCGCCTCCTACAGAGGCCTCAAACCCTATTGATACGCCTTTTTTGCTGGCGGCCTCGAATATCTCCGTGCCCTGTTCGGCAAGAAGGGCCTTGTTGGCCGTAACAACACTTTTGCCGTTTTGTATCGCCCGCAGCATGATGCTCTTGGCCATCTTTAACCCGCCAATAAGCTCCACCGCTATGTCTATGTCCGGGTTGTCCGTTACATCGGCGGCGTTTGTGGTAAGCACGCCGGCAGGCACTTTGAAGCCGCGGTCCCGCTTGATGTCCAGGTCCGCTATCTTTTTAAGAACGATGGGGAAGCCAAGCCGTTGTTCCAGAAGCCCCGCGTTTTCCAGCAGGATACGCGCCGTGCCGCTGCCTACGGTGCCAAACCCTACTATGCCTACACGGACAGGCTGCTTATTTTTCATGATATTGCGCATGCGGAATTCAATATATCACATGGGGCAAACCGTTCGCAATCGTATTTGAAAAAACCCGGCTGATTTTACTAAATTATATCCGGGGTTGGGCTGGTGTTAAAGATTATGGGCAACGGAAAAATGAATTTGCGGCGCAGGGCATCAAAAAACTTCAGGCCGGAAGGGCTTGGCATGCGCAGCCTGCTATTTGTAACAGCCTGCTTGCTTGTCCTTGCTTTGACAGCAGTTTCCTGCGCTCCCACGCAAGCGGAAAAACCAGCCGCGCCCGTTGCTCCCAAAGTGGCCCTTGTGCTTGGGGCTGGGGCCGCCAGGGGGTTTGCGCATATAGGTGTTTTAAAGGTGCTGGCGGCCAACGGCATACCTATAAACATGATTGTAGGCACCAGCGCCGGAAGCCTTGTTGCCGCGCTTTATGCTTATGGCTACAACCCGTTCGATATACAGAAACTTGCGCTTTCAATCCAGAAAAGCGATATAGCCGATTTCGGGCTGCCCGATGACGGTTTCATAAGGGGCAGGAGGCTCCAGGACTTCGTGAACAAGGCGGTCAAAAACACGCCCATTGAAAAAATGAAGGTGCCCCTTTATATCGTGGCAACGGACCTTCAGTCCGGCTCCGAAGTGGTTTTTGGGCGGGGCAATACCGGGATGGCCGTAAGGGCAAGCTGCTCTATTCCAGGGGTCTTCAGGCCGGAACTGATAAACGGCAGGCAGTATGTGGACGGAGGGGTTGTAAGCCCGGTTGCCGTGGACGTGGCCAGGAAATACGGCGCCAACCTTGTGATAGCAGTGGACATCTCCTCCGATGCGGACCAGGCCGCCTCAACTTCAACCATAGGGACCATCCTCAGGTCCGTGGATATCATGTCCTCGAAAATATGCGGCGCCGAGCTGGCGAAGGCGGACATTGTGATCAGACCTAAAGTGGGTGAGATTGGCGCGGCGGATTTCTCCAGGCGGGATGACGCCATAATGGAAGGGGAAAAGGCCGCGCTCGCTGCGCTTCCGGCCATCAGGCAGAAGCTTGCCCTGATGCAGGCAAGGTAGTATTGCAGGGCCTCCTTCTAAACTTCCCGCCGGATTTGTTATAAGATACACATAGGACTATTAAAGGAGGGGCAGATATGTTTTTCAGGGACCTTTTCCAGCCGATGCACATCCTGGTTATCCTGGCGCTAGCTCTTCTGTTGTTTGGCCCCGGCAGGCTGCCGGAGATAGGTTCGGGACTGGGCCGGAGCATAAAGGAGTTCAAAAAGGCATTGTCCGGGCAGAAAGAAGAAGAGTTGGAAGTGGACCGGCCCGCGGACCAGCATGCAGACCAGTCCGCCAAAAAATAGACGGTTTTGACAAGGCTGGGGAATCGCGTTTCCTGTGCCTTGTATCTTGGCTTGCACGGAGGTGTAAAATGGAACTTCTGAAGGAAAGATGCGAACCTA
>JAJYLE010000165.1 GCA_021788025.1 Nitrospirota bacterium
TCGGTTATATATATGGGCTATTTTGTAATTGTTTATTTTTTATTTACTAAAAAACAAAAAAAGCGCGGCCTGCCGGCCACAGCTTTTTATAAGCAGGCGCATTCTTGAAAATACTGATTGTGATAGGCAGTTTTTATCCGGCAACGGTTTACGGAGGGCCGGTCTTTTCAACGCTTTATACAAGTCGGGAGCTTGCCAGTGCTGGGCACCAGGTGTATGTATCCACCACTAACGCTAACGGACCTGTCCGCCTCGAAGTTGAGACGGACAGATTTATTCGTTTAGGCGATAACCTGCATGTTAAATATTATGGCTGGGCTACCCAGGCCACGTTTTCCTGGCGTTTGCTTTTAAACGTCTGGAAAGACATCGGGAAAACGGACGTGGTGTTCCTTCAAGGCGTATTTTCGCCATACGTTCCGGTTTCGCTATTTTACGCGGCGCTGCTTGGAAAGCCGGTTGTGCTTTCTCCCCGCGGTTCTTTGGGCGAAAGGTGTATTGCGGATAAAAGGGCCGTCCTGAAAAGGCTATGGATAAACATGCTTATAAGGCCGTTCGCCGGGAAAATCGTCTGGCATGCCACGTCTGAAAAGGACAGACTTGGCATATTGGATAACTTCAAAAATGCGGAAGTGCATATGGTGCCAAACGGCGTTGACATTTCCGAGTACGAAAAAGCTTCAACGCTTCCGCCGGAAGAGTACATGCTGAAATTTACAGGGATGAAATTTGCGCCCAGGCAGATAATAGTGTCCATGGGGCGGCTGCATAAAATAAAAGGCTTTGACATACTGGTCCGCTCCTTTGCAGCCATAAGGGGAGATTATCCGGAAGCCGTTCTACTAATCGCCGGCCCGGACGGCGGCGAGCGGAAAAATCTGGAGCAGTTGATACACGAGTGCGGGCTGGAAGGCCGTGTTTTTTTGACCGGCGAGGTTTCGGGAGCGGACAAAGTGGATTTTCTGGCTAACGCCGATCTGTTCGTCCTCCCATCCCAGCACGAGAATTTCGGCAACGTCTATGTTGAGAGCCTTGCCGCAGGCACGCCAATAGTGGCCAGTTCAAATACGCCATGGGCCGAAGTTGAAGCTAAGGGCTGCGGGCTGTGTGTACCCAATACGGTGGAAGAAACGGCCAGCGCCATGCGCCGGCTTTTGGGGCGGGACCTTGAAGTGATGGGGTTGGCAGGCAGGGCCTGGGCCAGGGGAACATTTTCCTGGACGGCGATCGCCAGTGAATTGTCCGGCATATTTGAGCAAATGGCGGCGAAGAAGGCAAATGGATAAAGCGCCATCCGAAGTATGGCTGCGTAAATCACGGTCGCCATACTCGTTTAAAGAGAAGGTGAGGATGGCGCTGTGGTGGGGCGTGGAGGCGGTGCTGTTCAGGCCCTCTCTGCACAAAATGCACGGCTGGCGTCGCATGCTGTTAAAGATGTTTGGGGCAAAGCTCGGGAAGGGATCCACAGTCCATGCAAAGGCGAGAATATGGTTTCCATGGAATTTGGAGATGGGAGAGAATTCTGGGATAGGCTTTGATGCCCTCATTTACAACCTGGATAAGGTCATTATCGGGAATTTTGTTACGGTATCCCAGAGGACGCATGTCAATACGGGCAGCCACGACTATACGGACGAGGATTTCCGGATAATAACAAAACCCGTGAAAATAAACTCAGGAGCTTTCATAGGTGCGGATTCATACATAAACATGGGCGTGACCATTGGCGCAATGTCCGTGATAGGCGCCAGGAGCGTAGTCACCAAGGACATGCCGGCGGGCATGGTCTGCGTGGGGCATCCGTGCAAACCTATCAAGCCCCGGCAGCGAAAGGAAAAGAGATAATATGGCCATGAAAGGGCTGCTTTCCGTTATAGTGCTTACCCATAATGAGGAGCAGAACCTTGGCGATTGCCTGGCCAGCATGGGGGCCCTGTGCGATGCAAAATTTGTTGTGGATTCGTACTCGTCCGATAAGACGCTGGAGGTGGCCCGCAGTAATGGCGCGCAGGTTGTCCAGCACCAGTTTGAGAATTATTCCAAGCAGTACAACTGGGCGCTTGAAAACCTGCCAATACGTACCAAATGGGTGATGCGCATGGATGCCGATGAGCGCCTTACCCCGGAATTGCTGGCGGAGTTATCCAGCGTGCTGCCGTCGCTGCCCGATAACGTAACCGGGCTGTATGTAAAACGGCGCGTCCATTTCATGGGGCGCTGGATAAGGCATGGCGGCTATTATCCTGTTTGGCTTCTGCGGATCTGGCGCACCGGCCAAGGCTGTATCGAGGAGCGGTGGATGGACGAACACGTCAGGATAACCGGCGGCGAAAACCTCTTTCTGAAAAACGATATTTACGAAGAGAACGTAAAGAACCTGCACTGGTGGATCGGGAAACATAACGGCTATGCCACAAGGGAGGCAATAGATCTGCTGGGCCTTCAAAGCGGAGTGCCGGAATGCAACAAGGTTAAACCGAAATTGTTGGGAACGCAGGAGCAGAGGAAAAGATGGCTCAAGGAGAATGCCTATAAAAAGATACCCCTTTTTGCGAGGCCGTTTTTTTATTTCATATACAGGTATTTTTTCAAGTTCGGTTTTATGGATGGGAAGGAAGGACTGATATGGCATTTCCTGCAGGGGTTTTGGTACAGGTTCCTTGTTGACGCAAAGATATACGAGATTAAAAAAAACGCGCGTGACGGGAATATGGATATCCAGACCGTAATAAAAAAACATTACGGGCTGGATGTATGAAACATTATAAGCGCAACCTGCTTTTTGCGTTTGCCTTGCTGGCGGGCCTTGCGGTATTCGGCTTTTTGAATGCGGGGCGATTTCTTGCGGCGCCCGCCGGCGTGCCGGAAAAGGCTGATGCCATAGTTGTGCTGGGCGGCGACGGGGGAGCAAGGGGGGCGCGCGGCCTGGAGCTTTACAAACAGGGATATTCCAGCCGCATCCTTTTGACCGGGATGCAGGAGGGGGAGCGCGGCGCGCAAGCGTATTATCTGAACTGGCGCGCGCAAATGCTTCTTTCAAACGGCGTAAAAAAAAGCCGGATATTTTTTGATGATTCAACCGATTCCTGGCAGGAGGCCGGCAACACGCTGGCGCTTATGAAGAAACAGGGGTGGAAAAGCGTCATCGTGGTGAGCGACCCGCCGCAGATGAGGCGCCTGCATTGGACATGGGGCCGCAGGTTTAAAGGCTCCGGGATGCGCTTTTTCCTGGTGGCCAGCAGGCCGGCCTGGTGGGGCCAGGGCCGCTGGTGGAAAAACAGTATTGCAGCGAAAAACGTTATCTCGGAATACGTTAAGTTGATCTATTATATGCTGGCGCATTAAGCCGCTGAATCAAAAAAAGGCAACGGAGAGCATATGGTTATTTTAGGGTTGAATGCATATCACGGAGACAGTTCGGCCTGTATTGCTGTTGACGGAAAGCTGGTGGCCGCTGTTGAGGAAGAACGCTTTACGCGGATTAAGCACTGGGCTGGCATTCCGGCGGAATCCGTAAAGTACTGCCTTGCTGAAGCCGGGGTTTCCCTGAAGGACGTGGATCATATCGCCATTAACCGCAACCCCGGGGCCAATGCGGCAAGGAAGGCCATTTACGCCCTTTCCAAAAGGCCGTCTGCCAGGCTTGTTGCCAGCAGGTTCAGAAACGCATCCAAAATATCCGGCGTGAAAGCCGCTTTGTGCGCCGCGCTGGGGACGGATGTGGCACAGATGAAGGCGGCCGTTCACAATGTGGAGCACCATATCGCCCACCTGGCAAGCTCCTTTTATGTTTCGCCTTTTGAAAGGGCGGCGGTTGTTTCGGTGGACGGATTCGGGGATTTTGTAGGGGCGATGTGGGGTGTGGCAAACGGAAATAAAATCAAAGTGGACCGCCGCATATTCTTCCCTCATTCGCTGGGCCTTTTTTATCTTGCCTTCACCCAGTATCTTGGGTTCATGAATTACGGGGACGAGTACAAGGTGATGGGCCTTGCCGCCTACGGCCAGCCGGAGTATATGGAAGAAATGCGGAAGATCGTAAGGACCACCGGGGACGGGGGTTTCGTGCTTGATCTGGAATATTTTACCCATCATAAGGAAGGCGCCGCCATGACCTGGGAAGGCGGGGAGCCAAAGATGGGGCCGGTCTTCTCCGGAAGGCTTGAAAAGCTGTTTGGCCCGGCCAGAAAGAAAGAAGAGCCGCTGGAACAGAGGCATAAAAACATGGCTGCCTCTCTCCAGAAACGCTATGAGGAAGTTCTATTCCACATTCTCAACCGTGTGCAAAAAAGCACCGGGCTTTCCGCGCTTGCGCTGGCTGGCGGCTGCGCCATGAACAGCCTGGCAAACGGGAAAATATTTGCAAATACAGGCTTCAAGGACATTTACATCCAGCCCGCGGCTGGTGATGCGGGGGGCGCAATCGGTGCGGCCTATTATGTCTGGAACCATCTGCTTGGTAAAGGCAGGTCTTTTGTACTTGAAAAACCCTATCTTGGGCCGGAATACGGCAATGATGCCATAGAAAGGCTCCTAAAAGAGAATGGCGAAAGATTAAAAGCGGAAAAGTGCGCAATCGGGCGCATTGGCGATACGGAGGCACTTTGCCGCGAGACGGCGCAGGCCATATCCGAAGGCAAGGTGGTGGGCTGGTTCCAGGGCCGGGTTGAGTGGGGCCCCAGGGCGCTTGGAAACCGCAGCATAGTTGGAGACCCGCGCCGGGCAGACATGAAGGAGATACTGAACCTGAAGATTAAAAGACGCGAGTCTTTCAGGCCCTTTGCCCCTTCCATCCATAATGATGCAACAAGGGATTATTTTGAAACAGATTACCCGGATCCGTTCATGCTGAAGGTCTATAAGATAAGGGACGAGAAAAGAGGCATCATACCCGCCGTAACCCATGCGGACGGAACCGGAAGGCTTCAGACTGTAAGGCGGCAGGACAACCCCAGGTACTGGCAGTTGATAGAAGAGTTCAGAAAGATTGCGGGGGTGCCCGTAATCCTGAATACGTCTTTTAATGAGAACGAGCCTATCGTGTGCAAGCCGTCGGAAGCGCTTGAATGTTTCCTCAGGACGAAAATGGACGTGCTTGTATTAAATGACTTTTTGATAAAAAGGACCTGATCAGGAGAGAGCGGGCACACTTCCGGACAGATTGAAACAGCCCTTTTACCTTTATGCTTATTTCCATCATAACCGCTGTTTATAACAACAAGGCCTGCATCGGGACATGCCTGGAAAGCGTTGCCGCGCAGGCATATCCGGACATCGAGCACATCGTGATAGACGGCGGCTCCACGGACGGAACTCTGGATATTGTCAAAACCCTCGGCCGGCGGATATCACGGCTGGTATCCGGGCCCGATAAAG
>JAJYLE010000166.1 GCA_021788025.1 Nitrospirota bacterium
CCAGTTGAAATTTAAAATTTTCAGAAAAATATCATTTTTGGGCATATTGTTTGCACACCCATTAGTTGCGGATGTATTTCCTAATCTCTGTAGAGATATGGGCGCGAACTCCGACGCGCCCATATCCAAATTTGCGTGTTCTGGTGGGGATGGGGCACGCGTCCGCAATGGCGCGCGCCGGGAGGGGGCTTTGTTTTGGAAAACAAAAGAAGTCATCTGAGCTTCGGGTAAACGGACGTATTTGTAATAAATTTCACGGAAGGGGGAAGTAATGAAGAAAGCTTTATCCTTATTGAGCCTTTGCATGGTTTTTCTGCTTGCCCTGTTTTTTTCAGGTATGCAGGCACAAGCGGAGAGTGACGGCGGGTACGCAGGCCCCAATACATGCAAGAAATGCCATGAATACGAGTACATGGCCTATGCGCAATCAGTGCACGCCAAAACAGCCGTACCCAACAGCCCCGCAAATGTGCATGCGTGCGAAACCTGCCACGGTGCGGGCTCTGCACATGCGGCACAGGGCGGCGGAGGCGGCATCTTTGCGTTCAACAAGGAACACAGCGCAAAGGAAAAGGCCGCAAAATGTCTTGCCTGCCACTCGCAGACAAAATGGGCCGCTTTCTGGAGCCAGGGCAAACACGCGAGAGAAGGCCTTGCCTGCACTGACTGCCATTCCATGCACCATGGCGGCTGGAAATTCCTGAAAGGCGTAACCAGCAAATATGACGTTTATAATCTATGCTTCCAGTGCCATAAGGACATAAGGAACATGGTGCACAAGCAGTCGCACCATCCGATACTTGAGGGCAAGGTGTCCTGCGTGGACTGCCACAACCCGCACGGAACGTTCAATCGCAGGATGCTCCGGGGCGACAGCGTCAACGAGCTTTGCTTCAAGTGCCACCCGGAAAAGAGGGGCCCGTTCATGAACGAGCACCCGCCCGTGGAAGAGAACTGCCTTACATGCCATACTCCCCACGGCAGCAACCATAACAAGCTGCAAACGGAAAAGATAATGGTCCTCTGCCAGAGCTGCCATGTCATCGACGGCCATCAGACCGGTCCGTTCACCTCGTTCCAGTCGTTTAATCCGCCTACTACGGGCCCCAGCAATCTTTATGCAAGCCCGAGGGTTGTAGGGCGTATGTGCACGAACTGCCATACAAACATCCACGGATCGAACTACCCGGGCGAGCTCGGCGAATGCTTCATAAGATAGGAGGGAGGACACTAATGAAATTTAGAACAGCAATAGCAAGCGCGGCCCTGGCACTGCTGCTGATAGTGACCAGCGCGTTCGCCGCCGATTTCAATTACTTCTCATCAGGGGTCCAATTAAACGGCGCAGCAGCGGTCGCCAATGCGCCGGAAGGCCAGGTGCACGGGACCGTAAACCTGACACCCGCGCTGATTGACATTACTGGAAATAAGGCCCAGTTCAGCCCGTACAGGGACATTACCGGCAATGGCGGGTTCTATACGGACATCCATCTTGGCTACGACAGCGGCCAGTACTGGTGGAAGCTGGACACAACGGACCTGGGCTACAAGGACCAGTTCGATCAGCTAAGCGGCGGCCTTTACGGAAGGCTCCAGGGCAATTTGTACTTCGACCAGATACTTCACAATATCACATTCGGCGCCATAACCCCGTTTGCCAGCCCCGGCAGCACTAATCTTGTTTCCGGCGACGGGCTGTGGAACGGTTCCAATCCTGGTGGCGAGCCATATCTTAATACTTCCACCTGGCACCCGTTTGACTATTCAACCCGCAGGGACCGGATTGGCGGCAGCCTGAAGGTAAACCTGGCGGATGACATTTACGCTGAAGTCAGCTTGATGAACGAGCATAAAAGCGGCTTATATCCGATGGGCGGCTATTATATAGAGGTGCCGGCCCCCATAGACTGGTGGACGCAGGACTATGATACAGCAGTGGTCTACCAGGCCAGGCCCCTGTTCCTCAAAGCCAGCTTCAATTTCAGCGACTTTACCGACAACCTGCAGTCCATTCAATTCCAGGTGCCGCACCAGAGTACGGGGTCCGGCTCATTGCTTGCCAGTGGTTTTCTGCAGGACACGTTGACCATGCCAGGGGACAACAAGGATTATAAGGTAGGCCTGGAGGGCTCACTGGAGCTGCCTTATTACTCACATTTCAACTTTAACATCAACACCTCCCATGAAACGTCAAGCGCGAATCTGATTTCGCCGGCCCAGGCCGACATCTTCCAGGGATCGAACGTTAATCCGGCAAACGACCACTACATCGTAAGCGAAAGCTCGTCCATCTTTGATGGCACGCGCAATGTCACCGACCTGGACTTTGCGCTTACCAGCAATCCCATGAACTGGTTGTACGGCAGGGTGTTTTACAAGTATTACGACTCCAAGAACGACTCGCAGGACGTGGTTGTATTAAACGGCGCCGGCCAGTACCTGGACCCGTTTGTTTTCAACTACAATACGAACACCGCCGGCGCAAACCTGGCCTTTACCCTGCCGGCGCATTTCCATCTGGACACGGAATACGAGTTCGTCAAAACGGCCAGGCCGGATACCATATGGAACCTCCCCAACACCAACGACAACGTATATTATGCGGAACTCAGGTGGACCGGGATGGACATGATCACGCCCAAGGTCTCCTTCCGGGATTTCAACAGGACCGGCGCGGGGATAGGCGTACCATCGCAGAACAGGGCTGACGTTGACTTTACCTCGGCGGATAGTTACGCCACTGAAATGGAGTGGTTCAACATAGCGCGCCGGCACACCAAAACTTATAAGGCTGGTGTCGATATAACCCCGAATGATGCGCTGGATGTGGAGCTGGATGGCCTGTACACCACGGATTACTACCCCAGCACCATCATCGGCGCGCTGTCTTCCAAGACTGCCGAGGCCGATGTGGATGCCAGCTACAAGGTGGCAACTATCGGTAAGCTTAACGGTTATTTCGATCTCCAGAACATAAGGAAGGACATATTCTTCAACAACAGCAACCACGGCAACTTTGCGGCAACTTCTCCGGAGACCACGTCGAATTACAACACGGACGAGTACGTAAAGGACAACGAGTATGAGTTTGGCGCCGGGGCCGAGATATACCTGATTCCCGACAAGCTCACGTTCAACCTCCGCTACGACTATATGAACTCCGACGGATTGAATGACGAGACCATTCTCCTCAACGGGGCCCTGGATACACTTGGCGGTGCAAGGCCGCCCTTCCCGGCTGGAGCCGACAACAACAACATAGACATGCCGTATGATCAGTACAAGCAGTCCTCGGTGAACGGGAAGCTCACGTATAATGTAACGAAAAACCTCGCGATCACCGGCGGTGTTGAGTTCGACCATTATACGTACAACGACTCGGCTTTCAACAACTATCAGAACGTGTACTATAACAACAATTACAATCCCGTGGGGCAGGTCAACAACGGCAACACCACATCCAGTACCGCAGCGGGCCCGTATCTGCTTGGCGGGGCATATGCGTCACCTGGCTTCAACGCGAATGTTGAGTTTGTGACGGTGGCTTACAGTTTCTAAAAGCGCACGTTTTCTGGCTGATTAAGGGGAGGGGGTAAAAACACCCTCCCCTTTTTTAATGTGCGGGTTTGCTGTTGCCCCTTAGGGGCCAGGGTTAAAAAGCGAATCGGGGACATGCGGGTTTATCTGGTAGTCCTTGAAAATGGTTTGGGCTATTTTCATGCCGCCCGCGTAATATGTCACTGTGAAGGGAAATACCGCGCCATCAACCTTCCTGAAGTCCGAAAATTCAGAAGATAGGGCGGCAGCCATGCCGGGGCCAAGGACAAAATAACCCGTAACCTTTACTATCAGGAACCTGCCGGCGTCAATATACGCGTCCATCGGCGGCCCTTCCTTATCGGTTAAATGCAGCACCAGTACCGGCCTTCCGTTCAGGGCCCCTTTGCCTTTAAAAGTTACCTTGTATGCGTTTTGCAGCAGGCCATATGGGAGGTCAAAATGCTTGTACTGGTAAACCATCGAAAGAAGCCGGTAATCTTTCACCTTTGAAAGCGGGGCGTTATTCATTGTCCTGTACCCGGTATCTCCGTTTAATATCCGCGTTTCGGAGGAACGCTGATATCTTGTATCCACGCGAAGCTTGCGCGGCCTTTTAAAGAAAAGCCCGTAGCTGCCCCGGTCCTGCCGCATGAATGCGTCTATATGTCCAATGGCATGAACGGCCACGGTCCGCTCAAGTATTTTTCTGCCGCCATATGCCTTTATAATCTGCGCCCGGATATACGAAATGCGTTCGCCCTGATTGGCAGCCCAAACGGGCTGAATAAAAACCGTGGCCAAGAGTATGGACCAAATTACGAGGGCCGGCGAAGCAATACTCATTTTGTTCAATATGCCGCGGCTTGCGGCAGTTTGGTTTCCGCGCGTATTAATTTTGGGCCTCCTGCTGATGGTTTTGAATGGTTCACCGGTTTCCGTTTAATCGGCTGTAGATAGTGTACCAGAATTGTCCTGATTCTTTTACAGTACCAGGCAGGTTGCAACTATTGCAAAAACCGTTGCAAAAACCGCCCTTCCCGGTTGAAATACCAATTACAGACAGGGTACAATTAATGCGTTGCAAACAGGAAAAGAAATCATGTTTTGCAGTAATACTCCCCGTATAAGATGTCTTTCTGCCGGCCGGGAAATTCCATCATGAACAGCGCAAGAAAACCCTGCAATGCGGAACTGATGGCAGAATACAGGGAAGAGATTGCCAGGGAGCAGGTGCGCATCGCGTTTGCGGACCTCCCAACGATGCAGACGGCCTCTTTCATTGTGGCCCTTGTTCTTTCCGGCCTGGTCCGCAATATCGTTGCCCACGCAAACATTCTGGCCTGGAATTTAATGATTCTGTCGGTTGTAATTGGCAGGGTTGCGCTTTTTTACCGGTTTAAACGGGTGCGGGAAAGCGCGTTTGACGGGCAGTACTGGGGCAGGGCATATCTGGGCCTGGCACTTTTATCGGGCTTGGTCTGGGGGTTCTCGGCATTCCTAATCTTTCCTGCCGGCAACCCGGCGCTGATATCACTTTTTTTGCTGACGATGGTAAGCCTTTCGGCCTCTACCGTAATATCCCATTCATCGATAAAGCCGGGCCCCGCCGCATGGATGGCGCCAACCTTAACTCTGTACGCAATCCGGTGCGCGATGGAGAAGGGCGCTTTTGGGTATCCCGTAAGTTTTTTAATAATTCTTTATATGATTACCGTGCTGCGCTACGCGGTTGTC
>JAJYLE010000167.1 GCA_021788025.1 Nitrospirota bacterium
TAAACATAAGAGACTACCTTTACGTCCTTTACAGACGCAGGTGGCTGGCGCTTACGTTTTTTACGCTTGTGGTGTTTACGGTCTTGCTGGTGGTCTTTCTTAAAAAACCGGTATACAGGGCAACGGCCACTCTTAAAGTAGAGCCGGAAACCCCGGTGCTCAGCTTTAAGGACGTTTATGAAAACCGCAATGACGACCTTAATTTCCTTAAAACTCAGTACCGGATACTGAAAAGCAGAAGCGTGGCAAAGCGTGCTATCCGCGCGCTCAGGCAGGAAGGGGACCCGGAGTTTGCCAAAGTGTTGTCAGGGGCAGGCGCATACTTAAATTCCAAAGTTGCCCAGACTTCGGAGGTACAGGATTCAGAACTGGGAGACGGCAAAATACAGCTTTCAGGCGATTTGGGTCGCGACATAAACCCGGCCGTCATCGATGGTTTTCTGGCCCGGATAAGCATACAGCCGGTACGTGATTCCTGGATAGCGCTGGTCAGTTTCGACGATAAAAATCCTGCCCTTGCCGCGCAGGCCGCCAATGAAATAGCCAGGCAGTACATAGGCTTCAATATCGAAAGCAAGCTTAACGCCTCGCAGGTTGCCCGGGACTGGCTTGAAAATCATCTGGACGATATGAAAGCTAAGCTGGAACGCAGTGAGGAGGCCCTGAATGAATATGCTGCTAAAAATGGAATTCTCCTGACCGGGGCCAATACCGGACAGGGCAAGAACACTGAAAGCGGCAGCGGTGGGCAGGATCTGGAGACAAGCAGGCTGGAGCAGATATCAGACCAGCTTGTGCAGGCAACGTCGGACAGGATAAATAAAGAGGCGCTTTACTATCAGGCCGTTAACGGCGGAACAGGGGACGGTTCCATAATAAGGAACAACCCTTTTATCCAGTCGCTGCTGGAACAATACTCCCGGCTGGAAACTAAATACGCCCGGCTCTCGGCCGTTTATATGCCCAAGTATCCTGAGATTGTGCAGGTGAAACAACAGATGAACCAGCTTTCAAAGAGAATAAATGAAGAGTCGGCGAAAGCTGTTGCCGCGCTGCGTGCGGATTATGAGGCCGCCAGTGAAAGGGAAAAAGACCTTACCCAAACTTACGAGCAGTATAAAGAAAAAGCCCTGGCCTTAAATGACAAAATGGTACAGTACAATATCCTGAAAAGAGAAGCCGATACAAACCAGCAGCTTTATAATGGTCTACTCCAGCGCGTGAAGGAGATAGGCGTGTCAGCCAGCTTGAACGCAAGCAATATACAGATCCTAGACCGCGCCGAAAGGCCCAGGGTGCCTTTTGCGCCCAGAAAGGGCAGGGACCTTCTCATGGCGATAATGGTGGGCTTTTTGGGCGGTATCGGGCTGGCGTTCTTTGTGGATTACATAGACAACACGCTAAAGAACCCCGAAGACATTGAAAATTCCATATCGCTGCCGTGCCTTGGGCTGGTGCCCGCGATAGAGACGGTCCCGGCGGGCAAGCGGCTTCTGGCGTGGAGCGGGGAGGAGCATGCCCAGATCCTCCTGGAGGCCTACAGCGCCATAAATACATTTATTCAGTTTTCATCCGGCAGCCAGGCGCCCAAGCTGATGATGGTGACTTCGCCGCTTAAAGGTGACGGCAAGACCATGACCAGCGTGAATCTGGCGGCAACAATGGCCCGTACCAGGGGAAGGGGCCTGATAGTAGATTCCGACCTCAGGAACCCGCAGCTGCATAAGATATTCGATATGGACAACTCCAAGGGGTTTTCGGATTATCTTGCCGGAATGATGCAGGTTGAAGACGGGCTGGTCCGTAAGAGCGGCCTGGAAAATCTTGATATTATCACCTCCGGGCCAAGGTCGCCAAATCCTCCGGATCTTTTCAACTCGCCCAGGCTGGCAGACTTGCTGCGAAAGCTCGGTCCGGAATATGAATTCATACTGTTTGACTCGCCGCCCGTGATCGGCTTTTCAGAGAGCCTGATACTCAGCACCTCGGTGGAGGGGGTAATAATGGTTGTGCGCACCGGGCGCACCACCAGGGAAGCCGCGCTTCAGAGCAGGCGTGCAATCGAGAGCATAAACTCCAGGGTGCTGGGCGTTGTCCTGAATGCCATAAGGCAGGTGGACCTGAAATATTCCTCCTATTACCACTACGGCGATTATTATTACTATTCGGACGGCGAAAAAAAGGCAGGCCGGAAAAAGCAAAAGGCAAAAAACGCTATTGAAAATTAACATCGTCAGGGGGGTCCTGTCCTTTGTTTCAGTACTGGTCCTGATAATTCTTGTGCGCCCCGCAGTCTCCGAGCATTACGAATCGATGTTTCTCAAGGGCAAAAAGGACGGAGCGTCAATTGCCGCGGCTGTAACCAGTGAGAATGCAGGATATAACAGGGCGCTTGGGGCCGTTTATCTTGAAAAGCACGGGGATTCCGATTTAAAAAAGGCCGAGGCCCTCTTCAAAAAATCCATATCGCTTGAACCGCTGAATGCAGATTCGTGGCTCTGGCTTGCCAGGCTGTATCAGTGGACAGGCAGGCAACAGCAGGCCGATCTTGCAATTAAAAGCGCGCTGGCCAGAAGCGCGGGCGCTCCTGACATAACCTGGGACGCCGGGGTGCTGCTGCTTCAGATGAACGACACCGCGGCCGGTGTGGAGCAGTTCAGAAAATATATCCTGCTCAAACCGGCGGAGCAGCAGAAGGTGTATGACATCTGCATGACACTGGGATTGCCTCCTGATTACATGCAGGCAAACCTTGTGCCTGCGGAAAGGCAGTATTTGCGGCAGTGGCTTTATTTTCTCATGGATGCCGGTCAGCAGGAAGCCGCGGGGCGCGCATGGGATGCGCTTAAAAACGGCGGGGCCGCAGCGGGGAAAGGCCCGTCTGAACGGGATTATCTTAAATACTGCGATTTCCTGATATCAAAAAATGATGAAACAGATGCCCTTGCCGTCTGGAATGAGCTCTTCAGCCGCGCCAATCTTGTGCTAAAGCCAGGCAGTATATGGGACGGCGATTTCGGATTGCCGGTTACAGGGAAGGGATTTGGCTGGAGGATAGGGAACGCGCCCGGGGTCCGGATATTTCTGGACGGGGACATAAAGATGGGCGGCCAGTACTCCCTGAGCGCATCATTCGATGGCAGTTCCAATCCCGGCATAAACCTGGCCAGCCAGATAGTGCCGGTGGAAAAGGGGCATAAGTATGAAGTGTCCGGCTACATTAAGACGTCTGGGATAACCACGGATAACGGGATTTTTTTAAACGTGCAGGGATATAATTGCGCGGACCTGCAGGCCAGCTCTCAGACCATGACGGGCACCAGCTACTGGCAGAAGCAGAGCGTCGATTTCACGGTGCCGGCCAATTGTAACGCCATCCTTTTTTCAGTAAGAAGGAATGAATCTTTTAAGCTGGACAACAAGATAAAGGGAGATGTCTGGATAGACTCCATAAAAATGGCGGACCAGGGATAATGAAGGCAATTTCAAATTTGAAATTTCAAATCCCGGATTTTATCGCTGCTGGCCTGGTAGCGGCCGCGGCGGTTCCGGCTTTGTTGTTCGGGGCTGTTGAGTACTGGGCCATGGCCGTTTCAGGCGCACTGGCCACCATTGTTTTCATGGCCGGGGTGTTTACATATTCTGGCGGCATAGGTGAAAAGAAAAAGCTGATTTGTACGGCTGTTGCGCTTGTTTTGTATCTGGTGTTCCAGATGGTCCCATTGCCGGCTTCCGTACTAGGCCTTCTTGAGCCGCGCATGGCCGCCCTGATGGGGCCTGTTGCGTTTCACGGCATTACGGTATATCAGTTTAAAACTGAAGAGGCACTCGCCAGGCTGGCCGTTTATTTGATGGTCTTCTTCACTTCTGCGCTTTTTATTGAGGGCCGTTCGGTTTACAAGATATTAAAAGGGCTCTCGGTATTCGGTTTTGCCCTGGCGCTGTTTGCAATAGTGCAGCACGTTACCTGGAACGGGAAAATATACTGGTTTGCGTCCTTTACTCCCGGCGGCAATCCTTTCGGACCGTTTGTGGACAGGGACCATTTCCCAGGCTATATAAATATGATAATCCCGCTTTCGCTTGCTGTTGCATTGGCCTCGAAGAATATAGAAAAAAAAGTGCTGTACACCTTCTTTGCCGCGGTAATGACTCTTTCCGTATTTTTGAGCCTCTCCAGAGGCGGCGTGATATCCTTCATCTGCGGGCTGGCTGTTTTCTCAGCCATTCTGCTGGTACGCCGCAGCTCCAAATGGCAGCTTATGGTGCTGGCCGTGTTTGCCGTGGTTTTTGCCTCATTTGTGCTGTATGCCGGTGTTGCGCCGCTTCTGGCGCGATTTTCAAAAGAGGGGGTTTCAGATACAGCCAGGCTTATGGCCTGGAAGGGCGCGTGGGCAGCATTCAGGGATTTCCCTGTATTTGGCACGGGGCTTGGCACGTTTGTAAATGTGTTTACTTATTACCAGCCCATTCACTTGCAGAAAATATGGGAGCACGCCCATAACGATTATCTGGAGCTGCTTACTGAGGGCGGCCTGGCAGGTTTTCTTATAGGCGCGGCATTTGTGGTTGCTATCCTTCGGGCGGCGTTCGGGGAAAAAAGCAACTGGCAGGGCAGGGCCGCTTATCTTAAGGCCGGGTTTATAGCATCCCTTGTCACAATCTCCGTACACAGTTTTGTGGACTTTAACCTTCACGTGCCTTCAAACGCAATTCTACTTTCCATAATAATAGGGCTGGCTGTGGCAAAAGGAGATTGATATCCTGGGCACTGCCAGTTTGCTTGGAGCAAGGGGGCGTGCAGGCAACGGCCATACTTTCAATACCCCGCACATCAGGTTTATCATGGGACGAGATAGAAGTTCATGCCCGCCGCGGATCGCGGCTTTAGCGAGGCCGGAATCTGCCATTTCCGGACAAAAAACTGGCCGCCGCATCCTCCGTGTCAGTTGTATGCCCATGCTCCATTCAGCCGCTTTTTCATTTATAAAGACCGCTTTTTTTATCCCGCGTTTTTAAAACACCGCTCCCGCCACCGTATCGGGGCGTTTTTCGTAGGCCCCCGCGCTGCCATGGCCGTCATTGAAGCGGGTATTGCCGTCTATGTCGAATGGCAGAACCGCGCCGCTTGCTGGCACCAGGTCCACCGAAGGTGAGCCGAATGTCAGGTGATAATCGCCATCACCGTTATACGTGCTTGTGCCGTCCCACGCCTGCCGGTTCACAAAATCGTACCAGTTGCCCGGGTGCATGGCGGAAAAATTGTACGGCGG
>JAJYLE010000168.1 GCA_021788025.1 Nitrospirota bacterium
CTGTTCCTGATAGCTACTCATGTTACGCCGGAGGGGGATGCGCTGGGCTCCAGCATAGCCCTGGCTTACGCACTCCGGCAGCTTGGTAAAAGTGCGATTGTTTACGACAGGGACGGGGTACCGGATTACTGCAAATTCCTGCCAGGCGCCGGCGAGGTAAAAAAGACGCTGCCGCCGGACTACAGTGAAGCGGTGCTGGTATTGGTGGATTGCGGGCATCCGGAGCGGGCCGGGCTGGAAGGCAAGAGTTTTCATAAAACAGTTGTAATTGACCATCATGAAACAGACCTCTTCTACGGTGATGTGAACTGGACGGAGCCGGACGCATCTGCCGCGGGCATACTGGTATTCCGGCTAATCAAGGCCCTCGGAGTTGCCATTACTAAAGAAATTGCAGTTAATCTCTACACGGCCATAATGACCGATACAGGGTCTTTCCGTTATCAGAATACCACGCCTGAGGCGCTGGGCATGGCATCCGAGCTTGTCCAGGCCGGGGCCGAGCCGGCCGCGATTGCCGACCAGATCTACAATTCCTGGACAGTGGCTAGATTCAGGCTCCTGTGCATGGCTCTTGGCACCTTTGAAATGAAAGACGGGGCGGCCATGATGCATATCTCCAAGGGGATGTTCCACAACACGGGAACGGGCATAGAGGATGCGGAGAATTTTACCGCGTATCCCAGAATGCTTAAAGATGTTGAGGTATCCGCCTTGCTTCTGGAGTTGGAGGATTCCATAAAGGTAAGCCTCCGGTCCAAGGGAGATACGGACGTGCGGCAGATCGCTGCCCGGCTTGGCGGAGGCGGGCACAAACGCGCCGCGGGTTGCAAACTGAAAATGAGCCTGGATGAGGCCCGTGAAGTTATTCTCAAAGAGATTCTGGCTACCCGGTAATTTCGCTTTAAATCAATAAAAAGAGGGGGCTGGTTTTTAACCTGCCCCCTCTTTGATTTAAGGCTAATTATTTAGGCAGTTCGCCGTTTACGAGTTTGCTGCCATTGTTGTGGCAGTTCATGCAATGGCCCTGGGGAGCAAATGCTCTTCCGCCAGCCTTATGGCAGGCGCCGCAATATTTGCCCGCGAAGATGTCCTGCATCGTAAACTTGTCGGCCCCGAATTGCATCGTGAAGGTCTTAGGCTTCAGGTTCACGTGGCAGTCCGGGCAGGACAGGCCGTGGTTCAGGTGCATCTGCCAGGTAAAGGTTACGTTGCCCATCTTGTTTTTGAATACGAGGGGGGCATGCCCTTTGGGAATGGCGAACGCAACGCCAGCGAAAAGGACGGCAACCGTCATGACAAACATAGTAACTTTCAGTCTCATGATTTTCACCTCCTTTCCTTTTAATTTGAAATTTAACATACAATCTTACAAGGAATTCCAGTTTTTATCAATCTTTTCAAATCCATCAGCATAGTAACAAGCATAATTTATGCCATTTAAGCTGATTTTTAATCACAAAAAAAGGGACTGCTAATTTCTGTTTATTTATCAGCGCGATAACCCTTTATGGCGCGGATTTACTTATCGGGTCCGGGGAAAAACGGCTTAAAAACCGGTATCCGGCCATCCTCATTTGGGAAAGCCTGTTCCCATATAAGGATGGTGTATAACGGCGGGCGCCCCCGGGGTCACTTGCCAATCCCAAGCAGTATTTCCCTGGCTTCCATGTCTACCCTGTCTATCCTGGCTTGCACCCTGTCTCCTATCCTGAAGCGCCTGCCTGTGCGCCTGCCCCTCAGCACAAGAGTGTTTTCATCGAATATGTAGTAATCGTCCACCATGGTAGAGACGTGTATGAAGCCCTCCAGGAAGAAATCCTCAAACCTTACTTTAAGCCCGTAATTTGTGATGCCCACAATAACAGCCTCAAACCGCTCCCCGGCCTTGTCCTTCATGAACCATGCCTTCATGGCATCCAATACAGTTTTTTCCGCCTGGTCCGCGTTTCTTTCCATAACCGAGCAATGCGAAGCCAGACCGGGCAGTTCCTGGGCAAGCCGGGCCTTTCTCTCTTCGGGCAGCCCTTTCCTGCCGGATGCCAGCACCTCCTTTAATATCCTGTGCACTATTAAATCCGGATACCTTCGGATAGGCGATGTAAAATGCGTATAGCACTCGGAGGCCAGCCCGAAGTGGCCAACATTCTCGGTGCTGTATCTGGCCTGTTTCAGGCTCCTTAACACGGCATAATTTGCAAATTCCTCGGCCGGCGTGCCGCGGGCCGCGCTGATAATTCCCCGGAGGTCGGCAAAACGCTTTCTGAGGACAGCCCTGCAATACCGGGCAACTTCCTCGAATTTTTCAGGGTCTGGCTCTTCATGTATGCGATAGATTGAAGGCACGCCGGAAGCGGCAAGATGTCCGGCAACGGCCTCATTGGCCGCTATCATGAACTCCTCGATGATTATATGCGCAATATTGCGCTCTGCCCTGATAATGTCTTCCGGCCTTCCCTGCATGTCCAGCAGCACCTCAGGTTCCGGCAGGTCGAAATCAAGGCTGCCACGGCCCATCCTGCGTGAGCGGATAGCGGAAGCAAGCTCCTCCATGCTCTTGAAATCCGAAAGGAGTTTTTCGCCGTAGCGCGAGGCCCGGCGGTAATCCTCTTCCGCCAGAATCCGGGCAACTTCGGTATAAGTCATGCGCTGCTGGCTTGTTATCAGGCTCTGGTAAAAAACGGCTGAATACATCTTTCCGAACCTGTCGAAATCCATTTCCGCCGTGAAAGCAGGCCGTGGCTTGCCGGGCACCAGGCTGCACAGGTCTTCCGAAAGCTCTTTGGGCAGCATCGGGATGGCCCTGTCCGGGAAGTACACGCTGGTTGCCCTGTCGCGCGCCTCCAGGTCTATGGTATCGCCCTCCCGCACGTAATGGCTTACGTCCGCAATATGCACCCAAAGCTTGTAGCCCAGATCGGTCACCTCTATGGACACTGCGTCATCGAAGTCTTTCGCCCGTTCGCCATCGATTGTCACGGTCCTGAGCCGCGAGAGGTCTTTCCGGTGCTTGAGCAGGTCATCCTCCGGATGGCGCAGGGCCTTTGCGGCCTCCTGCGCGGCGGCCGGGAATTTGTGCGGGATACCCAGTTCCTCCATGACCGCATCAATCTCTTCAAGCGGGGCGGTTGGCGCTTCCAGCTTCCTGATTATCCTGCCCACCGGGGGGCGCTTGTCTTCGGGGTACTCGATTATCTCTACAATCACCTTCTGACCGTTTGGGATGCCGGCGCACTCTTTGTGCGGGATGTAGATATCAACGGGCATTGTCCTGGATTTGGGGCGCACAAAGCAGGCCAGCCTCGTCTTTTCCACGGTGCCCGCGATTCTGGTTTGCGCCCGCTCCAGTATCCGGATTATCCGCCCCTTGCCGCCTGGCTCGGCCCGGGCGATTACCTTGTCGTTATTCATTGCCCCCATCGTGGCCGGAGGCGGGATGAACAGGTCGCGTTCCTTAGGGGAATCGGGTATCACAAACCCGAAGCCGTCCCTGTGCGCTTCGAAATACCCCTTTATAAGGTTTATCTCGCCAGGCGGCGCGTAAAGGCCTTTACGGGTGAGCACCAGGTCCCCCGTGCTGGTCATCTGGTCCAGCATGCGCTTCAGTTTTTTGGATTCGGCCTTGCCCAGCCTTAAATCCTTCGCTAGCTCCTTGAACGACTGCGGACGCGCTTTGTCCCGTAGACGGCCAAGTATTTCTTCCCTTAACGCCATTGGAGTATTTTATTCTATTTTATGGACTTGTGAATTGCCCCTTTCTGCTACTAGAATATTTCAAGGTGGCTCGATGATACTTCTGGACCCGCTTGGCAGGCGGATAGATTATCTGAGGATGTCCGTAACGGGCAGGTGCAACCTGCGCTGCATCTATTGCCTTCCGCGCGATTCCCGCTGCTGCGCCCCTGGCGCGCTGCACCTGGACAGCCGGCTAATTTTCTCCGTTGCCCAGGCGGCAATGCATTACGGCCTGCAAAAGATCAGGCTTACCGGCGGCGAGCCGCTTTTACGGGACGACGTTATCGATATCGTGCGCACGCTCAAGCAGATGGGCGTGCCGGATTTAAGCATGACCACTAACGGCGTTCTGCTTGCCGGTGTTGCCCCGGCCCTGAAGGCCGCCGGCCTGGACAGGATAAACGTAAGCCTGGACAGCCTTGACCCGGACGCGTACACCAGGATTACCGGCGGAGGAAGCCTGCCGCCCGTTATGGATGCGATTGATGCCGCCGCTGATGCCGGGCTTCTTCCGGTAAAGATAAACGTGGTGCCCCTGAGAGGGGTGAATGATTCGGAGGCGGCCGGCTTTGCGGCTTTGACGATAGACCGCCCTGTGCATGTGCGCTTTATAGAGCTTATGCCTGCCGGACACAAAAACTCCGGCATGGAATCTCTTGCCGTCCCGTCCGTTGAAACGATGGAGAAGGTGGCCACGGCATTTCGCAGGCAGGGCAGGAGGCTGCTGTTTGAGGGGGAGGGCGGCTCTTCAAGGAATTACAGACTGGAAGGCGCAAAAGGGATAATCGGATTTATAAGCCCGATCAGCAATCATTTCTGCGGCAGGTGCAACAGGATGCGGCTTACGTCTTCCGGCAAGCTGCGGCCGTGCCTGTTTTCAGCAGATGAGCTGGAGATAACCCCCGGCGCCAGCCCGGACGAGGTAGAGAACATCTTGAAACAGGCCGTCCTCAGGAAGCCTGCCGGGCGGAAGACCGGAAGCGCGATACCGGGGCGCATGTCCTCGATAGGAGGATAAAATGCTTAAACCCATGGACAGGAAAAAGGAAAATATCTCCATCAAATCCACCACGGCATCCCAGGCCCGGAAGCCCCAAACCCGCAAGACCGGCATTCACGGATGCGGCAACAAGGAATGCCGGCTTAGAAGGGCCGGGTGCGCGGGGTTTGAGGGCTGTCCCGGATACAAAGCCGCGGGGGCCTGAGCCCTTTTTTTTATATGTTCCGGCTATTCGGGGGTTTTCTTTTATTTTCAATGGCTTAAGGCTTTTTTTTTGTTCCGTTTGTTCCATCTGTTTTATCTTCTTTGCATCTGCAAGTGCCTGATTTGTAAAAGATCTTGTTTTAACGGAATTAAGAATGCAAGCAAAGATGGAACAGCCTAACCGCCTGTTTTTTCAGCTTTTGTTTTTGCAAATCTTTACCTTTAAATATCCATGGCCGATTTGGCCTCCCTGCTGATTTTCAAAGAGCTCTGAGGGGCTGTTGTCCCTCCAAACAACGCCAATATAACATGGCCAAACATGACATTGTC
>JAJYLE010000014.1 GCA_021788025.1 Nitrospirota bacterium
TTCTTATCGCCTCGGAAAATTACGCCAGCAGGGCCGTAATGGAGGCGCAGGGCTCCGTATTTACAAATAAATACGCCGAAGGCTATCCAGGCAAGAGATATTACGGCGGCTGCGAGTACGCCGACGCCGTCGAAACGCTTGCCATATCCCGCACAAAGGAGCTGTTTGGCGCGGAACATGTAAATGTGCAGCCGCACTCCGGCACCCAGGCAAACATGGCTGTATATCTTGGCATGCTGAAGCCCGGAGATACCGTGCTTGGCATGGACCTGCGCCACGGGGGCCATCTAAGCCACGGAGCGCCCGCCAATTTTTCCGGAATGCTCTATAAAACGGTCTCATATGGGGTAAACCGGGAGACGGGAAGGATAGATTACGACGAGGTTGAAAGGATTGCCCGCGAGCACAGGCCAAAACTGATTTTGGCGGGCGCAAGCGCCTATACACGTATAATCGACTTTGCCGCATTCGACAGGATAGCCAAATCCGTGCAGGCGCATTTGGTTGCGGACATCGCCCACATAGCCGGGCTGGTTGCAGTTGGCTTGCACCCCTCGCCTGTGCCCCATGCCGATTTTGTCACCACAACCACGCACAAAACCCTCAGAGGCCCCAGGGGCGGGCTTATCATGTGCAAGGAAGAGTACGGAAAGACAATAGACAAGATGATATTCCCCGGCATACAGGGCGGGCCGCTGGTGCATGTTGTGGCTGCCAAGGCTGTGGCGTTGAAGGAGGCCCTTGCGCCGGAATTCAAGGATTACCAGGCGGACGTGGTGGGCAACGCGCGCGCGCTTGCCGCGGAGCTTGTGGCGCGCGGATATAAACTGATATCCGGCGGCACGGACAACCACCTGATGCTCATAGACCTTGCAAACAAAAAAATAACCGGCAAGCAGGCCGAAGAGGCCCTGGACAGGGCCGGCATTACCGTAAATAAAAACGCGATCCCGTTTGATCCGCTTCCCCCGGCTGTTACCAGCGGGATCAGGATAGGCACCCCATGCGTTACAACCAGGGGAATGAAGGCCGGAGAGATGAAACTGATTGCGGAGCTTATAGACCAGGTGATATCCGCGCCGGAGGACGCCAGCGTGCTGGAGTCCGCGGGCAGGAGGGCCAGGGAGCTGGCCGCGGGATTCCCGATAGACTAGATGAAGTGCCCTTTCTGCGCCCATCCTGAAGACAAGGTAATAGATTCCAGGACAAGCAAGGAAGGCGATGTAATCCGCAGGCGGCGCGAATGTCTTAAATGCGAGCGCCGCTTCACCTCCTACGAGCGCATAGAAGAAATACTTCCCCTCATAGTAAAGAAGGATGGCCGGCGTGAACCCTTCGACCGCCAGAAAGTCCTCCAGGGCCTGAAAAAAGCCTGCGAGAAAAGGCCCGTGTCCATGGAGCAGCTTGAAACCGTTGTGGGCGAGATAGAAAAAAAAGTTCTGGCCCTCGGGCAGAAGGAACTGCAAAGCGCCGCTGTTGGCGAGGAGGTTATGGCCTGCCTCCGGGAGCTGGACAAGGTGGCCTATGTCCGCTTTGCTTCAGTATACAGGCAGTTCAAGGACATAAGCGAACTGATGGACGAGGTGAAGACTCTTTTCGAGGGCAAAAAAGGCGGGGTTTGACGTGGAGGATTTTTTCCCGGACGCCCTGCTGGCTGATTTAAAAAACCTCATCAACAAAAAATCCGGCATTCTTTTAAAAGGCCTGAAACTGGAATGCCTGAGGGGAAGGGCCATCGACCGCTGCATGCAGCTCTCCGCAACCCCGGAGGAATTCATTTCCAGACTATCCGGGAACCAGCATGAGCTTGGCGACCTTATATCGGGCCTGGTTAACCAGGAGACGTATTTCTTCAGGGACAGGGCCCAGCTTGCGGCTTTTTCCTCGCTTTTAAAGGAGATTGCGGCAAGAAAGAGCGGGGCAGGGGACAGATATCTGAAAGTGCTGTCGGCAGGGTGCGCGGCCGGCGAGGAGCCTTATTCACTAAACATCCTTATAACCGAAAGCGGGCTTTTTGCGGGCTGGAACGTAAACGTTGCAGGCGTGGACATCAGCCGGTTCTCCATAGCCAGGGCGCGCGAGGCTGTTTACAGGGAAAATTCCGTAAGGCTTGCCCCGGAGGAGACACGGCTTAAGGAAAAATACTTCAACCGGATTGAAGGGGGCAGGCTGGCGCTGAAACCCCAGTGGAAGAATAACGTTTCCTTCCGTACAGGCAACCTTATGGACGAAGACACCTATGACGGGCTTGCCAACCTGGATTTCATATTCTGCCGCAATATCTTCATCTACATGCAGCCGGAAGCCGTGAAGAAGATAACGGCCCATTTCAGAAGGTGCATCTCGCCAAGGGGCTATTTCTTTGCCGGCTGTTCAGACCCGATGGGCGAAATCCTTACCGGCTTTAAACCGGTGCGCACCGGCGGGGGGCTGTATTACAGGATGGGGCAGGGGTAAATTTGCCAATGTGCAGTACGGCAATATCTTCGCCGGTTCTATTGTTTTGGGATGCGAGTTTTTTTGACGTGCCTGACAAAGCGAGGCCGGGCGAACCGTTTCGGGCCGGCACACGGCCGGCTTAGAAGCCCAGGCCGCTTCAGGTGGGGCCGTTGCAGCCCTGCTTTGGCTTATTCGAGACCTGGTCTTTTTCCAGGTGGCACCGCTTGTATTTCAGGCCGCTTCCGCACCAGCACAGGGCGTTCCTGCCGGGCAGGATCGCGGGTTTTGCGCACCCCTCTGTTCCGCCACGCGGCGCGGCGAACAATCCAGTTATCTTTTTAAGCAGGCCCATTCGTGCTTTTCCTGTTTGGTACACGGCTTTTACGGTGGAAAGTTCTATTATACCTCCGATTGCCGGATTTTTTAACCGCTTCAGGACTCCTGTATCTTTTTCCTTACTATGATGATCTCAAAGGCCAGGGAGGCGATATTGGTAAGTTTACTGATGTAATTTATATTCGAATCCAGCACGTCCCGCACGTTATCAGCATACAGCATGCAGGTTATCCTGTCTCTGATGAAGACCGGTATCAGGATGCAATCTGCCGGGGCATTTCCAATCAGCTCAATAAATTCCGAATTGGCGCCTACCTGCAAAAGCGGCCCCCTGTAATACGCCTTTCTTGCGATGACATCACCAAAAATGCTCTCTGGGGCGGCGTCGGTCTTGAAACCATGCACGTCAATACCCTTTCCAGACCAGCCGGCGATTTCGTGCCCTTTTATGATAAAGAGGGCGGCCCTTTTGGCCACCCTGCGCGATTCCGCCAGCAGCAGGCCGGCCACCTCTTCCCTGTCCGTGACCGAGGCAAACTGCTCTTTCACCTTGGCCAGGTGCTCGGCCATCATCTCCTCTTTTTCCTCCGGCTTCTTTGCGGCGGTTTCATCCGGCCTGTCCAGGATGCTTATGAAGCGCAGGTCCCTTTTAAGGCCGTAGGCCCGCTCCATGCAGTAAAGGAGCCTCAGTTCCGCAGTCACATATGGGACTATATCGAAGCCGGTAATAAAGCTCAGTTCCTGAATGGCCTGAAAATTCTTTGGATCCAGCATGGCCACGTGCAGGCGGTTTTTATCTTTTTTAAAGGGCAGGACCTTGTATTTCTCGGCCGTCTTGGCGTTTATGGACGCAAGCACTTCCGCATCTATGTTCATGAGCGTTGCGGGGTCAGCCATTGGCACCTTGTGGAACCCGCTCAGGAATTTAAGGAAATCATCTTCCTTCAGGATGCCCAGTTCAACCAGATTGGTGCCTACCCGGCCCCCGAAGACCACCTGCCGCTCCAGCGCAAGGCGCAGGTGCTCCTTTGTCACTAATCCGCTTTTAAACAGAGCTTCCCCGATGCCGGCCATCGGACTATTTTATACCATATTTGGCAAGTCTGTGCCTGAAGGAACGGAAGGAAAGGCCCAGGAGAGCGGCGGCTTCGGTTTTGTGTCCGCCGGTCTGGCTCAAGGCTTTAAGCAGGTAGTCTTTTTCCAGGCCTTCGATAAGGCGCTCCAGGTTGAAATCGCCGCCTATTTCAAGCAGGCCGCTTCCGGCCGGCTGCATGTCATTCAGGTCTGGAGGGACGTCGTTTTCGGTGATCACGTCCCCTTCGGCAAAAAGCAGTATCCTCTCCAATATATTTTCAAGCTCTCTTACATTGCCGTTCCATTGGCGGCCCATCATTATCTCCATCGCTTTTTTTGTAAACTGCGCCTTTGAGCCGCGCTGTCTTAAAATATGCTCGATAATGGCAGGTATGTCCTCCATGCGCTCGCGCAGAGGTGGAAGATGCACCGGTATTGCCCCAAGCCTGTAAAACAGGTCGCCCCGGAACAGCCCATCCCTGACGGCCTCCTTCATGTCCTTGTTGGTTGCGGACACGATCCTTAAATCCACGCTTATGTCCGCCGTGCCGCCAAGCCTCCGGAACGTGCCGGTCTCAATGGCCCTGAGGAGCTTGGACTGAAGCTGTATGGGCATTTCCGCTATCTCATCCAGGAACAGGGTGCCCTTATGGGCCATCTCGAAGAGGCCCTGCTTGTTCTGTGCGGCCCCGGTGAAGGCGCCTCTCATGTACCCGAACAGCTCGCTTTCCAAAAGCCCCTCCGGAAGGCTTGCGCAGTTTATTGCCACAAAGCCTGCGTCCCTGCGGTCGCTTAAGCTGTGCAGGGCGTTTGCGATCAGTTCCTTGCCCGTGCCGGATTCGCCTGTTACAAGTACATTGGCCTTGCTCTCCGCGATCCGGGGCAGTATCCGGAGAATCTCCTTCATCTTGGGGCTTCTGGCCACTATATTTTCAAGCTGCGGGACAGCAATTTTTTTAAGTATCGATACTTCTTTCTGGAGCTTCTGTTTTTCCAGCGCCTTGCGGATTATTATCCTTATCTCGTCTATCTTGAAAGGCTTGTGGATGTAATCGTAGGCGCCAAGTTTCATCGCTTCTATCGCGGACTCTGTTGTGCCGAAGGCAGTTATCATTATCACGGCGGTCTGTGGGCTAACGTCCAGGGCCTTCCTCAGTACCCCGAACCCGTCCAGCCCTGGCATTTTGATATCTGTGATCACCAGGTCGAAGATGTCCTTTTCAAGGCTGTTTGCGCCTTCGGTGCCGGTTGCGGCCGTAAAGACGCTGTACCCCTCCGTCTCAAGGAGCATCTTCAGTATCTCCCTCATATGCTGCTCGTCTTCTACAACCAGTATGCTGGCTTTGTCTTTATCGGGTTTGCCGTTCATTAATTTTTGGAATCTCCGTTTTTAATTGCCGCCTGGTCCTTGCCGTTTCCTTCGTTTGCAGGCATTGCAACAATGAACTCGCTGCCCTGCCCGGGAACGCTCTTCACCTTTATTGTGCCGCCGTGGTCTTCCATTATCCTCATGGCTATGGACAACCCCAGCCCGGTGCCGGACGCTTTTGTGGTGAAGAACGGATAGAATATCTTGTCCGCCACCTCGGGGGCTATGCCATTGCCGGTGTCCTTGAAAATCACGCGCGCCTCGCCGCCTGCATCAAGGCAAGTAACAACCAGACTGCCGCCTTCGGGCATTGACTCTATCGCGTTTATGCCAAGGTTAAGCAGCACCTGCTCAAGCCGGTGCGGGTCCGCAAAAACCCGGACCGTTCCATTGGACTCGGTTGTTACCTTAACTTTTTTGGAGAGGTTTGAGAGCATGGCGGCCACATTGGCCACAAGCAGATCCAGCTTGGCGGATTGCAGTTCGGGCCTTGTGGGCCTGGAGTAGATGAGGAAATCCGTGATTATCCTGTTCAGCCTGTCCATCTCGGACAACGCGATGTTGGTAAGCGCCTCCTTTTGCGCTGGGGCCAGTTCCGAGCCCCTCAGCATCTCCATGGAGGCACGGAGGGATGCCAGGGGGTTTCTTATCTCGTGGGCGATATTGGTGGCCAGCTCGCCGATGGCCGCCCATTTTTCCTTTCGCTTTATCTCTTCCTGCATGCTCTTTATGTGCGTAAGGTCCTGGAAGATGCCGATGTAGCCGGTCTTTATGCCGCTGGCATTGCGCATGGGGGATACCGTAAGCCCGACTGCCTTTTCAGCTCCACCAGCATTGACAAGCCCTTCGGTCCTGGTTCCCAAATCACGGAACTGGCCGCCAAGGAAGGGGAATATCGAAGAAAGCTCTCTTCCAAATGCGTCTGCCCTGCTTATCCCGGTTATGTCCTCCGCGGCCCTGTTGAAAAAAAGCACTTTACCGTCTTCCCCGGCGGTAAGCAGCCCGCTTGGTACGTTCTCCACAACCTCCCTGTTGAAAAGCGAAAGTTCCATGAGGTCCGCGGTCTTTTCCTCAAGGGATTTTGAAGTGCGCTCCAGCTTCATTGACAAATAGCCGGTCAGCCAGGCGCAGACGTACTGCGCCATGATATTTGAAAATATGTTATAAAAAAAGTCCTTCTCAAGCAGGTCCAGGCTGTAGGGCAGCTTTAAAATCTGCCAGTACTGCAAGTCCACCAGAAGCCCATAGGAAATACTGGAAAGGACGGCTATTATAAACCCTGCCCGCCTTCCGATTATTATTCCCGCGGCTATTATGATCAGAAGCAGGAGAAAGGAAAACCAGCTCTCTATTCCGCCAGTAAGCGCTATGAGAGCGGTTATCGCCAGCACGTCCACTGCAAGCTGGAAGTAGGCGAACGACGTCCCCCTCCAGTACGGCAGCAGAATGAGGTAGGCTATTGTCAGCGCGTACAGGGCAATTATGAGATCGAATATCGAGGCGGAATAGACGAATGCCGATTGCCCTATCTCGAAAAAGGTAAACGACCCCAGCAACAGGGAGGCTAGCGCCACCCTGAACGCGATAAGGGTCTTAAGTTTTGCCGGCAGGTCCCCTGCGATAAACCTCTTTTCGGTTCTTGTCAATGATTGGCGACCAGCGACATAAGCTTGAATATTGGCAGGTACATGGCCACAACTATGAACCCGACCGTGCCGCCAAGGAACACCATCATCAGGGGCTCTATCATCGAGGTGAGCCCTGATACGGCTGCGTCAACTTCCTCGTCGTAAAAGTCGGCTATCTTGTTGAGCATCGTGTCCAGCGCGCCAGCCGATTCGCCTACGGCTATCATCTGCGTCACCATATCGGGGAAAACCTTCTCCTTGCCCAGGGGTTCGGCGAGCGTCTTGCCTTCCTGCACGGCCGTCTTTACGGCTGCAACGGCCTTCTCCACAACCTTGTTGCCCGAAGTTTTGCCGGTTATGTCAAGCCCTTCCAATATCGGCACGCCGCTGCTTACAAGAGTGCCCAGCGTCCTGGTGAACTTGGCCACCGCAACCTTTACAAGCAGTATGCCGAAAATGGGCAGCTTCAGAAAAATGGAATCTGTGACGTATTTGCCGCCCTCGGTGCGCCTGTACTGGACAAACCCGATTGACGCGAAGACGCCCGCCACCAGTATTGCCAGCCCGCCCTTGCCGCCAATGAAATGGCTTAATGCGATAACTATCTTTGTGGGGGTGGGCAGGTTGCCGCCCAGCTGTATGAACATCGACGAAAACGTAGGCACAACGTAGACCATAATAACTGTAATGACCAGCGCGGCCACGCATGTCACCACGGCGGGGTAGATCATGGCGCCCTTCACCTTGCTTTTGAGCTTGATGGATTTTTCCATGTAAATGGCAAGCCTGTTCAAGACGGTATCCAGTATGCCGCCAGCTTCACCGGCGGCCACCATGTTGGCATAAAGGTCGCTGAACGTCCTTGGGTGTTTCATCAGCGAGTCGGCAAACGTGGCGCCGCCCTCCACGTCATTTTTTATCTGGGTGAGGATATTGGCAAACGCTTTGTTGGTTGCCTGCGTGGACAGTATTTCCAGCGCCTGCACAAGAGGAAGGCCGGCATCTATCATCGTTGAAAACTGCCGGGTGAAAATCACCACGTCCTTGTCCTTGACCTTGCCTGCCCCGAAGGAGATGCCGCCTGCCTTTTTCTTCTTCTTTTCGGTAATCGAGGTCGGGACGATGCTTCTTCTTTTAAGCTGGGCGGCAACTTCGTCCTTGGACATTGCGGCGATCTCGCCGGATTCCACCACGCCCGTCCTGTTTTTTCCGGACCACTTGAAAACTGTTGCGGTAGCCATTTGTTCTGATTACCTCCTTACCGGGGGGATTTTTTTGGTCATGGCCAAAAACTCGTCCGGCACAAGCGAATGTCCAAGCGCCTCGTCGTACGATATCTTGCCTGTTGAATAAAGGTCGAAAAGGGACTGGTTCATTGTCTGCATTCCCGACACTGCCTGTCCGGTTTGCATGAACGAATATATCTGATGGATCTTGTCCTCGCGGATAAGATTGCGCATGCTTGCGTTGGGTATCAGCACCTCCACGCACAGCACCCGTCCCATGCCGGATTTTCTGGGCAGAAGCTGCTGGGCCACTATCCCTTCCAGAACGAACGACAGTTGCACCCTTATCTGCTCCTGCTGGTGCGGCGGAAACACGTCTACGATCCTGTTTATGCTCTGCACGGCCGAGTTGGTGTGCAGGGTGGCCAGGCACAGGTGGCCCGTTTCAGAAACTGTCAGGGCGGCCTCTATCGTTTCCAGGTCCCTCATCTCGCCTACCAGCACAACGTCCGGGTCCTGCCGCAGTATGTACCGGAGGGCGTTCTTGAACGAAGGGGTATCAGAATTTATTTCCCTCTGGTTTATCAGGGATTTTTTATGCGAGTGGAGGTATTCGATAGGGTCTTCCACCGTTATTATGTGGCTGTTGCGCTCTGCGTTGATGCGGTCTATCATCGCGGCCAGCGTGGTAGACTTGCCGCTTCCGGTTGGCCCTGTAACAAGCACAAGCCCTCTTGGTTTCTTGGCCAGCTCGTTTATTATCTCCGGAAGCCCCAGTTCCTCAAACGGCTTGACGGCAAACGGGACGGACCTGAAAGCGCCTGCCACTGCGCCCCTTTGAACAAACACGTTGCCCCTGAAGCGGGAGAGGCCCTTAAGCCCGAAGGAGAAGTCCAGGTCGTTCTGGTCCTCAAAGCGCTGCTTCTGCTGGTCTGTAAGCACGCTGTAACAGAGGGCCTTTGTGGCCGCCGCATCCAGCGGGGGATGATCTATCGGCAGCAGTTTTCCGTCTATGCGCAGCCGGGGCGGGCTGCCGGTTGTGATATGCAGGTCCGATGCCCCCTTGTCGATCATCAGCTTCAGGAATTCATAAAGTGTCGCCATTATTTATCTCCCATCCCGCCAATCGGCATTGGCGGGGTCAGTCTCCGAAGGACACCCTCAGGACCTCTTCTATTGTTGTTACTCCCTCGGCAGCCTTTGTAAGCCCGCTCATGCGGAGCGTCTTCATGCCAAGCCTTATCGCCGTTTTTTTAATCTCATCGGTAGGGGCGCCTTCCAGCACAAGCTGTTTTATCTCGTCCTTGATTACCATAACCTCGTAGAGGGCAATCCTGCCTTTGTAGCCCGTGTTGTTGCAGGCCGGGCAGCCCCTGCCTTTATATACCTTTATCTTTTCAATGCCTTCCTGCGGAAAGCCAACGTCCAGGAGGGCCTTCTGGGGCACCTTTTCCTCCTCCCTGCACTGCGGGCATATCTTCCTGGCCAGCCTCTGCGCAAGTATCATTATTACGGAACTGGAAACAAGGAAGGGCTCGATACCCATATTGAGAAGCCTGTTTATGGTGCTTGGGGCGTCGTTGGTGTGAAGGGTGCTGAGTACCAGGTGGCCCGTCAGGGCCGCCTTAACGCCGATTTCGGCCGTTTCGAAGTCCCTTATCTCGCCCACCATGATTATGTCCGGGTCCTGGCGCAGAAAGGACCTCAGGGCCGCGGCAAAGGTAAGCCCTATGTCCTCCCTCACGTGCACCTGGTTTATCCCCATGAAGTTGTATTCAACCGGGTCCTCGGCCGTCATTATGTTAATGCCCGGCTTATTCAAATAGTTGAGGGCGGAGTAAAGGCTTGTGGTCTTGCCGCTTCCGGTAGGCCCGGTAACCAGGATCATCCCGTAAGGCTTGTCCAGCGCAACCATGAAATCCTGAAGCGCCTTTTCCTCGAAGCCAAGCTTGGTAAGGTCCACCTGCAGGTTGCTTTTGTCCAGAAGCCTCAAAACCGTTTTTTCGCCGAACAGGCATGGCAGCACGGACACGCGGAAGTCTATCTCCCTTTTCTTGCCCAGTTTCAGCTTTATGCGGCCGTCCTGCGGGAGCCGCCTTTCCGCTATGTCCAGCCTGGACATTATCTTTAGCCTGGAAGTGAGCGCCGCTTTTATTTTGATAGGCAGGTTCATCACGGAGTAGAGCACGCCGTCCACACGGTACCGCACGCGGAGGGCTGTCTCGTACGGCTCTACATGTATGTCGCTGGCGCGCGTCTTGATGGCGTTTACCAGTATGCCGTTGACCAGTTTTACTATCGGGGCCTCTACTTCCTTTACGGCCTCGGTGTCTTCTTTTTCTTCTATGGCTTCAACGTCGTCAAGGGCGCTGCCTACCACCTTGTCGAACTCGTCTACATCCACCATCTCCGTAATCGGAGTGTCTTCGCCCCCGCCTCCGTCCTCGTGCTCATCTACGGTAAAATCCTTGGCCTCAAGTATCTTTTGAGTGGCCATCGGGTCTTGCTCAACGGCTTTTTCTTCCTGCCTGGCAACCTGCTTGGCGCCGCCTCCGTAATAGGTGCCAAGGGCGGAATTGATATTGCTTTCGTTTGCCACCGCTATTTCCACGTTATATCCGGTCATGAACTTTATATCGTCCACCGCAAATACGTTGGAGGGGTCCGCCATGGCTATTGTCAGCGTGGCGCCCGATCTGGAAACGGGCAATATCTCGTATTTCCGGGCCATTTCGGCCGGTATCAGTTTTACAACGGCGGGATCTATCCTGAGTTCGGCAAGGTTAAGGGCAGGCACACCGTATTGCCTGCTGAGAAAACTGACCAGATTTTCTTCTGAGATGTAACCAAGATGGACGAGGGCCGTCCCAAGCCTTCCACCATCACGTTTCTGCTTGGCAAGCGCCTGTTTGAGCTGTTCGTCCGTGATTACATGAGATGCGAGCAAAATCTGCCCGATCTTCGCCGTAATCGCCATCGTTAAAAATGATAAATAAATCGTTCAAACAAAGTCAATTTGTGCGGTCACAATTTTGCCAGAAAGTCCTTGAAAAAAGGACAAAACCGGCGGGCTTCAAGGCAAGAGGCGAAGCATCCGGAGGGTCAATCAACAATTTCGAAACTGTATTCCTCTATAACCGTGTTTGCAAGCAGCTTTTCGCACATGGGCGGCACGGCGGCCGAAATCTCCTGGCGGGTGGCCCCGGGGGCGAAGGTGATCTCGATCAGCTTGCCCATCCGCGCATCCTCAAGCCCCGCGAACCCCAGGCTCTGAAGCCCTGACAGAATGGCTTTCCCCTGGGGATCCAGGACCCCGGATTTAAGCCTTATAAACACCCTTGCTTTCATGTTCCGCTCCTCCGCCTCAATTTTTTTGCCGATTTCCCGGCCTTTTGACTCTTTACGTTTTCTTTGCCAAATACTCTTTCAAATATGTAATCTATGTTCCTAAGATAGTACTCCGGCTCAAACAGCTTTTTAACGGCGCTCTTTTTCAGATATTTGCCGGCCTCTTTATCCGCGGCCAGCAGTTCCTGAAAGCTTCTGCCAGTCTTCCAGCTTGCCATGGCATTTTTCTGGACTATCCTGTAAGCGTGCTCCCTGGAAAGCCCTTTCTCAGTCAATGCAAGAAGAACGCGCTGTGAATTATGCAGTCCGTGGCTGGCCTCCATGTTGCGCTTCATCCGGGCAGGGTTTATCACAAGGCCCTCAAGTATTCCGGTTAGCCTGGCCAGCATGTAATCCGTCAGGATGCAGCTGTCGGGTACTATCACCCGTTCCACAGAGGAATGGGAGATGTCCCTTTCGTGCCAGAGGGCCACGTTTTCAAGCGCGGCCAGCGCATTGGAGCGCACCACGCGGGCCAGCCCCGACAGGTTTTCAGCGCCCACGGGGTTGCGTTTGTGGGGCATCGCGGAGGAGCCTTTCTGCCCGCTTCCAAAGGGCTCTTCAGCCTCCAGTACCTCGGTCCTTTGCAGGTGCCTCAGTTCCACCGCTATTTTTTCTATTGAAGCCGCCAGGATGGCCAGGGTGGACATGAACTGGGCATGCCTGTCTCTTTGCACCACCTGCGTGGCAACGGGTTCCGGCTTCAGGCCCAGCCTGGCGCAAACCCTGGCCTCAATGTCCGGGGGGATATTCGAGAACGTTCCAACAGCGCCCGAAAGCTTGCCAGTGGAGATAGCCGCCCTGGCATCCCTTAACCTTTTAAGGTTCCTCTTCATCTCCTCGTGCCAGAGGGCGAATTTAAGGCCGAAAGACATAGGCTCCGCGTGAACGCCATGGCTGCGGCCCATGCACACCGTGTTCCTGTGCTCAAGCGCTCTGGATTTAAGCACGCCGGTGAGTTCCAGGATGTCTTTTTCTATAAGCTCCGCCGCGCCTTTCATCTGCAGCGCCAAGGCTGTATCGACTATGTCGGAGGACGTAAGCCCTTTGTGGATGTACCTGGAAGACGGCCCCACTTTTTCGGCCACCGAGGTAAGAAATGCGATCACGTCGTGCTTTACAACGGCCTCTATCTCGTCAATGCGGCGCACGTCGAAGGCGGCCTTCTTCTTTATCTCATCCAGGGCGTCTTTGGGGATTTCCCCAAGCTCGGCCCAGGCCTCGCAAGCCGCAAGCTCCACTTCCAGCCATTTTTGATACTTGGCCTCTGTCGTCCACATGCAGCCCATAACGGGCCTTGTATAACGGGAAATCATTGTTTTAAAAAACCTCCATAAGAACGCTGCGTTAAGGGGTTTATTTTACTATGCGGGGGGTGTGACTGTAAAACGGATGTTTCCAGAGTGTTTGCGGCATGCAGGGCCGGTTTGGGCCCATAACTGAAAAAGGGTAGGCCGGGGCCCCTGTTTGGGGGAGTGGGGCCCCGGAAAATGCGGGGAACCTAAATCTTTTTAAGCCCGTTTATGCCCGTATCCTTCCGGAGATAAGCAGGTATCTCGAAAGGGTCATCGAAGGGCTCTATCTTCTTGGTCAAGGGCCTGAGGGATTTTGCAAGTATCTTCTGGGAGCCTTTGAGCGCAGGCATCTCTTTCTTGAAACCGGAGGCCGCAATGGACGGCGCCAAAGGTTCCGGCCCGCCGGCCGCCTTGCCAGCCGTATCCGGCAATTCCGGCAGCGAGGTTTCCAGAACGGCCTTCTCAAGCTGTGCCGCCTGCGCCGTTTGCGGTATTGCCGTCTGCGGCGCCCATTTCTTCACGGGCAGATCAACCTTTTCTTTTTTGGAGACGAAATTGGTGGCCACCACGGTCACTCTGCACTGCTGTTTCAGGGCGCGGTCTATCACCGCCCCGAAGATTATATGCGCATCTGGATGGGCGGAATCGTAAACCAGGCTGGCGGCCTCTTCCACTTCTTTAAGCGACAGTTCCAGCCCGCCTGTTATGTTTACGATGATGCCGCGCGCCCCCTCGATGGAGGAGTTTTCAAGCAGAGGATTGGTAATGGCCTTTTTCACGGCCTCCCTGGCATCCGGGGCAGCGCCCATACCCATCACGGCGGGGCCGGATTCCTGCATTATCGTCCTTACGTCGGCGAAGTCCAGGTTTATAAGCCCCGGCACGGCGATCAGGTCCGATATGCCCTGCACGGCCTGCCTGAGCACGTCGTTGGCTTTGCCAAATGAATCCAGAAGCGAGGTGCCTTTGTCCACCACGTAGCTTATCCGGTCGTTGGGGATAACGATGAGCGTGTCCACGCTCTTTTCCAGCTCCTTCAGCCCCAGTTCCGCGTTATGCCTGCGTGTAGTGCCCTCATAAAAGAAGGGCTTAGTCACTATGGCTACGGTAAGCGCGCCCGCTTCCCTTGCGGCCTGGGCAACCACGGGGGAAGCGCCTGTGCCGGTGCCGCCTCCCATCCCGGCCGTTATGAAAACCATATCGGTCCCGGAAAGGGCCTTGATTATCTGGTCCTTGCTTTCAAGCGCGGCCTGGCGACCGAGGTCCGGTTTCGAACCTGCCCCCAGCCCCCTTGTAACGGCCTCGCCAAGCTGGATCTTCCTCTGGGCAAGGGACACGCCCAGGGCCTGTGAGTCCGTGTTGGCGGCGATGAAGTCCACATGCTTGAGGTTGCAGGCTATCATGTTGTTTACCATGTTGCCGCCCGCTCCGCCTACGCCTATGACCTTTATGCGCGCAACTTCTCCTTTTACCTCCTCAAGCTCGAATAACATTGCCTGCCCTCCTTTTATATGTTTCAAGTTAACCCGTGCATTTCGCTTTTTTATCTTTTGAGAAAAGCCGCCTGAGCCCGCTTAAGCCGCTGATACGGCCCAGCACTGCCTCCCCGATGGCGGCAATCTGATTTACGGCCGGCACTGCATCAGTGGCGGTGGAAACAGGCCTTGCGCCGCCTTCAGCCTGAATCCCGTATAGCAGCAGTCCAGCGGCGGCCGCGTACTGGGGCCCGCTTGCGAACTCCTTCATAAGCGGGCATTTGAGCGTTTCGGGATACCCCGTCCTTACCGGCAGCCCAAGCCACTTCTCCGCCATTTCGTTCATGTCCCGCATAAGGCTGCCACCGCCCGCCAGCACGGCGCATACGGGGCGGCTTTTCAGGAACACCGGTTCCGTCTGCTGCTTTATAAGCTCAAATATCTCTTCGCACCTGGATTTGACTACCCTGGCCAGGTCTGCCGGGTCTATCTGCAAAGGTTTCCCGCTCATGCCCAGGGCCTCGATATTTTCGCGCTCAAACAGCGTTTGAAGGCGCACCCCGGATGCACCGTACCTGAGCTTCAGCCGCTCGGCCTCTTTCTGCGGCAGCTTCAGCCCAAGCGCTATATCGTTTGTGATGTGATGGCTTCCTACCGGGACGGAGAAGGCGTGCATAAGCACCCCGTCCTTGAACATGGCCATGTCGGACGACCACCCGCCTATGTCCACAAGCATGACGCCCTGTTCCATCTCTTCGGCCCTCAGCGCCGCCAGCGCCGAGGCAAGCGGCTGGAATACAAGCTCTGTCATCCTGAGCCCTGCGCGGGCGAATACGCGTTCCATGTTTTCAATTACCGCATGCGCGGCGGTAAGCACCTGCACCTTCACTTCCAGCCTCACTCCGGCCATGCCCATCGGCCGCTGGATGCCATCCTGGCCGTCTATGACGAACTCGGAGGGCAGAACGTGCAGTATTTCCCTGTCCAGCGGCACATACACCGCGGAGGCCGCCTCGATGGCCCTGTCTATGTCCCTGGCCCTTACCTCCCGGCCTTTGATGCCTGTTGCGCCGTAGCTGCCCGAACAGCTTATATGAGTTCCGGCGATTCCGGCGTATGCCGATTTTATGGGTATTCCGGAGACCGACTCGGCCTCCCTCACCGCCCTGTTAACGGAACCGGCCGCCTCTTCAATGTCCACAACCGCCGATTTGCGGAATCCGGCGGCGGGCGCCGTTCCCACGGCTATCACTTCCACGCCGGAAGTGTCGCACTTGGCCAGGGCAACGCAGATCTTTGAGGAGCCTACGTCTATGGCGGCAAGAATTTTTGATTTTGCCTTCACTTGGCCACCTCCGCAACGGGAGAGACTATCACCCGGTTTGCGAACCTCAGGTCCATGGAACTGGCGTGTATCCCCCGTCTTTCCACTTCGGACTGAAGTTCTTCAAGTTTGTCCAGCTTCCGCCTGTAATTGCCATAGCCAACCTTTACATCCATGCCGTTTAGCTCCATCGAAAGGTCCTCCGGCGGGCAGGAGGCGTTAATGGCTATGGGCTGGCTGAAGTAGCCTTTGTCTTTCAGCCGCCGCGCAAAGAGTATGGCCTCCTTGAATGTCTCCCTGTAATTTTTCACGTCCGCATATATAACCGGCAGGATTTTCGATGCGCCCGGCGCAAGCTCTTCCAGCAGCCGTCCCTGAATGTCGGCTATCCAGACGCCGCCGTCCCTTTGAATGAGCACAAACGGCTCCCTTTCCTTCACTTTTATATACAGCCTGCCGTTTAAAACCTCGTTCCTTAACGAAACGCGTTTTACCCAGGGCTCCTGGCCAAGCGTTCCGGCCAGTTGCTTTTTTGAGAAGTCAAGCATATTGTCCCCGGTCTTTACTCTCAGCACGGAGATGATCCGCCGGCTTGAAAGGTTTTTGTTGCCGGTGATCACTATTTGCTTGAGCGGGAAGAAGTTGTTCTTCCTGGCCTCGTACCACAGCACCCCCCCGGCCAGGGCAACCACAAGCGCAAGCGACAGCGCCTTCAAGGCCCCGGGCGAAAACCTGCGCCCTTCCCCGGAGAGGCCTTTCTTCCTTTTTTTCGCGCCTCTCATTTGCCTTCTTTCCCGATTGCGTCTTTCAATATGGCTTCCACAAGCCCGCCGAAATCCAGTCCGCTTAAGCGGGCTATTTTTGGCAGAAGGCTGGTCTCCGTCATGCCGGGTATGGTATTTACCTCCAGCACGTAGGGAATGGCGTCTGCCACAATCAGGTCCACCCTTGTGGCCCCGCCGCAACCAAGGGCCTTGTGCGCGGCAAGCCCTGCCTCATAGGCCTTTTTAAGATCAGCCTCCGGCATTTCGGGCGGCAATATGTATTCGGTTTTCCCGGCCGTGTATTTGGCCTCGTAGCTGTAGAAGTCCAGCGACGGCCTTACCTCCACCGCGCCCAGGACCTTGTCCGCCAGGATTCCCACCTGAACCTCTTTGCCGTATACGCGCTTCTCCACTATCACCTTGCCGCCAAGCTTGAACGAACGCTCAAGCGCCAGGCCCAGTTCTTCCTCATTATTGGCCATCTCTACACCTATGCTGGAGCCTTCGGCAACTGGCTTTACCACCCAGGGCGGCCCGAATACAGGCCTTTTAAATCCCGTTTCCTTCTCCAGCACAATGAATTCCGGCACAGGAAGCTTATGGTAAAGAAACGCCTTCTTGGAAAATTCCTTGTCCATCGCCAGGGCGGAGGCCAGCACGCCGGAGCCGGTGTACGGCATACCCAATACTTCCAGCAGTCCCTGTACCGCCCCGTTTTCCCCCATGCCGCCATGGAGGGCTACAAACGCGATCTCCACCCCTGCCATGGCCAGGTCCGCCGTAAGATTTTTACCCGTCCCGGCGTCGATCTTCACGGTGTTATAACCTTTTGCGGAAAGCGCCTTGTAAATGGCGTCCCCTGTTTTTAAGGAGACATCTCTTTCGGCTGAGGCCCCTCCCATGAGGACGCCTATTTTTTTATCTGTTACCGGCATTTTTTAAAATCCTTATCTCCGGGACAAGCATTACCCCGGCCTGTTCCTTTACCTTCCTGCTGGCCAGTTCCATCAGGGCCAGGAAGTCCTGGGCGGTGCCCTTGCCCAGGTTTATGAAGAAGTTTGCATGTTTCCGGCTTACCTCGATATCGCCTATGCGCGTCCCTTTCAGCCCGGCCTGGTCTATCAACTGCCCGGCGGAACAGCCGGGAGGGTTCTTGAAGACGCAGCCAGCCGATTTTTCAAGCAGCGGCTGTGTCTGCCTCTTTTGCGCAAAGAGTTCGTTCATCTTCTTTTTTATCTCTTCGCGCGAGACCTTGCCTTTGCCCAGGGCCAGATCGGCGTTTACTATGAGGCTGGAATCGTTTATGGAGGTCCCCCTGTATTTAAAGCCGATCTCTTCGCGGTTGAGTCTTTGCGTCTGGCCTTTCTTGTCCATTACGCATACGCTGAAGACAACGTCCTTCACCTCTATGCCATTAGAGCCGGAATTCCCTTTTACCGCCCCCCCGAAACTGCCGGGTATGCCCACCAGCCCTTCAAGCCCGGACAGCCCCCGCTCCAGGCAGAATGAAAGCAGCTTTTTCATGGGCTCCCCGCAAGAGACCCTGAGGACCGCGCCGGTCCCGTTATCGCTTAGCATCTCTATGCCGCGCAGGTTGCCGGTGGATATAACCAGCGCTTCAAGCGGCCCGTCCGCGGCAAGCGCGTTTGTGCCGCCGCCAAGCCATACAACTGGCATCCCGCTCCATTCGGCAATCACTTCATTTAATTCCTCCAGCGAGGAAGGAGCGGCAAATACCCTGGCAGGGCCTCCTATGGCAAGCGACGTGTGTTTTGAAAGCGGCTCGTCGAGGCTCACCTTCATTTTCCTGAGGAGGTCCCCCTGGTTATGTCCGCTTCGCCTCACCTCAATATCCCCGTTCCGATGTCCTCATCTTGAGAGCCTTTCAACCATCTGTTCGGATATCTTCCATACGTCGCCGGCGCCAAGCGTCAGCAGCACGTCCCCTTTTCTAAGCTCCTTCTCAAGGGTGTCCATGGCCTCGTCCCTGTTTTTTACATATGTGGCCCTGCCATCTATATGTTTTGAAAGCCGTTTAAAGAGCGCGCCGGAGTCGATGCCTTCTATCGGCTGCTCTCCCGCGGCGTAGATGTCCATCAGCAACAGCCTGTCCGTTGCGCCGAATGATGTTGCGAATTCTTCCATCAGGTCCCTGGTCCTTGTGTACCTGTGCGGCTGGAACAGAACGAATATGCGGGCGGTGCCGCCGGACGGGAATCCGTCACGCAATGATTTAATGGTTGCCTTGATTTCAGTGGGGTGGTGGCCGTAGTCGTCGTACACTCTTATCCCTTTGGCCTCGCCCTTCAGTTCCAGCCGCCTGCCGATGCCCTGGAAGCCTTCAAGGGCCTGCTTTACGGCCGTGGGCTCTATGTCCAGTTCCAATGCGGCCCCTATGGCGGCCAGGCTGTTTAGCACGTTGTGGTCACCCGGCAGCGGCAGGTTCAGCCTGAAGAGCTCCTTGCCGCGCAGAAGCGCGGTGTACCCTGCTCTCATGAACCCTTTTTCGATCTCCACTGCCCTTAAATCGGCGGACTCGCCAAAGCCGTATTTAAGCACCCGCCGCTTCAGGTCCGGTATCATGCCGGCCAGGTGAGGGTCCTCCACGCACACAACGTTGAGGCCGTAGAACGGCACCTTGTTCAGGAACTCAAGGAACGCCCCTTCAAGCGCGTGCATGGTCTTGAAGTACTCCATATGCTCCCGGTCTATATTTGTAACTATGGCTATGGTGGGCGATAGTTTCAGGAAGGAGCCGTCGGACTCGTCGGCCTCCGCCACCAGGAACTCGCCTTTGCCGTGCCTTGCGTTTGCGCCAAGGGCGTTAAGCCTTCCGCCGATTACAACGGTGGGGTCCAGCCCGGCCCTGGCCACAGCCATAGCCACAAGGGATGTGGTTGTGGTCTTGCCGTGGCTTCCGGCCACCAGCACGCTGTATTTCAGCCTGCCTATCTCGGCAAGCATCTCGGCCCTTGGGATTACCGGCACCCCTTGCAGAAGGGCCTCTTTAACTTCGGGGTTGCCGGGGCTTACCGCAGATGAGATGACAAGCACCTGAGCGTCTTTTATGTTGCCGGCCCTGTGGCCTATATCTATCCTTATCCCCATCTCCGCAAGGCGGCTGGTGTTGGCCGACGCCTTCATGTCCGACCCGGTAACCTTGTACCCAAGCGTATGGAGCACCTCGGCTATGCCGCTCATGCCGACCCCGCCGATCCCCACAAAGTGAATGGACTGGTATCTCTTATACATTTCTGGCCTTCCGTGAAGAATTTTTTATCCTGACCAGGCTAAGCGCGATGTCCGCCACGTTGCGGGCGGCTTCGGGCTTGCCAACCACCCTGCTTCTGGAAGACATCTCGTTCCTTGCGGTTTCGTCTTCTTTCAGCATTCTTATTTTGGCCGCAAGCGATTCGGCTGTAAGCTCCCTCTCTCTTATCAGAATGGCTGCGCCAAGCCCTTCCAGCTTGATGGCGTTCAACTCCTGATGCCCCCCCGCATATGGGTAAGGGATGAGGACGGCCGCCTTGCCCAGGGCCGTAATTTCCGCAAGGGTTGTTGCCCCGGCCCTGGATATTATGAGATCGCTTACGGCATAAGCCTCCGGCATCTGGAAGACGAAGGGGGCAACCATTGCCCGGAACCCGGTTCGCCTGTACGCTTCCCTTACCCCCTGGTAGTCGGTCTCGCCGCACTGGTGCAGAAATTGTATATCCTGCTTCAAATCCAGAAGGTGCTCAAGCGCGCCTGCCAGGGCGCTGTTTATGGCCCTTGCCCCGCTGGAGCCGCCGAACACAAATACTGTAAAGATGCCGGGTTCAAGCCCGAAGGTTTCAAAGGATGAGTCCGCACGCCTGGCCTCAAGTATCTCCTCCCTGATGGGGTTGCCCGTAAGGAAGGATTTCGCCCTCGGGAAACATGGCATGCTCTCCTGGTATGTGACGGCAACCGCTCCGGCCACGCGGGCCAGCAGCTTGTTTGCGGCCCCTGGCGCCACGTTCTGTTCCATGATCAAAGATGGGATGGAGCAGGACCAGGCGGCCATAACCGGGCTGAACGAGGCATAGCCTCCGGTGCCTATCACCACGTCCGGCCTGAAAGACTCCATCAGCCTCCTGGCCTTGAAAAACGACACGGCCATTTTATATGCGGCCCTTACCTTTGCCGGGGCGGTGCGTCCCATGACACCCTCTACCGGAAGGAACTTTATGGGGAAGCCGCTCTTGGGCACTATCCTGGACTCTATTCCTTTTTCCGCGCCTACAAAAAGCACCTGCGCCCCGTCTTTTTCCGCAAGCTCGCGGGCAAGTGCAAGGCCGGGGAACAGGTGCCCCCCGCTGCCTCCTCCGGCTATTATCGCCCTCATCTCAGGCCGCCTCCCCGCGCCTGCTGGTGCCGCAACTGGACAACATGTTTTGCACGCCTGCGCTCTATCTCCATCAGCCTGTCCTGTTTTACCGCAGCCACCCCTCCGCGGGATACGCGCAGAAGGACCCCTACCGCGGCCATGTTCACCAGCAGTGAGGACCCGCCATAGCTTATAAACGGAAGCGGCAGCCCCTTTGTGGGGGCCAGCCCGGTTACCACGCAGAAATTTATGAAACCCGGCACGGCCACAAGCATCGCTATGCCGTAGGCAAGCAGCCGCCTGAAAGGGTTGCCGGTTTTTTCGGCAATATACACGCTCCTTAAAAAGAAGGCGCAGAAGCCTATAACTATTGCCCCGGCAATCAGGAACCCCATCTCCTCTCCGATTATGGCGAAGATGAAATCCGTGTGCATCTCCGGCAGGAATGAAAGTTTCTGCATCCCCTTGCCAAGCCCCACGCCAAAAAACCCGCCGCGGCCAAGGGCTATCAGCGACTGTTTAAGCTGGAACCCGCTGCCCTCGGCATTTGCCCACGGGTTCAGGAAGGCCGTTATCCTTCTCCATCTGTATGGCTCGCGGATCAGTTTGTAAACAACGGGCAGCGCCAGGGTGCCAAGCATCGCCAGATACCTTAACCTTGCGCCCGCTATGAAGAGCAGCCCTATTGTAATAAGGCCCAGTGTGGCGGCCCCGCCGAAATCCGGCTGCTTGAGGAACACGAACTGGAAAACCCCCATAACCGATACAGGCGCCACTACTAACCAGGGGCTCTCTTTCTGAAAAAAGTCCTTTGATAAAAACCAGGCAAGGAAGAGCACCATGGACAGCTTCACCGCCTCGGAGGGCTGGAACTGTGACGGCCAGCAGCGTATCCATCTTCTGGCGCCGCCCGCCGATATGCCAAGCCTGGTGAACACAAGCCCCAGCATAACAAGCGAGCCAAGCAGCAGAAGGGGCGATATGCGGCCCAGGAACTCCGGCTTTATCCAATAAAATATTGCGGCCGCAACCAGGCCCATAACAACTGTTATAAGGTGCCTCTTGAAGTAGAAATCCGGCGTTGTCACGTGCTTTTTTATCATCGCCAGCGTAACCACGCTGGTGCTGGAATAGATCATCAATATGCCTATGCCCACCAGGGCGGCGGTAATAAGCATGATAATCCGGTCCGGTTTGTCGATCCCCGGCATTCTTTTGGTTATCTCGTCCGGGCGCAAAGTTTTCCGACCTCCTCTTTAAATGCCCGTCCGCGGTGCTCGAAATCGGTAAACATGTCGAAACTGGCGCAGGCCGGTGAGAAGAGCACAATATCTCCCGGCGCGGCGGCGCCCCTGGACATCTCCACCGCTTCGGCCAGGGTTTCCGCAAACCGGGTTTCCACGGCCCCGTCCAGCACGCTTTTTATCTTCTGCCGGGCCTCGCCTATCAGCACCGCCAATTTAACTTTTCCTTTTGCCGCCTCGCGCATCGGGGCGAAGTCGCAATGCTTGTCCCTGCCTCCGGCTATCAGCACCACCTGGGAGGTCATGCCTTCCAGCGAGCGCAGCGTGGCAGGCGGGTTTGTTCCCTTGGAGTCGTTTATATAAAGCACGCCGTCTATCCGGGCCACCTCTTCCATCCTGTGCTCAAGGCCGGGGAAACTGTAAAGCCCTTCCTTTACGGCATCGGGGGCAACATCTGCAAGCAGCGCCATGCACGCGGCGGCCATGGCGTTTTCCAGGTTGTGCGCCCCTTTTATCCGCAGCCTGCCTGCCTCGGCAACCAGCCCGGAGAATCCGGTGACATCGGCAAATATCGAGTTGCCATCTGTATATACCCCGCGTTTTTTCTCCCTGCCAAAATAGAACACTTCCGGGCCGGCTTTTCTTGAGGCAAGCATCGATGATATCTCAGCCCCGGAAGGGTCGCCTGCATTCAGCACCAGTGCATCCCGCTGCTCTCCAATACTTGTCTGGTTCTCAAATATCCTTATCTTTGCCGCGGCGTATTCCTCCACGGAGGCGTATCTGTCCAGGTGGTCCGGCGCGATGTTAAGAATGGATGATATCTTTGGCCGGAACTCCATGATGGTCTCAAGCTGAAAGCTGGACACCTCCACCACCACACAGTCAGCCTGTGCCGCCTTGTCCAGCAGCCCCGCCAGCGGATAGCCGATATTGCCGCCCAGAAGCGTTCCGCGCCCCGCGGTTTCAAGCAGGTGATGGAGCAGGGCGGTGGTGGTCGATTTCCCGTTTGTGCCCGTTATGGCATAAAAATCTATTCCCGGATTGGCTTCCCTGAAAAGCCTGTAACCAAGCTCAAGCTCTCCAATTACCGGTATATTCATCCGGCGGGCCTTTTCAAGCAGCGCGATGCCCGATGGCACGCCGGGGCTTATCACTATCAGGTCCGTGCCGTTTAATAAATGGTCCGGGTGGCCACCAAGAAAAAGCCTTGTGCCTTCGGGCAGGGCGGCTATCTCCATGGTAAGGGCCTTTGCGTCTTTGGAGTCCGTAACAGAGATGACGGCCCCCAAACGGGCAAGCGCTTTTGCCGCGGCAACCCCGCTTCTTTTAAGCCCGAAAATCAAAACCCTTTTGCCTGAAAAAGCCCCCATTACCTCACCTTGAATGTGGCAAGCGACAGCAGCGCCAGTATGATGCCCACAATCCAGAACCTTACTATCACCTTGGGTTCCGTCCAGCCCTTCAGTTCAAAGTGGTGATGTATGGGCGCCATCCTGAATATCCTCCTGCCAGTCAGCTTGAATGAAGCCACCTGCAATATCACGGAAACCGATTCCATTACAAATATCCCGCCTACAACGGCCAGGATTATCTCCTGCTTGGAGATTACCGCCAGGGTGCCAAGCGCCCCCCCAAGCCCAAGCGAGCCCACGTCTCCCATGAACAGGTCCGCCGGGTATGAGTTGTACCAAAGAAAGCCAAGCGCCGCGCCGAACATCGCGCCGCAAAAGACTGTGAGCTCGGCGGCCTGCGGCAGATACAATACGTGCAGGTAAGCGGACAATATCCTGTGGCCGGATATGTATATCAGCACGCCGTTTGCCAGCGCGGCTATCGCAACCAGGCCTATGGCAAGCCCGTCTATCCCGTCGGTAAGATTGACGGCGTTGGATGCCCCCACTATTACCAGGATTGCAAACGGGGTATAAAGCCAGCCAAGCCGGATCAGCCATTTCTTCAGGAAAGGGATCGAGAGCATGCCGGCATATGGATTATGAGGGACTCTGTGGATCAATATGGCCAGTACCAGCGCAAGCGCTATCTGGAGGCCGAATTTCTGTTTGGCCAACAGCCCCTTTGAATTTTTCTTTACCACCTTCAGGTAATCGTCTAAAAATCCAATACCCGAGAAACCAGCCACCGCGGCTATCATCAGCAGCACAAAGGGGTTTTTCAGGTCCCCCCACAGCAGCATCGATATTACTATCGAGCCGGCTATCACTATGCCGCCCATTGTGGGCGTGCCCTGCTTTTTCAGATGCGCCTGCGGGCCGTCGTCACGCACGTTCTGCGTGCCTCCAAGCCTCCTTGCCCATCTGATGAACCCCGGGATCATCAGGCAGCAGACGGTCTGTGAAGTGATTATCGCCAGCGCTGTCCTGAAAGTTATGTACCTGAAAACATTAAATGGCGAGAACCATTTATGAAGCCACACAAAAAGGCTATACAGCATCAGTCATCTCCAGCATCTCCAGAACTCTCTCCATCTTCATTCCTCGTGAGCCTTTGATAAGCACGGTGTCGCCCTCGCGCAATTTACCCTTAAGCAGCCTGCCTGCCTCGGCGGAATCCGCGCAGATGGAGGCGTTTTTCCCCTCGCCGCTTTTTTTGAATTCCGCGCAGGCCAGGTCCATCATCGGGCCTACCGTTATCAGCTCATCCACCGTGGCAGCCAGCAGGCCGCCCAATTTCCGGTGGGCGTCTTCCGAGCACGGCCCCAGTTCAAGCATGTCCCCCAGCACGGCTATGGCCCTGCCTTTTCTGGCATTGCGCGCCATCCTGGCCAGCTCATTTACCGCGGCCTCCATCGAGGAGGGGTTTGCATTGTACATGTCGCTAAGCACCGTGAAGCCCCTGACCTGTTTTATCTCGTATCTCATGGGCGCGCCCTTGAAGCTCTCAAGCGCCCTGGCCGCATCACCGGGGCTGATTCCCAGCGCCGCACCCGCCGCAATTGCGGCCAATGCGTTATAAACATTGAATGCGCCCTGCACCGGCAACTGCACCCGCACTTTCCCATCCATTGCCGCAAACGAGCTTTCCAGGCCGAAGCGGACACCGGAGGGGGCAAACTCGATCGTCTCTTCAGCAGCGCGGATGTGTGCCTTGTTTCTGATGCCGAAACTTATCAGTTTCTTGCCGCCCATGCGTTCAATTGGCGGCGCAAGGAGCGGGTCGTCTGCGTTATATATCACCGTTTGGGCCGCCCTGGCCAGGTCCAGCTTTGTATCCAGGAGTTTTTCCATTGAGCCGCCAAAACCTTCCAGGTGGCTCTGTCCTACATTTGTAAGCACGCCATGGGTGGGCAGGGCTATTTCGCAAAGCTCTTTTATATCACCCAGCCTGCTTGCCCCCATTTCGAGGACCGCCGCCTCATGTTCCGGCGCAAGCTTGCAGAGGTTAAGGGGCAGGCCTATATGGTTGTTCAGGTTGCCCGCGCTCTTCAGGATTTTAAGTTTTGAGCCAAGTACGGCCGCCGTCATCTCCTTTGTTGTTGTTTTCCCGTTGGAGCCGGTTATGCCTATAACCGGTATGCCTGCTTTACCCCTTATATATCTTGCAATGGACTGGAGGGCTTTTAATGTGTCCGGAACAACAATTATCGCCTTGCCGGAAGGCAGGGAGGCCGGCTTCCTGCTTACTACCGCGCCCGCGGCTTTTACGCAGGCGGCCTCCAGGAAATCGTTGCCGTCGAAATTGTCCCCCTTGAGGGCTACAAACAGTTCCCCTGGCGCAATGGTCCTGGAATCAGTGGACAGCCCCGGAAATACGGTTGGGCCGGCATTATTGCCGTTAACCAATGTCCCTCCGGTTGCTTCCAGCAGTTCCTTAAGCCTGAGCATGATTGCCCTTCTCTTTTGCGTTTATGGCGGCAATAGCGGCCTCGCGGTCGCTGCCGTGCCGCCTTTAGC
>JAJYLE010000169.1 GCA_021788025.1 Nitrospirota bacterium
TCTAGGCCGATGACAGGGTCGTCATCAACCACCAGGACCCTTTTCCCCTCTTCCATTAAATGCCTCCTGCGGTTTGCAGCCGCGTTAAATGCTGATACAAGTGCGCTATATAAAATTTTTCACGCTGCTTAAATAAAAGCAATCATCATGCCAGATAAAAACAATTGATTTTAAAAGATTTTATATGCGGCAGTGTCAAAAAAAACGGATAAACCGTATTTTTTTTATATACAGTGGGAACACAACCCAGGCGGCAGGGGCCTTGCCGTCACATTCTACGGCCTGCCGGAGGATCAAAATGCTCCGGAGTTCCAGCATCCCTGTGGACACGCAAGAGCATTTCTGGTTTACTAGATGTGATTTTTTTAAAGATGCAAGCCAGGCGTATGCTGGATAGAACAAGGAGGGGAATACAAAGAATTGGCTGCCAAATTTAAACGCCCTGCCCAGGCTTTTATTTTTCTTTTTGTCTGTCTGTTTGTGCATAAACAGGCCTTTGCCGGCGCATGGGTTCAGCCGGAAGGCCATGGGCTGAGCATTACCACAATAGGATGGTATGACGGCGACACATTCTGGGGGCCCAACCATGGTGGTCCCTATTATCACAAACTTGAAATCAACCCATACCTGGAATACGGAATTACCAAAAATCTCACTGCCGGCGTAAACGCGTATATTGAAAATATAAAAAACAGTGCAGATGGCAGCAATTCCGGATTTGGGGATATCGAGGTTTTTGGCAGGTACAGGCTTTGGAATGATCTGCACAGCGTAATCTCCGCTCAATTACTGGTGAAGGTCCCGGATGCTTACGATCATCATTCCAAGCCCCTTCTGGGCCTTGGACAGTACGACGTGGAAGGGCGCATCCTTTACGGCCGCTGGTGGAAATGGGGTGAACATTTTTGGTTCATCGACGCCGAGGGCGCGCTCCGGAAAAGGCTCGGCCCTCCTGCCGATGAGGTGCGGCTGGACTGGATGCTGGGCTGGAAGAGCGCAGGGGAAAAATGGGAAATTGATTTCAAGCAGGAAAATATTATCGGCTTGCGCAATAACAGCGGGGTTATAGCGGCAGACCCTTATCAGCCCGTCAATTATGATCTGAGCAAGGCCACCTTGAGCGCTCTTTACTGGGCAGGCCGGAGGACAGGCCTCCAGGCAGGCCTGGCACAGGATTTCTACGGCAGAAAGGCCGGACTGGGCACCATGCCCTTTTTAGGGCTATGGGAAAAATTTTAGAGCCGAAATTGCCGATCGGCGAATTTCTGGTCCGCAAGGGCCTGGTTACGGATGGGCAAATCCGGGCAGCCCTGAAACAGCAAAAAAAGACCGGCGGCAGGCTGGGCGAAATATTACAGGCTACAACGGGCATCAGGTCTCTGGATTATTATAAAGCCCTGTCCGTTTATTACGGGCTCGATTTTGTCGACCTCACCCAATTTAATCCGGACACATCGCTGCTTAATGAGCAGGACCGCCATATGTATGCATCCGGATTGCTCCTTCCGGTAGGGACTGAAAACGGACAGGCCATAGTGGCAACCGCTGATCCCAACGAAAATACCTTTAAAAAAATAAGGGACACATGGGGGCCAGGCACAAGGATTGTAGCAACGGCCAAATTCGATATTTTTTCCATTTTGCAAAAAACCTTCACCAAAAATTATTCACATGAAATCATGGCCGAGCTTTACGAAAACGACAGCACCAAAAGCGCGAGGAACACCTTTACTCCTTCGCAAAAGTATACTGGCATTGCCCTGTTGATACTGTTTTCCCTTGTGCTTTATGTCAGCTATCCGTTTGGCGTGATGGCGCTTAATACCTTCCTTACCCTGTCTATAACCGGGGTCCTTCTTTTCAAGTTCACGTTGACGGCGATAGGGATGAAAATTCATCATGAAAAAGAAGAGGAACAGCCGGAGACCGATGAACGCATGCTGCCTGTATATACTATTTTGGTCCCGCTCCGGAAAGAAAAGCGCGTAACGATAGAACATCTTTCCCAAAATCTTCAGCTGCTCGATTACCCGCCCCATAAACTGGATATAAAACTGGTGCTTGAATATGACGATTTAGAGACAATCCCGATAGTGAAGGCCCTCAGGCTGCCTTCCTATTTTGAAATAGTGCTTGTACCCCACGGCAGCCCCAGGACCAAACCCAGGGCCTGCAACTATGCCCTTAAATTTGCCCGCGGCGAGTACATAACCATTTTTGACGCTGAGGACCGGCCAGACCCAAATCAGTTAAAATCAGCTATCAAGGCATTTAGAGACGGCGGTGAACGCCTGGCCTGCGTGCAATCCTGCCTCAATTATTACAACAGCAAGGAAAACTGGCTGACCAGGATGTTTACCATGGAATACACGTTCTGGTTTGATCTTATGCTGCCCGCGCTATGCAAGCTTAACGCCCCGATCCCCCTGGGCGGCACCAGCAATCATTTCAAAACCGCCTTGCTCAAACAAATGGTTGCGTGGGACCCTTTCAATGTAACCGAAGACGCGGACCTGGGGATAAGAATGGGCAGACTGGGATATATCTCCCGGGTTATCCCGTCAACAACCTACGAGGAAGCCAACTGCAAAATCTCCAACTGGATAAAACAGAGGACCAGGTGGATAAAGGGCTATATGCAAACCTATCTTGTGCATATGCGGAACCCGGTAAAACTGATTAAAGACCTGGGCTGCTGGGGTTTTTTGAGTTTCCAGTTTTTCGTTGGCGGAACAGTAGTTTCAAATTTGGCCAATATCGTTCTTCTCCTTATTTTCATAGCCAGCCTTATATTTGGATACAGCAAGGTCAGCAATCTTTTCCCTTCTCCCACATTGCAATTGGCCTGGTTTAATCTTATAGCCGGCAACTTATTGCTGATTCTTTTTAATTTAATGGGTGTATTGCGAAGGCGCATGTATTCTATAATGCCTTATGTATTGACCGCGCCAATTTACTGGCTATTGGCAAGTTTTGCCAGCTACCGGGCGCTCTACCAGTTGTTTTCCAATCCAAGTTACTGGGAAAAAACGGAGCACGGCATAAGCAGCGTTTTTGTTTCAGAAAAACCGGACACAATAAAAAACACGTAAATTGCCGCCTTTGGGGGGCGCAAATGGGGGTAGCGCGCCCTTTTAGAATAAACTCTGAAGAGACCCCGATGCAGGCACGGTCATCTTGCCCGAAGGCAGGAAATTACCAAGGGACTGGCCCAGCGACGGCTCCGTGCCAGCCGTACCTGCCGTTCCCGATGCCGTCAGGCTGGCGGGCTGTTTCATTATCTCGGTGACCACATTATAGCGGCCGTCCTTTATATCGCCCTTCACCTTGGCGTACATCAGCGCGCTTTCAAGCGAGATGGACTCTAGCTTAAGGGCCCCGCCGTTTATGCGGACAAGCCCGTTTGCGCTTGTAAACCCGTACGGAAAATTGGAAAGCCCGGACATCACGAATGTCAGCTTCCCCTGGGCCCCATCAAGGCTGAGGTTGCCCTCAAACGTGCCGTCCATGCCTCTTTTTATGGAGGAGATTGCGGCCAGCCGGATTCCATCGGCCTCCGCGGCCAGACTGCTCTTGCCGCCAATAATGTGATAGGTTAAAACGCCATGTACCGTCCCTTGCGCGGCTTCGATGTTGAAGCGGACCTTCGGGCTAAGAATAAAAAGCGAAAGCGGGCTTATCGCGCCCCGCAGATGGTCTATCTTCATCGCATTCCTGCCCGCAACCGTCACGTCCACGCCATCGGCCCGGAATCCGAGGAACAGGGTTTTTCTGAAGTTGTCCGCCGTTACCGCGGCCCCAGCCCTGGACAGCCCGGAATTGATAAAGGCGGGCACGGACGAATTGGGGATGGCCACGTACCACAGCGCGAAAGGAACGGCAACCAGCACGGCCAATGCGATTAATACTTTTTTCACTTCTTTGAAGTCAGCTCCAATACCAGCCGCATATCCAGCGTTGGGGCGGAAAAAGAGCTCCTGAGGTCCACCTCCTTCAAGGTCAGCAGCATCGGAGCGTTTTCCAGCCGGTACAGCACGTTTACAGCCTGGTTCAAGTCCATTTTTTTAAGCGATACCTCGGCCTTTTCTGATGTCAGCCCGCCGGACTGGGTTGTCTCCATAGGCTTAATAGAGGAGATGCGGTCCTGAAGTCCCATAGACGCAAAGATGTCCCCGGCCGTCTTGAGAATGCCGGTTTTGGGACTCAGGGCCACACGCTTGTCCAATTCGTCCACCTGGGCCTTCAGCCCGGAATATTGGGAGTCCAGTGAAGCAAATTCCACGCTCTCCTTTTGTGCAAGCCGCAGTCTCTTTTGGGCGGAGCTTTCAGCAAACGCTGTAACCAGAAAAATCACGCACAGCGCCAGCACAACCATCGCGGGGCGCAGGTATTTCTTCTTGTCCGCATCCAGTTCCAGATTGCCGAACAATTTCATTTAAGCCTCATGGTAAACGATACGCCGGAGGCCGAATTGCTGGTCTCGGTCACGTTTACAGAAAACGCCTTCGACAGCGCTTTTTTTGCGGCCGATATGTCGTCCAGGGATTTTGCTTCCCCCTTCACGGTAATTCCAGACTGGTCCATATGTATATCATTGTATGCAACGTTATTTACCTTATTTTCCGTAAGGACCTTCAGGTCCTCCATCGCCGGTATCCCGCCGATGCCCGACAGCTTCCGCTGCATGCTGGCAATATCGCTTCTCAGGGCATAAAGCGAGGCCGGGCCGCCGGAGACCCTGGAACCGGGAAAGCTCTTCTTGTAGGCAAGCGCCATCTCATTTTCGATGGCCTGGACGTGCCTGTTATATATAATGGCCGTCACACCGTTTTTCACGGAGAGCACAAGCACAAGCACGGCTGCAAGCATAAATGTCTTTTTCAGGGAACGGCTGAACTCCTCCTGCTCCTTCGTGTAAGCCATGTCACCCCGCCTCAGGTTGATCACCGGCTTTTCAAACTCCTTCAGGGCCAGGGCCTTTCTTTCCTCCTTGCCGGCGGCAGGCGCCTCCCCGGCAAGTGCAGGAACAAGTTTCTGGAATGAGACGGCCTGCCCTGGCGGGGCCTGGCCCGCAAGCTCCACCGAGGTTATCACGGAGGGTTCCGCACCCAGGGATTTAAGGGAGGAAATAAGCCCGCGAAGAAATTTTTTCTCCGCATACACGGCAAGCACCTTGCGGCCTGCGGCAGCCGGTCCGGCGCCTTTCTGCGCCCCCGGGCTCTCCGCA
>JAJYLE010000170.1 GCA_021788025.1 Nitrospirota bacterium
TAAAATAAGCTTGCGGAAAATGTCCTCTGGCCTGGCCGGCCTGGCCAGGGAACTGGGAATTGAGGAAGGCGCAAGGCTGAATCTCATAAAGCAAACATGGGATGCGCTGGCTGGCGAACGGCTGGCGCAAAACCTTCGCCCATGGAGGCTCTCTGATGGCGTGCTGACCCTCCGTGCTGATTCTCCCCTCTGGCTTGAACAGGCCAATTTCTTCAAACAGGAGATCATTGGCAGGCTGAAGGACCTGGGTGTAAAAGATATCCGCTTCACCGCGGGCAGGATTGCCGCTCCTGCCTTGCCGGCCAAAAAGCAACCCGAAAAGCGGGCCCCCATAGTTTCAGCAACAGTTGAGCGGGAGGTGGAAGACAAACTTGTCCCCATCCGCGACGAGGAGCTAAAACATATTGCCAGAAGCGCACTGATCAAGGCCATGCACTTTGAAAAAAAAAATTGAAACTTTCGTCATTGACTTTTCCCGCAATGGCACGATATGTTAAGAACAAATTTTATAAGGAAGGAGCGGCCATGAGGAAAATAACTCTTACGGTCTCTTCCCTGCTGGTTCTGCTTGCTTCAACTTTTGCCGCTGGCGCGCAACCGGGCGCTGATCCCGGATATCAGACCCGGACTTACACGGTACGGAAAGGTGACACGCTCTGGAGCATAGCCACCGGCCAGCTCAGTCACCCATTCCAATGGCCACTCGTATGGAAAGAAAACGGAATTAAAAACCCGGATCTTATATACCCAGGAGAAAAGATCAAGATACCACTACAATACGCAAAACCACTCGTAGAAGAAAACTATGCTACTTCGCCAGCGCCGGCACCAGTGCCAGCCCCTGCTCCCGCAGCACCGGCCGCAAATGCCGCCGCAATTGCCCCGCAGCCCGCTCCTAAACAATACGTTTTTACGGCAAATGACCTGCTGTCATGCGGCTACCTGACCAAAACTGTCCTTAAGGAAGGCTGGCTGGAAAGTGCGGTAAGCGGCAGGCGGATCATAACAGAGGGGGATGACGCTTATCTGGATTTGAAATCTCCGGCCTCCCCTTTTCAGAAATTCATTATTGCCGACGTCCGTAGGATAGAAGACCCTGTGACTGGCAAAAACTGGTATCGGGTAACCCAGCTTGGGATAGCGCAGGAAAAAAGATCCCGGGGCAGCGTGGCCAGGGCCACGATTATCAAGGTGTTCGGCAGGATAGCGCCTGGCAACGTGGTACTAGCCTATAATAAGCCCGCCCCTGTTGAGGCCGGCCCGGCCCCCAAACCCGATGTCAGCACCCATGTAGTAGCGCTTAAAAAGCCAATGATATTTGGCGCTCAAGGCGACGTAGTTTATCTGGACAAGGGCATCCTGGGCGGGCTTCAGCCTGGTGATGAAGTTCAAACGCTTTTCGGGCCGGACCCAAACGGCCTGCTCAGAGTAATGGTGGTTACGGCAGATACGGCAACTGCCATGGTTGAAAAAAGCGTAAAACCCATATCTCCGGGAGACAAAGTAACCGGAATAAAATAAGTTATCTGCTTGCCAATGCCAGGTCCCTGGCCCGGCTGAGCAAGGTTGCGTAATCTTCAGGCAAAAAGGAGAGCATCTCTTCCATATCTTTGGATGGGATGTTCTCCTGTAGCGCACCCAGCACTGCTTCCGAATGATTGATGGCCTCCTTGAAGGTTACTCTCTCCTGCTCCGCTACCATGTCGAAAAATTCATCCACACCGAATTTCTCGTGCCCTTTTTCATGCTTGACCGAAATCTCTATACCGGGAGGTAGCTGGTGCCAGAGATGCCTGGCCTCTTGCTCAGAAAGCCTGCGAGCAAGGGTCTTTAAAACGGCCTTGGAGGCCTTCTCAGCCTGCCGCACGGAATCGAAATGCCCCACCCACTGAATGCGCTGAAGGAATTGCTGATAGCTCATCATGGGAAATGCTCCTTGGATGTTGATAATAAAATTCTATCAGGCGCAGGCGGAACCGGAAACCCATTTTTTGATTGCAGCGGCGGCTTTTTTAAATATTGACTTGCCTAATGCTTTTTTTATACACTTGATTTCATGAATTACGGGAAATACACTTTGCTTCGACTTATTGAGGGCCTTTTCTAGGGACCTCAGCCGTGTATTTTCTGGCTTCTGCCAGTAGATAATTCGAAAATAGAATAAAAAAGGCTGCGGTTCCTTAAGAAGGCCCGCGGCTTTTTTTATTGCAAAAAACAAACGAAATTTCTGAGGAGCTACTTGCATGAAAACCGAGATGCCGTATTTTAAATACAAGCCTTTTCCAAAAATAAACATAACGGGCCGGGCCTGGCCGGACAGCAGAATCACTTGCGCCCCCAAATGGTGCAGCGTGGACTTGAGAGACGGCAACCAGGCCCTGTTTACCCCCATGGACACGGAGAAAAAATGGCGCATGTTCAAACTCCTGGCCGATATGGGATTTGAGGAAATTGAAGCCGGTTTCCCTTCCGCTTCCAAGGAAGACTATGACTTTATCCGCTATCTGGCAAAAGGCAACCGCGTGCCAGAAAATGTAACCATTCAAGTGCTGACCCAGGCCCGTGAGCATTTGATCAGGAGAACTTTCGAGTCGCTTGCCGGCGTGAGTAACGCTATTGTGCACCTATATAACTCTACGTCAACTTTACAACGGCGGGTGGTTTTCAGGATGAGCAGGGCTGAAACAAAGGCGCTTGCTGTTTCGGGCGCAATGCTTATAAAACAGGAAGCCGGAAAGCAGAAAGGCAGCAACATAATTTTTGAATATACGCCCGAAAGCTTCATGGCTACCGAGCCCGATTTTGCGGTTGAAATCTGCCAGGCCGTAATGAATATCTGGGAGCCCCGCCCTGAGCGGAAAATGATAATCAATCTGCCCTTGACGATGGAGATGGCCACGCCAAATATCTATGCGGACCAGATAGAGTGGTTCCATAGAAATATAAAAAACAGGGGCTCCATTATTCTCAGCGTGCACGCTCATAATGACAGGGGCACAGGGATAGCCGCCACTGAGCTTGCCTTGCTTGCTGGCGCGGAAAGGGTGGAGGGGACCCTTTTTGGAAATGGAGAGCGCACCGGCAACGCGGACATAATTACCCTGGCCCTGAATCTTTGCACCCAGGGAATAGACCCGGGGCTAGACTTGAGTGATATGCGCAGGATAATTTCTGTTTATGAGCTTTGCACTAATATGCCCGTGCATATAAGACATCCCTATGCCGGAGAACTGGTATATACGGCCTTTTCAGGCTCCCATCAGGATGCAATCAATAAAGGGATGAAGGCCAGGGCAGAAGAAAAGAACCTGTTCTGGGAAGTGCCCTATCTACCTTTGGACCCCGCAGACGTGGGAAGGACATATGAATCCATAGTCAGAATAAACAGCCAGTCTGGCAAGGGCGGTATTTCGTATGTTCTGGAAAACGGATACGGCCTCCAGATGCCAAGGCCAATGCATTCGGAGTTCGCACGGGTAGTCCAGACCATATCGGATGAAACAGGGCAGGAAGTGCCGCCTCATGCCATATGGGAGGCTTTTGAGCAGGAGTACCTGGAAAGAAACCAACCTTTTGAATTTAAGGGCTATCAGTTGACGGATGCTGGCAACGGGCAGTCATCCGGCGTTGCTATAATGGCAACAATAGCTCATAACGGTAAAAGCACGAATATTTCCGGGCGCGGAAACGGCCCCATCGATGCTATGTGCGATGCTCTTAAATCGGCACTGGACCTTGATTTCAGGCTGTCAGCTCATCACGAGCACGCACTTGATAAAGGCGCCGGCGCAAAGGCCGCCGCATATATAAAAATAGAAGACGAGAAGCATGAAGATTATTGGGGTGCTGGGATCGGTCCCAATATAGACGTGGCCTCTTTCAAGGCGGTCCTGTGCGCATTAAACAGAGCGGCGCAGACGGAGGGCGGAAAATAATAAAACAAAAGCGATTCCCTTATCGTCCTCATTGTAAATAAAAAGCCCCCAAAAGCAATTGCCTTTTGGGGACTTGAATTACCGTCTTTTTTAGCCCAGGTTCTTTAAAGCCCTCAGGCGGCTGGGGTGCTTCAGTTTGCGTAACGCCTTGGCCTCTATCTGGCGCACCCTTTCGCGGGTGATAGAGAGATACCTGCCAACCTCTTCAAGAGTATGGTCACGGTCCGTCCCGATTCCAAAACGCATCCGGATTACTTTTTCTTCTTTTGGGGTGAGCGTCTTCAGGATTCCCTGTATCTGCTCCGATATCTCCGATTTCTCGGCATCCACATAAGGAGATGGGCTGTTCTTGTCACCAATGAAGTCCTCCAGTTCGGTGTCCTCGTCACCAATAGGCGTCTGGAGAGCAATGGGATCCTGAATGGCCCTGAACACCTCGTCCACCTTTCTCACCGGAACAACAAGCTTTGCAGCCAATTCCTCATTGGAAGGTTCGCGTCCAAGCTGGTGCGTAAGCTCCCTGGAGGCCTTGGTCACCCGGTTGTAAAACTCCATCATGTGCACAGGCACCCTGATTGTCTTGGTCTGGTCTATAAGGGCACGGGTTATGGCCTGGCGTATCCACCACGTGGCATAGGTGGAAAACTTGAAGCCCTTCTCATATTTAAATTTATCGACGGCCTTCATCAGACCTATGTTGCCTTCCTGTATAAGATCCAGCAGAGGCAGGCCCCTGCCAACGTAATTCTTAGCAATATTAACAACCAGCCTCAGGTTCCTGGTAATAAGCTCATTCTTGGCCTCGCGCACAAGGGTATTTGCCTTCTGCAGGCGGTCCCAGTGGATCCGCAGCGTCTCCATCTTAACCCCGATCTCAGCCTCTATCTTTTTATATTCCTGCTGCACGTCCTTGGCCAGCAGTTCCAGTTTTTTGCTTGTGACGCCCTTCTGGCTTTTTTCCTTTACGGTTTTTTTCAAGTCTTTGAGGCTCTTATGCCTGCCCAGCTTGCGGTCCGTCTCGAATATTTTTTCCAGCAGTTCCTCAAGCCTGGCCATTGTTTTTCTGATAGCCTCTTCGGCCCTTTCCTCTTCCGTTATGCCTTCTTCTTCCAGGTCTATGGAGGACTCTATCCGTTTGAAAATGGGCAAAGTGCTGACGATCTCTTTAATAATCAGTTTGCCCTGCTCCAGCTTTTTGGCAAGCTCGGTCTCCTCATCCTTTGTAAGGATGGAGATGTTGCCCATCGAATGGAAATAGGCCTGGACAAGGTCCTCGGTTTTC
>JAJYLE010000171.1 GCA_021788025.1 Nitrospirota bacterium
GAGCAGGCCCCCATCTGGCGTCGCTTGATTTGTCCGCCTTCATAAGCGCGCTTTGAAGGGCATCTATGGCGGGCGCGTAAATCTCTTTTTCCATATAGCAGATGCCCAGCATGGAGGCCGAATTAACAAACAGGGCTGGATCCTGCTGGGCCGCCTTGAATTCCCTGATGGCATCGTCCAGAAGCCCCATTTCCTTGTATGCTATACCCAGGTTGTAATGCGTTTCCGTATCCTCGGCCTCAAGCTGGGTTTCAAGCCCTTTTTTGAATTCCTCGAAGATGTCCATTACTTCTTTATCCAGGGCCGGTTCGGCGTCTCCGGTGGCAAGCACTTCCTCAAGATTTATGCTTTCCCCTTCTGCGGCAGGCAATACCATTTCCGGCTCAAGCCCGTCAAAAATGCCGGAACTGGCCCTCTGCTTCTGGATTTCTTCCAGTTGGGCCTGTATCTCCTCCTTTTCAGGGAAACGCGCCGCGTACTTGAGAAAAATCTTTTCCGCTTCGTCATAAAGGCCCTGGCTCATGTAAAATCCGGCCTCGGCAAGTTCCTCCTCGCATTCCTCACCTTCAGACTGCTGCTGCGTCCCTTCGGGCTGGGCGGGCTGGAGGTCTTCTTGTGCCCCGCTTAATCCGGCAGGAGCTCCATTCTCAGTTATTGCATCCTGGTCCGTTTGGATTTCTTCCTGCTCAGGGGGTGGCCCGAACCGTTCGGTAAGACGGGGGTCCTCCGGATATATTGAGAACGCCTCGCTTATTATCTGGTCCTTTAAGGCAAGATTGCCATCCCTCTTGTAAATCTCGGATAATACGATGCATTCGGTTACGGCCTGTTCTTTTTCTCCGGCGTTTTTATAAATGGATTTAAGCTTCAGATGGACTTCGGGGTTGGAAGGGTCCTCCAGTTTCAGGGATTCAAGCGATTTTTTCGCCTCTTCCACCATCCCGTAACCTATAAAAAGATCGGCCTCCAGCAGTTTCTCCTCGAAGCTTTTTTCGTCCTCTTCCGGTTCCGGCGGTTCAATCTGGGCCAGTTTTTCCAGGATGTAGCTGTCATCTGGGGCAATGCTCTGGGCCTCCTTATAGCAGGCTAGCGCCTCCTGGTTCATCCCGGATTCTTCCAGAACGTTTCCCAATTCCTTAAGTTCCCTCAGGACGGACTCGTTGTCGTTCTTCTGTTTATAAAAAGAAACCAGCTTACGCCTGGCCTCCACGGGCTCAACATCTTTAAAAGTATTAAGTACCCCGATTGCCTCGTCGAAACGGTTTTTAAATATGAGTTCATCCAGGACGGGAGCATATTGTTCCCAAGCCGCATCTATGTTGCCATGGCTGATGTAAGCTTCCGCGATTATACGCTTTGCCTCCATGTTGGAAGGGTCCGCCTGGAGAACGGAATTTGCATACTCCTCTGCTCCCTGAAGGTCGCCGGCCTTGAAGCAAAGCCCGGCAAGCTTTAGCGGAAGGTCCTGGCCTTTCCAGGGGATCTTGGCCGCTTCTTTCAAATACCCGATGGCTTTGCCCAAATCCCCATCGCCCTCGGACATATTTGCAAGTGCAATGAGTGCCGGCCTGTTGGAAGGCCTTATCTCCAGCGCGCGTTCCAGGTAAGTTTTGCCTTCGGCCTTCGTCCCCTGCTCAATCAGCATCCGCCCCACCGCAACGTATTCCGCGGCCGCTTCTTCCACATAGCCCTCGCGGGAATACAGCTCGGCTATTTTTTTCCTCAGCGAAAGATTTGCGGGGGCAAGTTTTACTATGCGGCCATATGCTGCGCCAGCTTCTTTCCTGGCATTGGCCTTGATGTATAAATCACCGGCGGCAAGGTAATACTTTATCGCGTCGGTAGCTATATTTTTTTCTTCGTTTAGTTCCCCAAGCGCAAAAAGCGCTGCCGAATCCGAGGAATTTACATTAAGTATTTTCTTATAAAGTGCAAGGGCTTTAAGCGAGAACCCGTCTTTCCTGAAGAGGCCGGCAGCCTTATGGAACATCTCCGTGGCGGTTTTCCGGTCGTCTTTTCTTAAATACAGGTCCCCGACGGTATTAAAACTGTTGGCATCCGGAGAGGATGCCAGGAATTTTTCCCATTCGGCGATAGCTTTGTCGATTTGCCCTTTTGCGAGGTATTTCTGGGCCTCTTTACTAACTGAAGCCTTGTCAGCCATAGGTTTTAATGTATCAGAGTTGAAAAAATAGTGTCAAATCAGAGTTTTTGGGGTACAGGCAGGGCGCATTGGCGTTTATGCGCCCCAGCCCATAGGCTTTAGGCCGGACCGGCCCCCTTCCGGCCTTTGTAGTCCTCTATGGCCCTCCTGAGTGCGTCTGCGCCCAGGTTGGAGCAGTGCATCTTTTGCGGCGGAAGCCCGCCCAGTTCCGCGGCTACAGCCTCCTTGGTGATAGCCAAAGCCTCATCCAGGGTCTTGCCTTTCACCATTTCAGTAACCATGCTGGAGACGGCTATTGCGGCGCCGCAGCCGAAAGTCCTGAATTTTGCGTCAGTTATTCTGCCGTCCTCCACCTTAATGGATATCTTCATAACGTCGCCGCATGTGGGGTTGCCTTCCTCGCCAATTCCGTCTGCGTTCGGTATTTCACCGACATTTCGTGGATTTGTAAAGTGGTCCATCAGTTTTTCTGAATACATGTGGGATTCTCCTTTGCTTCGCCCCAGCCGCCTGCATAGGGCGATATTTCTCTGAGCCTTTTAACAACCGGCGGGAACTCGGAAATTACATAATCCACGTCTTCATCCGTGGTGCCTCCGCCCATGCTGAATACAATAGAGCCCTGTGCAAGCTGGGCCGATATCCCCATGGAAAGCAGGACTGGAGACGCCTTCAGGGCCTTTGATGAACAAGCAGAACCGCTTGCGGCATATATCCCTTTTGCTGCGGACATAAGCAGCATCGCCTCGCCTTCTATAAACTCCACGCAGAAGCTGGCGTGCCCTGGAAGCCTGCGTTCCGGATGGCCGGTGAGGTAGGCGTTTTCAACACCGCCCAGTATGCCTTTTATGAGCTTGTCCCTTAATCCGCTGAGCCTGGCGGCCTCCTTGCCTTCAGCCAGTTCCGCCTTAACCAGGCTGGCTGCCGCGCCCATTCCGGCTATGGCCGGCACGTTTTCGGTCCCGGCGCGCCTGCCACCTTCCTGTATGCCGCCGTATATCAGGGGCATTATCCTGGTTCCGCCCTTCACATAAAGCGCCCCGGCCCCCTTCGGGCCGCCAAATTCATGGGCAGACAGGCTCAGGGCCGTAATACCGGGCTTGTCTACGTTGCTGGGCAGATATGCCGCCGAGGCAACCGCGTCCGTATGGAATAAAATCTGGTGTTTTGCCGCGATTGCGGCTATCTCGTCCACCGGCTCGATGGTTCCAACCTCCGGGCTGGCCGATAGCACCGATATTAGTATGGTTTCCTTTGTTATGGCCTTTTCGACCTCCGCTGGATCAACCGCGCCGGACCTGTCCACATTAAGATAAGTTACCGCGAAGCCCTCTTTTTCAAGTATCCGTGCCGGGTTCAAAACGGAATGGTGCTCCATCCTGGAGACTATAAGATGGGCTCCCTTTTGCCTGTTTGCAAGGGCCAAACCCCTTATCGCAAAATTATTTGCCTCCGCACCGCCGGCCGTGAATATGATCTCCTGCGGCTTTGCATTTATGAGGGCGGCAACTTGGGCCCTGGCGTCCTCAACGGCCTGTCTAGCCTTGCCGCCAAGGTCATACAGGCTTAGCGGATTGCCGAACTGTTCCTTCAGATAAGGCATCATCGCCTCGAGCGCTTCGGGCCTCAAGGGGTTTGTGGCCATATAATCGAAATAACGCATATCAGTTTGCCTCCTTAGGCTTTGTTTCCACGCGCCCGATCTTTCGGGCACGTCCCCCTGGCGCCGGCCCCTTTAGGCCCGGTGTTCAAAGGGCAGCACGGTTTACACCCGTTTGCTTTCCTTACATAAAGCTTGTAAAAATCCGGAGACTCGGACATGCCTAGAAACTCATTGCCGGTCTTGTCGCACCATTCCGGCACATCCTCCAGCGCTCCATCGTAATCGGTAAGTATCTCCAGCACCTGCCCCGGTTGCAAACCTTTCATCATGTCTTCCAGCTTCAGAAGGTGCATAGGGCACATCATATATACGATGTCCGCTGTAACATCCGGCCTTATCCCGTCTACAAACCTCAAACCCTTGCCCCCTGCCCAAGGGAGCCCTCGCTAGCCGGTGTTTTTCGCGCTTCCCGGCGCCGCCCTTGCTTTTCACCCTGCCTGGGCACGGTTTTTACGGCGTGATCGAGCTTCCCTATATGTTTTCTAAGCGATTTCTTGTGAGAAAGGTCGCCAAGTGTGATCGTATCCAGGAAGGATTCGATTTTTTCCCCCAGAGCCCTCCATAAGAGCGAGGTTACACAGCCGTCGGCCCTGATGCAGCCTTCAAGCGGGTCCGCACATGCCGTAAGTGCCACTGGGCCGTCCAGCTCCTTGAGTATCTGCCCTATGCTTATGCCCCCGGGGTCCATTGAAAGCACGTAGCCTCCGCCAGGCCCCTTTATGCTGGTTATAAGCCCGGCCCTCCGCAGCGTGTTCAGTATTTGTTCAAGATAAGGCACCGAGACATCCTGGCGCGCCGATATCTCTTTAATATTTATGGGCTTACCGGGATATCCCCTGGCTATTTCAAACATGGCCCTCACTCCGTACTGTCCTTTTGTCGAAAGCTTAAGCATGATTATTTTTATAATAGTTTACTTTTTTTGTCAAGTATATGGTTTACAGGGCTGATCAAGTATTTGCCCGTCCGGCCCCCGGCATAAGCAAAAAAGCGGGAGAGCGGATAATATATAATTGCTTAACCTATGAAAAAACTTGTAATCATAATCATAATCGTCCTATGGCGGCCGGTTGCCACGGACGTGCTGAACCTGGTGGACTATTGCGTCAGCAAGTCCGGCAACAATACCCAGTTATACCAGACGTGCCTCTGGCAGGAGAGGGCCGCGGGAAAAGAGTTGGAAAGCGGCTTTTACCCCAAAAAAATACTGGACCTTTGCCGCAAGGCCTTTCCGGAAAGCTATTCAGCCCAGCTATCCTGCGCCAAGCAGAAGTTCGCGCTCCATTAAGCGGATAAACCCGATGAAGCGGATAAGCAGCCCCCATAACCCGCTTGTAAGGGAATTTGCAGAGGCAGGCAGGCGTCCGTCGGCGGAGCGTTT
>JAJYLE010000172.1 GCA_021788025.1 Nitrospirota bacterium
ATCTAACACCTCCCTGTCTCTTGAGGAAAGCGCACTGGATTACGAACGGCAGATCAGGAATGTAATGGAAGAAGGCGGCTTCGATCTTGTGCTTTTGGGCATAGGCAAGGACGGCCATACAGCTTCCATTTTCCCGGGAAAAGACAACCCGGTTTTCAAAGAAACCGGCATGCTTGTGGCCCCGGTTTCCAGCAAGCAGAAAAATGACAGGGTAACGCTTACCCTTGCGGCAATAAACAGGGCGCGGCAGGTAATATTCCTGGTAAGCGGCGGCAAAAAGGCAGAGGTCCTTTATGAAGTGCTGTCGGCGCCGCCGGAGGCTGCGCTTCCAGCCTCGCTTGTAAAACCGGAAACAGGCGAACTTATCTTCTATGCGGATAAGGATGCGGCTTCTGTTATTGAGGCAAAGGTTTCAATATTACCGCGGCAAGGAGGGTCTATCAAATGCAATTAGGCATAATCGGGCTTGGGAAAATGGGGGGCAATATGGCAAGGAGAATACTGCGAGGCGGACTTGGCGTTTCCGTATTCGACAGGAACGCCCCCAAGATAAAGACATTGGCTGAAGCGGGCGCCAAAGGCGCGGCCAGCCTGGATGAACTTGTAAAGGGGCTTTCCGCCCCAAGGGCGGTGTGGATAATGCTGCCTGCCGGCAAACCCGTGGATGATACTGTCGCCAAACTCAAGGGCCTGCTTGAAAAGGGCGATATAATCATAGACGGCGGCAACAGCCACTATATAGACGACGTTAGGCGGGCGGGCGATCTTGCCGGCACCGGAATTTACTATGTTGATGCCGGCGTAAGCGGCGGCATCTGGGGGCTGGAAGAAGGCTATTGCATGATGCTGGGCGGGCCAAGGGAGGCCTTTGACATGCTTTCGCCATACCTTAAGGCCCTTGCCCCGGCAGGCGGTTATTTACATTGCGGGCCATCCGGCGCGGGGCATTTTGTAAAGATGGTGCATAACGGGATCGAGTACGGCCTGATGTCCGCCTACGCGGAGGGATTCTCGCTTCTGGAGGCCTCGGAATATTCGAAGGATTTCGATTTCGCAAGCATAGCAAAACTCTGGAATACCGGAAGCGTTGTGCGCTCCTGGCTCCTGGAGCTTGCGCAGCGGGCTTTTGAGGAAGACGGAAAACTTGCCGGCGTTGAAGGGTATGTTGAAGATTCAGGCGAAGGGCGATGGACGCTCCAGTACGCAGTTGAAAGCGGCACGCCCGCGCCAGTAATAGCCGCGTCGCTTTTCAGCCGGTTTACATCCAGGGGGAAAAGCGATTTTGCCTTCAGGCTGGAGGCCGCGCTCAGGAAACAGTTCGGCGGCCACGCGATAAAAACGGCAGCGGGAGACGGCGGTAAGGCTTAATTCAATCTGGAATTTTCTCAGACCTGCCAGGCATGTCTGACAGGTCTGGAAAAGAGCGCTTGCCCGCGGTTTTATCTTCCCGCCCTGCTAAGCAGGCTGTCTCTTTTCTGGGCGATCTTTTCAAGCACGGAGAAGTACGAGTCCGAAAAGAGCTTCACCCCTTCGGACTCCAGTTCCGCTGTCACATAATCCATATCCACTCCGGCGTCCTTCAGTTCGTCCACAATCCTCTGCGCGCCCTCCATGCCGTCATATATGGATACGCGCACCTTGCCATGGTCCTTGAATGCCTTTATCGTGTTTTCAGGCATGGTGTTTACAGAGTCCGGCGCGACAAGCTCCTCAACGTATTTAATGTCATTGTAGGCCGGATTTTTTGTGCTGGTGCTGGCCCAAAGTATCCGCTGTACCCGGCCACCCTTCTCTTCTATTGAAAGGAAGCGGTCGCCTTCAAATACCTCGCGGTATTTTTTATAGGCTATTTTTGCGTTTGCTACAGCCGCCTTGCCGTAAAAGCCCTGGATCACTTCCTTGCCGGAAACGCCGGATTCCTGGTAAAGACGGTCCAGCATCTTGTCTGCCAGCGTGTCCACACGGCTTACAAAAAAGCTTGCCACCGATGTAATCTTATCTATCGGCAGACCTTTGGAAATCCTGTCCTCCAGTCCGCTTAAATAGGCGTCCATTACTTCCTGATATCTTTGTGCCGCAAAAAGCAGAGTTATATTTATGTTCAGTCCTTCACTTACAAGCTTTCTGATGGCCGGCAACCCTTGCTTTGTGGCCGGAACTTTAACATACACGTTCCCGCCGCCCGTCAGCAAAAAAAGCCTTCTGGCCTCCGCAATGGTGGCTTCGGCATTGTAGGCCAGGTCCGGGGAGACTTCTATGCTTACGTATCCGTCAGCGCCTCCTGTTTTGTCGTATACGCCCCGAAGGAGTTTTGCTGCGTCAGCAACATCAGCAGCCGCCATTTGTATGAACATCTCCTTGGGGTTTGTAATACCCCTGGCTATCAAACCCTGAATTATGCCGTCATATGCCCTGCCGCCCGTAATAGCTTTCTCAAAAATGGACGGGTTGGATGTTACGCCTGTAATGCCGTCCTCATCTATAAGCCTTTTAAGCTCGCCGGAGTTGAGCATGTCCCTGCTGAGATAATCAAGCCAAACGCTCTGCCCTTGCCGGTTGAGTTCAATCAATGGGTTTGCCATTGGAACGCTCCTTTCCAACTTCCACGCATATACTGCTGAATATCACTTAACGAGCCACTTTCCTGGCCATAACCTCTTTTGCCTGATGGAGCACGTGATCTACGGTAAAGCCGAATTTTTCCAGGTTCACCTTTTCGGGCGCGGACGCGCCGAAGCTGTCTATGCCGATAACAGCCCCGTCAAGCCCAACGTACTTATACCAGTCCAGAGTGGCAGCCGCCTCTATCGCCACCCGTTCGGTAACTTCCGGCGGCAGCACCTTATTTTTATACGAATCCGGCTGGCTGTCAAAATAGTTCCAGCAGGGCATGCTCACAACCCTGGCCTTTACGCCCCCGGAGGCCAGCTTCTCGTATGCGGCCAGGGCCAGATTCACCTCCGAGCCAGTAGCTATTAAAATGACTTCCGGGATTTCCTCCGCGCCTCCGGCCAATATATACGCCCCCTTGTGCAGGCCGTCAGCAGCGGCGTATCTGGAGCGGTCTATCACATCCAGCTTTTGCCTTGTAAGGATAAGACTTACCGGCCCGCCTTCATGCAGGAGCGCGGCCTTCCATGCCTCCACTGCCTCATTGGCGTCGGCCGGGCGGATAACGGTCATATTGGGCATGGCCCTCAATGATGCCAGGTGCTCTATTGGCTGATGGGTAGGGCCGTCTTCCCCAAGCATAACGGAATCGTGCGTGAATGCGTAAACCACCTTCAATCCCATTAGGCAGGCAAGCCGGATGGAGGCCCTGGCGTAGTCCGAAAATATGAGAAACGTGCTGGCGTATGGCATAAGCCCTTCATGCAGGGCAAGCCCGCTTGTGATACCGCACATCGCATGCTCCCTTACGCCATAAGCAATGTTGCGGCCCGCGTAGCTCCACGGCCCAACGGAGCCCTGCACTTTTTCGCCCCCTGCACGCGGCGGCTCGAACGTGCCTTTGCCGTCAAGCTGGGTGAATGTGGAAGGGTTTAAATCGCCGGAGCCCCCGATTAAAAACGGAGCGGAATCGGCAATTGCGTTCATGGCCTTTCCGTTTGCCTTGCGGGTGGGCACTTTTTCGCCTGCCTTGAACGACGGCAGTTTTTGTTCCCAGTCCGCGGAAAGCTTTCCGCCCATCATCTGGCCCCAAAGTTTTTTCATCTCCGGAGATGTCTTGCCATATGATTCCAGCATCTTTTCCCAGCCGTCCTGGGCAGCCTTGCCGCGCTCTGCTGCCTTTCTGAAATAATCCCGCACCTCGTCAGGAATATAAAACGGCTTGTCCACGGGCCACCCTAAGTTCTTTTTGGTCTCTTTCAGTTCCTCCTCACCTAAAGGCGAGCCGTGCGCCTCAAATGTGTCCTGCTTGTGCGGGCTTCCAAATCCTATATGCGTGCGCACCGATATGAGTGACGGGCGGTCCTTTTCTTCTTTGGCCGCGTTTATCGCCTTTAAAATTGCTCCGGTATCGTTGCCGTCTTCCATCGCCTGGAAATGCCAGCCGTATGCCTCAAACCTTTTTCCCACGTTTTCAGACAACGTAAGCGATGTCTCTCCGGCAAGTGTTATATGGTTATTGTCATAAAGGTAGATGAGCTTGCCCAAACGGAACTGCCCTGCAAGCGAGGCCGCTTCCGAGGCTATGCCCTCCATAATGTCGCCGTCGCTCACTATGGAAAAAGTATAATGGTCCACTATCTCATGCCCCGGCTGGTTGAACCGGGCGGCAAGATGGCGCTCCGCAATGGCCATACCCACACCGTTTGCAAAGCCCTGCCCAAGAGGTCCGGTAGTGCATTCCACGCCAGGGGTTCTGCCGTATTCGGGATGGCCGGGGGTCTGGCTGCCCCATTGCCTGAAATTTTTTAACTGCTCCATCGGCAGATCGTAGCCTGTCAGATGGAGCATGGAATAAAGCAGCGCCGATCCATGCCCGGCGGAAAGAAGAAACCTGTCGCGGTCGAACCATTTAGGGTCCGCAGGATTGTATTTCATGACCTTGGACCAAAGCACGTAAGCCATGGGTGCGGCACCCATGGGCATGCCGGGATGGCCGGAGTCGGCCTTCTGAACCATATCAGCGGCCAGCATTCTGATTGTATTTATGCAAAGGGTCTCAAAATCCATGGCGGCCTCCCGTTATCACTCAATTTTTCTTTTAAACGCCCTTATATAGAGCTATCATAATCCACAAGGATGTCAACTTATCTTTCTTTCGATGTGACAGCCAGGCTGAGCCACAATACATTATTTCAAGGAGGGCCACACTGAAAATGAAAAAAACCAACGGCATCACCATTTACGAAAATCTCAAAGAAATAATTGATCCTTCGCACTCCTGCCTTATAGTATGGGACGTTCAAAACGGGCTTGCAGACAGGATATTCAACAAGGAAGAATTCCTGAATAATCTAAAAGTCCTCTTAAAATGGCTGGGGAATAAAATGCCTGTTGTATATACGCTTATTACTCCGCCTCCGGTTGGTTTCAGGGCCTCCTGGCACATCTACTCCATGATGAGGCGCTTCAATGTAAAGGAGCCGGAGCAGTTGCCCTCATTCATGGCCCCAGGTTCAAAAGAACGGGAGATAGCCGATGCC
>JAJYLE010000015.1 GCA_021788025.1 Nitrospirota bacterium
TCTACTGCTGATTAAATTGTACCGCTGAAATTATTAAGGCGGACAGACTGGACTTTTTGAATGAATGGCCCTGGAATAAACTGTTATTATCAGCAAATTTCAGGTGTATTGCCGCTGGATGGTGAATGGGGTAGCCCTTGTGAAAGAAGGCGATATTATATACGTTCCGGCAGAACTTATGTGGACCGCGCCCAGGATGAGAATATCTGGATTTCGTGTGATGTGTGTGTTTCCCGCCCAGTCACCCCCAGCGCCGGGCCTCTGAAAATTTAACGTCTGAATTATTGTTCACGGTGTTACGGGGCGCCGCGTACCACCTGTCCTTTGGCAAACCCCTGTCCGTCCATATCGTTTGCCTTCGAGTAACTATTATGGACCTCGTAAACCTCTATCATCCCGATCCTTGTTTCATCATGGCCAAGCTGTACTCCCGTGTCCGGGTCCACCACTTCGTTGCCCTCCCGGTAAACTCCAAATGTATCTCCGATGTACACTCCGTTTTCCCGGCCCGCGCTGATGATGATCTCCGGCCCCGATACGGAGACCACCTTCGCCTCAAACGGGATTTTGCTTGTGTCCTTTATGATCTTTTTAACCGCCTTGTAAAGCGCTTTCCGGGCCGCGTCTTCCGCTCCGGATGCACTACCTTCGGCTTTTATATAATCCAGTGCCTGGCCGGTAGCGGTATCCACAAGGCGGAGCCTGAGCCGCACTTTGGCCTCTTTTCCCCCGCCTCCGAAACCGAATATGCCCGCGCCGCCGCTGCCAGAACTTGAGTTCCGGAACTCTGTGATGGTTCCTCTTATCAGTATCTGGGCTGTGTCAAGCGGGCCGGCTTGCGCGCGGTTGGATTTATAGCCCTGCTTTCCCTTCCGGCGGGATACTACCACGAATTGGCCGCTTTGTATCAGCGCAACTGTAAGCTGGTCCGCCACTCCATTTTCAATATCCCAGGATCCAGCCCATCCGGATTTGTTTTTGAAGCGCGCTACCGTGACTGTTTTTTTATGTTCGCCTGCCTGCGCGAAAGAGGAAAATGTGACCAATACGGCAGGCACCAGAAGCCACAAATAAAATTTTTTCATTCCTTGCTCCTTTTGAATTCCGGTTATTCCATTTTACAAGTTTTTCCGGCATTTCCGCTGCATGCTGTTGAACCGGTATTCTATGCGCGATGCGCCCTGGCCGTTTTGCGATTTGAATCACCGACACCCAAGGAGCGTTAATTTTAAAATTCTTAAACAGATTTCATGGCGGAAGCGGGTTTTTTCCCCGCCGGGTAAGGGGGGTATTTTCTTTTATGGCCCAAAACTCGATAAAAAACAAAGCCAGGACGCTCAGGGTCTCATTTCTGGACGGCATATTTGCAAGCTGCATGGGCGGGCTGGTAACGGATTATTTTACCCCTTTTCTGCTTGCTATCGGGGGCGCTCTGAGCCAGGTGGGCATACTGAGCGCGGCCCCAAACCTGTTTGCCTCCGTGGTGCAGCTCAAGAGCCCAGACCTGGTTAAAAAACTTGGTTCAAGAAAATTATTGATAAATCTTTTTGTCCCTTTGCAGGCAGCTTCGCTTCTGTTCATGGCGGTAATAGCGGCCCTGGGTATGGCGAGCCCGCTGGCGTTCATTGCCGCGGTTGTCATGTTTGCATCGTTTGGCGCGCTGGTAAATCCGCCCTGGAGCAGCATGATGTCCGAGATAATAGAAGAGAAAAAATGGGGCGAGTACTTTGGCTGGAGAAACCAGGCGCTTGGTTTTGTAACCATAGCGGCCGCATTGTCCGCTGGTTTTGTGCTGCGCATTGCAAAGGGGCCGGCCATCTCCGCTGGTTTTGCGTGCCTATTCGGGGCCGCCTTTATCGCAAGGATGTTTTCCTGGAATTTCCTCATGCGAATGGAGGAGCCAGCGCTCAGGCAGGAGCGGTCCGGCCCCTCATTTTTTCAATGCCTGCGCGGCGGGGGGCATTGCAGCAACTTTGCCCGTTTTGTAGTTTTTGTTGGCGCGCTGAACTTTGCAACGAACATATCAGGCCCTTTTTTCTCCGTGCTGATGCTGAAGGGCCTTCATTTTGGATACCCAACATATATCGCGCTTACCGCGGCATCTTCGGTTGCCACATACCTTTCTGTGAAAAGATGGGGCAGACGCTCCGACAAGGCCGGCAACGTAAAGATCATGAAGCTCACTTCAAAGCTGATAGTGTTCGTGCCGGCACTGTGGCTTATAAACAGGAACCCGTTTTATCTCGGGTTTGCCCAGGCGTTTTCCGGTTTTGTATGGGCTGGGTTCAACCTTGCGGCCTCCAATTTCGTTTACGATTCCGCGGAGCCTGGTGAAAGGACCAGATGGGTGGCGCACCTCAATGCGGCAACCGGCGTCTGTCTTTGCCTTGGTGCGCTTGCCGGGGGCCTTCTGGTAACTGAACTGCCGCGGCTTTCAGGCCATAGGATATTGTCGCTTTTCCTGCTGTCTTCCCTGCTCAGGTTTGTGGTGGTTTTTTTCATACCATTTGGGCTGAAGGAAGTAAGGCGGGTTGAGGAGATAAGCCCGCTTGGCCTGCTGACAAGCGTGGCCGGGATTTACAGGCCGCAGGCCGGGGACTAGCGGGCCGCCGCTGAAATATGAGACAATGCCTGAAATAGCATATTAAAAAAGGGAGAGGGACAAGGAGGCTGCTATGAAAAAGACGGCTTTTATTCTGGTTGTTTTGATGCTGATGTCTTTTGCCGCCTGTACCGAAGAAGAGGCCAGGGGCGGCACTACAGGCGGGATTATCGGAGGCATAGCCGGTTTGTTCCTGGACAGTGATAATCCATGGCGCGGAGGGGTGGTGGGCGCTACTATAGGCGCGATTGCCGGGGCCACACTAGCCGACATATCAAACCGGGGTTCGCTGCAGGTGGCCGATACTGGGAGGCCCGTGGAATACACTACTGATAACGGCAGGGGGCGTTATTATGCCGAACCCGAAGGTTACAACCCTGTGACAAAGTGCACCAAGGTCCGGGAGAGAATATGGGACAATGGGCGGATGGTTAAAGACAGGGTCAAAGAGGTGTGCAAAAGTGAGCGGTACGAGGATAGATATTAAAATATTAAACCGGGCTGCGGCTTCTAGCTGGTAAACGGCAGCTTGCCGTCATTAAGAGCGGTTTCGACGGCCAGGGCAATCTGCTCCAGGTTGTACGGCTTCAGCAGCGCGGCCCGGAAACCGTATTTCCTGAACCCGGATACAACGGGATCATTGCAATATCCGCTGGACACTATGAGTTTGGCCTCCGGGAATTGCTCCAGTATCGCGGTTGCCGCTTTTTTACCGTCTATCATTCCGGGTACGGTCAGGTCCAGTATGGCGGCGGCAAACGGCCTTCCCGCCAGGGCGGCCTCCCTGAATTTTGATATTGCTGATTCGCCGTCGGCGGCCACTTCCGCCTGATATCCCAGCCCGGAAAGCATGCTGGCTGCCGACGTCCTGATAAGCTCCTCGTCGTCCATAACAAGAATCCTGCCACCGGACGGTCCAATGTTTTTTTCCGTGGCCGGGGCCGTGGCCGGGGCCTGTTGGCTGACAGGCAGGTATATATGGAACTCGGCCCCGCCGCCGGTCTCCGGCCCAAGGCATATATGCCCGCCGTGCTTTTGCACTATGGACCACGAAACGGCAAGCCCCAGTCCAACCCCGCGTGGGCGCGTGGTGAAATAGGGGTCGAATATCCTTTTCCGGATTTCGGCAGGGATGCCCGGCCCCGTATCGCTTACAATGATCCGGACGTAATCCCCCGGCGCAAGCCCGTAAGGGTTTGGCCGCTGAAGGTTCCTGTTCCTGCATATGACGGTGATAGTGCCCCCGTCAGGCATCGCCTGGGCGGCGTTTATCAGCAGATTATTTAATACCTGGTTTATCTGCCCCTCGTCAACGTCCACGGCGTTGAGGTCCTCTGGCAAATCCAGGGAGCACCTGCAAATGGACCCGCTGAGGACGAATTCTGCCGATTCGCGTACCAGCGCCCGTATGTCGGCCGATTTTTTAAGCGGCGAGCCGCCCTTGGCAAAGGTGAGCAGCTGCTGAGTCAAATCCCTGGCCCGGCCGAAAGCGGACTCGGCCTGGTCCAGCCTTTTGAAGATGTCCGCGCGGTCCTTTGCCATGAATTTGGCTATGCTTATGTTTCCAAGTATTACAGTAAGGAGGTTATTGAAATCGTGGGCTATACCTGCGGCAAGGAGCCCCAGAGACTCTATTTTCTGCTCCATATGGGCCTGTTCCTGCACCCGGACTTTTTCAGTTATGTCGCTGAATACAAGCACTACGCCCAATATATCTCCGTCGTGGTTTCTTATCGGCGCCCCGCTGTCGGCTATTATCTTTTCTGTTGCGTCCTTGCATATAAGCGCGGTATGGTTGGCAAGCCCAACCACCTGGCCGCTGGCAAGCACCTTTTCCACGGGGTTTTCACATCTGAAGCGGGTCTTTTCGTTAATGATGTTAAATACGTCCTGGACAGGGCGCCCCGCGGCCTCGCTGCCTGCCCATCCGGTAAGACGCTCCGCCGCCTCGTTCATGAATGTTACCCTGCCATCATTATTGGTTGTGATCACCCCGTCGCCTATGGACTTGAGGGTAACTGAAAAACGCTCCCTTTCATCCAGCAGTTTGTCTTCCCTTTCCCTTAATGCCGCGCTCATTTTATTGAACTCCAGGGAAAGTTCTCCTATCTCGTCATTGCAGTGGATTTGAATGGGTTCTGGGAGTTCCCCCTCCTTATGGCTGGATACGGCCTTGTGCAGCCGCATTATTGGGTTCACCACGAACTTTCTCATGAGGGCGTTAAGGACTATTATGGACAGGGCGGCCAGCGCGGCAAGGATTAAGGCGCCCTTGAGCGCGGCCCTGTTTATCTCTTTTCTCTGCGGCAGGGAGCTCAATTTAAGCCGCACATAACCGATTGTGATCGGCTTTCCGGTCTTAAGCGGGTCGTAAAAGACCGGGGCATAAAAATCGAAGTTCACGCCTTCTTTCCTGAAAAACGTTGAAGTTGAATTTTTGAAATGGCTTACTGCCGCCGGGCTGGGCGGGTCGTTAAGGTCCTTGAAAGGCCAGGCGTCCATTGCAAGCCACATGTTGGTGAACACCTGGGCCTGCACCACGTCTTTGGTATGCACTATCTGCGCCATTTTCTTTATGAGCACCAGGTCCTCGGCGGCCATCCCGTCGCCCACTACTCTTGCCAGGGACTCCGACATTGCAATCCCTCTGGCAGTTATCTCCTTGCCTATGTACTTTTTCTCGTGGCGAATAAAGACATATGTTGCCGTAATCCCGATGACTGCGATGACCGCCACTAAGAAGAAAGCGACACGGGTCTTCAGGGATATGGCCTTCATCTGGCCCTTATTTCGTTCAGGGAAGGTATTCCATATGCGGAAATCAGATGCTGTCCGGTCCGGCCCAGTGCGAATTGTATGAATTTTTTTACCTCAGGGGTGGGATTGCCGGTTGTCACAAGGTACAGCGGCCTCTTAAGCGGGTACCTGCCGGATACGATGTTCTCCTTGGTGGGCGGCATGCCATTTACCGGCAGCATTTTTACATTCCTTTTACGGGCGCTTGCAAAGCCGGTTGAAGCGAATCCGCCTGGGGTCACCTCCACCATCTGCTCCCATATTGCAGCTGAGGAGGCAATTATCTGGGTGTTTGCGGTTATGATCGGCCGCTTGCCCTTAAGCACCAGCCTGCTAAGGCTCTGCCCCACGCCTCCCATCTCTCCCTGGGCTATGAAAGAGACAAGTTTCATATCAGGGCCACCAAGCTGTTTCCAGTTATATATTCTGCCGGAGTAAATGCCCCGGACCTGGTGCAGGGTAATTCCGTTAACCGGGTTTGACTTGTTTACTATGAACACAAGGGCGTCCCATGCAACCTGTGTGAAATGCATGCCACTGGGGTCGTCAGCGGATTTGCCTTTGCATGACGCTGCAAAATCCACCCTGCTGGAGTTAAGGTCCGATATCCCCATCAGGCTTCCTCCGCCCCTGACAAAGACCTTTACCCCTGTAAGTTCCTGGTATTTCTGTGCGAGGTACGTAAGGTACCCTACCGTGCTGACGGAGCAGCCGCTGACGGTCAGCGGCTCGCAGCAGGCGGGCCGGGCGGCCCAGGCAAAGGCCAGAGAAAAGATACAGAAACAGAGTACAGCGGTAACGGTTTTTCTGCCCACGTTTCGCCTCCCAAGCGAAAACCCCCTCCGCATTGCCCTTTATGCCTGAAAAGGCATAGATTAGAATAAACCTTTTATCTGGAGGGATTCAAGTGCGCCTGACGCTGGACGGGATAAGAGACATAAGGCTCTATCAGAGGGAAAAAGGGTACAGGTTTTCCCTTGACGCCCTGCTTGTGGAATCGTTTGTGCGCATGCCCGGCATGCGGCTGATTGCGGACCTTGGCGCAGGCTCAGGCATAATCGGGTTGCTGCTGGCCATGCGGTACCCGGGGGCGAGGGTTTTCCTGGTTGAGATACAGAAAGGGCTCTTTGAGCTTGCCTTGCGCAATATAGAGATAAACGGGCTTTCAGGCAGGGTGGTTGCCATAAATGCCGACCTTGCCACAATCGGGCGCAAGGGCCCTGGCAAATTTCAAATTCCGGCTGAATTAAAGGACAGCCCCGTAAAAGATTTAACGGGGTCATTCGATCTTGTTGTATCCAATCCGCCGTTCAGGGCGCCGTCTGCGGGGCGTTTAAGCGAGGACCAGGAAAGGGCCATAGCCAGGCACGAACTTGCCGTTACGCTGCAGTCTCTGTCACTTGCCGCATCACGGCTCCTTAAAAACGGCGGAAAGTTCTGCATGATACACCACCCGGAAAGGCTTACAGAGATAATGGACACCCTTCAGGCCGCCGGGCTTGCACCCAAGCGGCTGAGGTTCGTCCATGGCGGTATGGATATGGTGTCCAAAATGTTCCTTATAGAGTCGGTAAAAGGGGCCAGGGGAGGTCTTGCCGTGGAAAAACCATTGATAGTGTACCAGCCGGACGGCTCATACACCCCGGAGATAGCCGCAATGTATGAATCAGGGGCGAATGAGGAAATTTGAAACTGCCCTGAGGTTATAATAAATTATGATTGAGCACACCTTCAGCATCCTTAAAGGGGTGGGGCCTGGGCTTGAGCGCAGGCTGTGGCGCAAAGGCATCCTTAACTGGGCGGATTTCATGGCGGCCGACGTTAGCTTCATATCCCCGGAAAGAAAAAAAGTATTCGATGCCCGCCTTTCTGAAGCCACCGGACGGCTTGCCTGCGGCGATATGAGATACTTCGCAAGGGCGCTGCGCCGGGGTGAGCACTGGAGGCTCTTCGACCTTCTGGCTGGCAGGAAGCTGGCCCCCTTGTGCCTGGACATAGAGACTAATGGATGGGACATCGCCTCTGGCGGCTATCCAACCGTTGTAGGTGTTTATGACGGGCTGGAGTACAGGGCATATGTGAGGGGTGAGAACCTTACGCGGCAGGCCCTGGAAGAAGAGTTTGCCGGATGCGATTACCTGATAACCTTCTTCGGTTCAGGTTTCGACATGCCTTTTCTTAAAGACAGCATGGGTATTACGTTTGAAGGGCTGCACTTCGACCTTGCCTTCGGCGCCCGCAGGCTGGGCATGAGGGGAGGGCTGAAGAAACTTGAAGGCCAGATGGGTGTGTTCAGGGACGAGTCTGTCCGGGGGATGGACGGTTACGATGCCGTAAAGCTGTGGCGCAGGGCGGGGCAGGGCGATGGAGAGGCCAGGCGCCTCCTGATTCTTTATAACAAGTACGACACGATTAATCTCATGGAGATGGCCGGTACCCTTTACGGCATGCTGAGGAAGCGGACCGGCATCGGTGAGTTCATTTGAATTCGATTGTTGATGAATTCCTTGCCTATCTTGCCGTTGAAAAGGGGCTCTCGAGAAACTCGGTGGATTCCTATGGCCGGGACATCGGCGGCCTGGCCGTCTATCTTGCAGAAAAGGGTTTGGACCTCACCAGTTTCGGCAAGGAGGACGTAACCGATTATCTGGAACGGCTCAGGGACAAAGGGCTGTCGCCCGCCAGCCTGGCCCGCACTCTTTCAGGCATAAGGGGTTTCACTAAATATGCGGTGATAAGCCGCATCCGGCAAACCGACCCTGCCGAAAACCTTGAATCCCCAAGGCTTTGGCAGCGGGTGCCAAAGGCGGTTTCCGTGGGTAAGATAAAGGACCTTCTTTCCACTGCAAGCGCCGGGAATGATCGGGGCTTTGTGCTCAGGGACAAGGCGATGATGGAGCTGATGTACGCCGCTGGTTTGCGGGTGAGCGAACTTGTCACCTTAAGGCTTGCGGACCTTAATATGGAGGCCGGGTTTTTAAGGGTGACAGGCAAGGGGGCCAAGGAGAGGGTTGTGCCGGTGAGCAAGAGGGCATTGGCTGCGGTAAAATGCTATATTGAGGGGGCCAGGGCGGATACATGGAAAAAGACCGGCTCCGATCATATGTTTTTAACACGCCTTGGCAAGCCCATGACCAGGCAAAGGTTCTGGCAGACACTGAAACAGACCGCAAGGCGCGCGGGCGTAAAACTTAGCCCCCATGTCCTCAGGCATTCCTTTGCCACACATCTGCTTGAAGGCGGCGCTGATTTGCGGTCACTGCAAAAAATGCTCGGCCATTCAGATATTGCAACTACCCAGGTGTATACAAAGGTGTCCAGGGAGAGGGCGAAAAGGATCTACAAGGAGCACCATCCCAGGGCCTAGCCGCAGAACCGGCGGAATCTGATAATATCTTTCAAAGGAAGCCACTTTATTGTACAATCCCTCCTGATCCCTTTTGAAAAAGAGGGGCGAAGGGGAGTTTATAAAAAGCGTTTTATAGGATAAAGGAGGCGAAATGGCTTTAAAACTTACGGCGGACCACGTCTTCAAATGCTGCGAACCTGGTGTCCTTAACTTTGAAACAACCGCAGAACTGGCCCCTCATTCAGGCACCATAGGCCAGGACAGGGCAAAAAGCGCCCTCGATTTCGGGCTGAATTTCGAGGACACCGGTTTTAACCTGTTTGTGCTGGGGGAAAGCGGAACAGGCAAATTCACAACGGTGAAGATGCTGCTGGATGACATGGCAGCAAAGGAACCTGTGCCTGCCGACTGGGTTTACGTCTATAATTTCAGGGACCCCGATGTGCCCAAGGCCATATCTTTTGAACCAGGCAAGGCGGCCGGCTTTCAAAAGGAGATGGAAGAGATCATAAAGGCGCTTAAGTCCGAGATCCCCAAGGTCTTTGAATCCAAGGAGTACGAAAAACAGAAAAGCAGCATTATGGAGGATTTTCAGAAAAAGCAGAAAGAGCGCTTTGAAACCCTGGAGGCCCTGGCCAGGGACAAGGGGTTTGCGATAAAGAGAACCATAGCCGGGCTTGTGATGATCCCAGTGAAGAAAACAGGCGAACCGCTCACCGAGGCGGAATTCGAGGCCCTGGATGAAAAGACCAAAAAGAAGGTGGAGGAGATCGGGAAGGACCTTCAGGAAAAGCTGGACGATGTTGTAAGAGAGGTAAGGGACATAGAAAAATCCGTGAAGAACACGCTGGCCAGGGTGGAACGCGAGGCCGCCCTTTCCGCCATCGGCCATCTGATAGAGGACCTGAAGAGAAAATACGTGGATTTTCCAAAGGTCACAGCCTATCTGGGCGAGGTAAGCGAAGATATCCTGGACCACCTGGACGATTTCAAGACGCCCACGGAGGAGCAGCAGGCCGCCGCGGCGGTGCCTTTCATGAGAGCGCAAAAACAGGAGCCTTCATTTACACGGTATGTGGTCAACGTGCTGGTGAACAACTCCGAGGCAAAAGGAGCGCCAGTTGTCTTCGAGAGCAACCCAACATACAACAACCTGTTTGGCAGGATAGAGCACAAGTTCCAGTTCGGCGTGGCCGTTACGGATTTTTCCATGATAAAAGCTGGCGCGCTTCACAAGGCAAACGGAGGATACCTGATAATAGAGGCCCTGGACCTGCTCAGAAATATCTTCTCCTATGAGACCCTGAAGAGGGCCATCAAGAACAAAGAGGCCAGGATAGAGGACATCTGGGAGCAGTACAGGGCCATCTCCACGGCCATGCTTAAGCCGGAGGCCGTGCCCCTTAATGTGAAAATCGTCCTGATCGGCAATCCACAGATATATTATTTGCTTTATAACCTTGATGACGAGTACAGGGAGCTCTTTAAGGTTAAGGCGGACTTCGATTCTTTCATGGACAGGACGCCGGAGAACGTTGGCAAATACGCCCGGTTTATAGCCAGCAAGTGCAATGAGGAGCACCTGCTGCATTTTGACCGTTCAGGGGTGGAGCGCATAATAGAGTACACGTCCAGGCTGGCCGGGCAGCAGGACAAGATAACAGCCAGGTTCAGGGACGTGGTGGATCTGGTTAGGGAGGCCAACTTCTGGGCGAAATCGGCCGGGAGCAATCTGGTTTCGGGGGGACACGTGGAAAAAGCCCTGGAGCAGAAAGTATACAGGCATTCCAAGATCAGCGACCGGCTGAGGGACCTGATGCTGGAAGACACCCTTATAGTGGAGACCGCCGGTGAAAAAGTGGGCCAGATAAACGGCCTGGCCGTGATGAGCATGGGCGATTACAGTTTTGGCAAGCCCTCACGTATTACCGCCCGCACTTATGCAGGCAGGGCCGGTGTCGTGAACATCGAGCGCGAGACGAAGATGAGTGGCCGGATACACGAAAAGGCCGTCCTCATCATAACGAATTACCTCTGGAGCAAATATGCGGCCAAAAAGCCCATAAGCCTTTCGGCCTCGCTCACCTTTGAGCAGTTATACGAAATGATAGAGGGCGACAGCGCTTCCTGCGCGGAGCTTTATACCATTTTAAGCAGCATAGCGGGTGCTCCAATTAAGCAGTCCTTTGCGGTAACCGGTTCCATGGACCAGAACGGTGATGTTCAGCCCATCGGTGGGGTGAACGAAAAGATCGAGGGCTTCTTCGAGATCTGCAAACTCCGCGGCCTTGACGGCAGCCATGGCGTGATAATACCGGACAGGAACATCAAAAATCTGATGCTCAAGCGGGAAGTGGTGGAGGCCGTTAAAGAAGGAAGGTTCAACATATACGCTATAAACAAGATGGAAGAAGGGATCGAGCTTTTGATGGGCATGCAGGCCGGCGAGCTTGGGCCGGACGGCAAATATCCGGAAGGCACCCTGAACTACCTGGTAAGCAAACGCCTGGATGAGATAGCTGAGGCCGTAAAGGCCAAGAAAGAACAGGATACGGTAGAGGCGGTGAAACATGTCGAAAAGAAGGAAGGCGAAGAAGCCAAAAATTAATAATTCCGTTTATAGTAGTAAATGCTGTTTAACATGAAAGTATCTTATCGCGATGCCCGGCCGCGTTCAGCGGTGCCGGGCGTCTCTTTTTAAATAGTGAGAATTCCCGTTAGTAAATTTCTTGCCGGTCTGCGCGCCGCTGCTATAATAGCGGCCGGTTCCGTATTTGCCGCTCTCCCATTGGGCATCGCCAAAAAGGCGGGCAGTTTTGGCGGGTTCCTGCTGTTTGTAATATGGAGAAAAAGACGCCGGATAGCAATAAGTAATGTGTCTGCCGCAATGCAACGCGGGGCGGTGCCTAAAAATTGTGATAATTGCGGTGCGATGGGCCCCGTACGTATTGCGCGGGAATCCTTCATGAACCTGGGGGCCTCTTTTGCCGAGCTGATTAAGATATATTTTGGTACGGGCGGCGGCATTCTTGGCCGCATAGAGGTGCGTGGGCGCGAAAATTTTGAAAAAGCTCATGAGGGCAACCGGGGGATTATATTTATCACGGCCCATATGGGTAATTGGGAACTGCTTGCCATAAAAGGGGCGCTGGCATTCGGCGGAATGGGCGTAGTGGCCAGGCCGCTTGGGAATCCGTACCTGAATGTGATGATGGAAAGGGCCAGGTCCAAATTCGGCAACAAGGTTATCTATAAAGAAGGAGCGCTAAAAAAAATGCTCCGGACATTAAATGCGGGCGGCGGGGTTGGCGTTCTGATGGACCAGGCGGTCATTAAGGAAGAGGGATACCTGGTGGATTTTCTTGGCCGCCCCGCCTGGACAACAAGGATGCCTGTTGTAATGGCTAAGAAGACCGGCGCGGCCCTTGTGCCTGCCTTTATAAAGAGAACTGCCGGCGGGCACGAGCTTGTGGTCCTTCCGGAGATAGATTGCTCAGGGGACGAACATGACGTGCTTTTGAGGCTGAATGCCGCGATAGGAGAACAGATAAAATCCAGCCCTTCGGAATGGCTTTGGATGCACAGGAGATGGAAACGGACGCAAACTAGTCAGATATGAAAAAGCATATAAGAGAACTAACACTGGGTTTTTCCCCGTGTCCTAATGACACGGCGATATTCCATGGGCTTGTACATAATCTTGTGGACACAAACGGCTTTGTTTTCAGGGAGCGGCTGGAAGACGTGCAGACCTTAAATGAGATGGCTCTGCGCGGTGAACTGGACGTAGTGAAGGTATCTTTTCACGCCTTCGGCCATTTGAGGAGAGATTATTTTTGCCTGCGAAGCGGAGCGGCGCTTGGCTGGGGGTGCGGCCCCCTGATAGTTGCCAGGCAGGACGGGCCGGAATTTCCCAAAAAAATCGCAATACCGGGCGGGCTCACTACGGCCAATCTTCTTTTGCTGCTTTATAACCCCTCACTTCGGGAATCGGCGAAGATGAAGGAGATGGTCTTTTCCGATATCATGCCAGCCGTTAGCGAGGGCCGGGCGGATTGGGGTGTAATAATACATGAGGGCCGGTTCACCTATCGCAGGCACGGCCTGAAGCGCGTACAGGACCTTGGCAAGTGGTGGGAAAAGGAGACCGGGCTGCCGATACCGCTTGGGTGCATAGCCGCAAAGAGATCGCTTGGAAAAGCAGCGGCGCTCAAAATAGAACAGGCCTTGCGGGAGAGCGTGCTTCTGGGTTTAAGGGAGCCGGCCAGATGCAGGGATTATATTAAAATGCACGCCCAGGAAATGGAAACCAGCGTTATCAGGAAACATATCGGATTGTATGTTAACGAAGACACGGTAAAGCTTTCCCAGGACGGGGAAAAGGCGATATCCCTTTTGATGAATAAGGGCGAGCAGGCCGGTCTGTTTTCCCCTTGCCGGGCCCGGCTGTTTGCGGAATAATCGCTTTCAGGAATAAACCTTTGTGAAAACTGTATATTAGTAGCTTCGAAGATGCCGAAGGATTTTGGCGCGGATAATACAAAGGGTAAAGCCGTTTGGCATGTAATTGCGCTTGCTGCGATTACGCTGGCCTGCCTTGTGCCTTTTATCAACAAGGCGTTCAATATGGACGACCCGCTTTTTCTGTGGGCGGCGCGCCACATCCAGAAAAACCCGTTTGATTTTTACGGATTCAGGGCCAATTGGGTGGGGTTTGAGACGCCCTTCTCCGCAATCCAGCTTAATCCTCCGCTAGCTTCTTATTACATAGCCATTGCCGCCTGGTTTGCCGGCTGGTCCGAAAAGGCCTTGCATATGGCCTTTCTGGTCCCGGCATTGGCAGCGGCTATCGGCTCATATTTTACTGCAAGGGAGCTTTGCGGCAGGCCGCTGGCAGCGGCGCTTGCAGGCATAATCACTCCGGCCTTTTTAGTTTCAGCCACATCAATTATGTGCGACGTGATGATGACAGCGTTCTGGGTTTGGGCGGTATTTTTATGGATAAAGGGTGTCAGGACCCGGTCTGCTTTCAATATAATCAGCGCGGCCTTCCTTGTGGCCGCGGCGGGCCTGGCGAAATATTCAGGGCTCAGCCTGATACCCCTGTTGCTTGTCTACTCGCTTATCAAAAAAGACGGCAGGCAGTGGGCCAAGTTCCTGATAATCCCGGTAGTGTTTATTGCCGGGTACGAATTGCTGTCTTACATTATGTATGGCAAGGGCCTGCTGTTGAGTGCGTCTGCATATGAGTCCATGAAGGGATTGAAACCGGATGTTTCCAAAATCGCAACAGGCCTGGCATTTTTGGGAGGATGTTTTATTACTGCGCTGTTTTTCTTTTTTTTCTCATGGCGCAAGGGGTTGTTTCTTGCCGGGGCGCTGATGGCCGTTGCTTTTGCCGGGCTTTTTATATACGCGCCGTGGGAATTGCCGGTATCACTTAAAAACTGGCCTTTGGCCATACAATACTATGTTTTTTCGGTTGCGGGGCTGGCTATCCTGTTTGCGGCGGTGTCGGACATCTGGAGGTCGAAAGACGCCGGGGCTATGCTTCTGTTTCTGTGGATAACCGGAATATTTGTCTTTGCAGCCATTGTAAATTACAACATCAATGCGCGGAGTGTTCTGCCGGTGTTCCCGGCCGTAGGCATTGCCATTGTGCGCCTGGCCGGGGCAGCCAGGCACAAAAAATCCGTATGGGCATGGGCCCTGCCCCTAGTGCCGTCTCTTTTTATGGCCCTTTGGGTAGCCAGGGCCGATTACGTATGGGCCAACACGGAAAGAAATCTGGCCGCTGAAATCTGCCACTCCCATATCGGGCAGCCGGGCACTTTGTGGTTTGCCGGGCACTGGGGGTTCCAGTATTATATGCAGAAATGCGGGGGCAGGCCGGTTGATTCCAGGCGGCTGAATTTTGCGCCGGGGGACATGGTGATAATCCCGGATTATTATGTTAACGACTCGGCCATGCCGGACCCACGGCGCGCCGGGGTTGCCAAGTTCAGCCGGATTGGCGAAACGTCCGTAAGATCCGGCGGAATACTGTCAATCATGAACCGCAACACGGGGGCGGGTTTCTATTCGGACGACTGGGGCTCGCTTCCTTTTGTGATAGGGCCTGTTCCTTACGAGCGCTATTTCATCGTTACCGTTACCAGGCCGGTTAATATGAAACGGGAGTAAACAGGTTTTTTACCGTCCGCACCGCGGGACAATGGCTGGAACGGACCTCATGTAATTTCTGTATTGCTCTCCAAACTGGTCCAGCATCCGTTTGTCTTCTATCCAAGCTCCCCACAGAAAATAAATGTCAGCAACAGCGGAAACTATAATCCGGTTCATGGTGAAGAATGGGAAAAATGTGAAGACCGTTATTCCGGCAAGATAAAGGGGATGGCGGACAACTGAGTACACGCCCTTCGAGATAAAAGCCTCATCACCCGGGACTTCAACAGTTCTGCCGGAAATGTAGGACACGGCCTGCCTTACCCCGATGAATTCCAGGAAGTCAATCTTTCTAAATGCAAGCGCGCCAAAGATAGCGCCCGCGGTCTCGATTAGAATCATTACGCCCACTGCAAGCGGTCTGATAACAAGCAATTTTCTGTCAGGCAGGCTCAATATGACGTGGGCGGCCGCAGCAGTGATTACGACGCTTAAAACTGTGTATCCAAGCCTGTAAAGGCCTGCAAGTGCGCGCCTGCCTATGATTGTGCCTATGAAATTTTTTGTCCATCCGGCCGCAAAAAAGCTGTGAATGAGGGCGAACCCGAAAAAAACGGCCATCAGCACAAATACCTGCGGCTTTGCGGGTACCGCTATTGGAGGCCATTCGTGTTGGAGCATAATATATAAATATAGCCAGTTTTAATCCCGATGAGAAGAATTATGCATATAGACATGGACGCCTTCTTCGCGGCTGTTGAGATTTTGCGCAGGCCGGAGCTTGCCGGAAAACCCGTTGTGGTGGGAGGCTCCGGGGACCCGTACAAGCGCGGCGTTGTCTCTACAGCCTCCTATGAGGCCAGGCGGTTTGGCGTGCATTCGGCCATGCCGCTTATAACGGCAAAAAGACTCTGCCCGCAATGCGTCTTTCTCCCTGTGGACTACGCTGAATACTCCAGAATCTCAGGAATAATAAAAGCGATATTCTTCTCATTCAGCCCTTATATGGAGGACGTTGGCATCGACGAGGCTTACCTGGATATTACTGAGGCTAACGGCGCTCCGCAGGAGATAGCTGCGGACATAAAAAGCAAGATCAGGGAGGCAACCGGGCTTACCTGTTCCATAGGGATAGCGCCAAACAAACTTCTGGCCAAGATCGCCTCGGATTTGAAAAAGCCGGATGGTATAACCGTAATCAATGCGGAGGACGTGAAGAGGGTCATATGGCCCCTGCCCGCAAGGAAACTGCCAGGCATAGGCCCTAAAACCGAGGCGGTGTTAAAGGCGATGGCGATAAATACGATCGGCGATGTGGCATCAAAGACGCTGGAGTTTCTGGAAGATAACCTGGGCAAATCTTACGGCGGATACCTGTACCAGGCTTCAAGGGGTATTGACGACAGCCCGGTAATAACCGGGGGCTGGGAACCCAAATCGATAAGCAGGGAGGAGACCTTCGAGGCTGATATCTCGGACTGGCAGGCAATAGCGCGCTCTCTGGCATTTCAGCTCAAGGACGTGGCCGCCTCCATGCGTGACCAGGGATGCACAGGGAAGACCGTGACCGTGAAGATACGGTTTGAGGACTTCCAGACCGTATCACGCGCCAAAACGCTCAAGGAGGCAACGTGCAGCCTTGAGGTCCTCCGCAAGGCTGTATTTGAATGCCTTGGCAGGATAGAGCTAAAGAAAAGGGTGCGGCTGGTGGGCGTGCGTGTAAGCTCGCTTGTCCGGAATGAGGCCGGATAATGTTTTTTTTGTTTTTTCGTGTTTTTTTGTTTTTTCGTTGACATCCCGTCCGGTTTTGGTTTACCTTTTAAGTGCGGTTTGTATCAAATCGTAATTTCATTAGTCAGGAGGTGGAGTTAATGGACGATGGCCCCAGTAGCCATAAACCGGCGGCCCTTATAAGGCCCGGACTGTCTGGACCAATGGGAAATGTTCATCGTCTTCACCGGAACTGAACTCCCCCTGACGCTTCCTGCCCATTGCTTCAGCCTTAAGTCTTCAGCCTTCAAACAAACGCCGGTTACAGAGCAAGTGCTGCGTCGTCTTAAAACTCTGTATCAAGCAGGCGGGATAAAATGAATTTTTTTGCAAGGCTTTATTACAAATATCGCCAGATAATCAAGGCGATCCAGCTATTTTTAATAATTTCGGGGCCTGGAATTATCGTGATGATAGCCGACAATGACGCGGGCGGCATAACCACCTATGCTGCAACGGGCGCAAAATACGGCTATAACCTGAACTGGTTGATAATCATTCTGATACCAGCCTGTTATTACATCCAGGAAATGACGGTACGGCTTGGCGCTGTGACAAAGCGCGGCCACGCTGAAGCTATTTTTGCCGGGTTCGGCTCTTTCTGGGGCTGGTTTTCGCTGATGGACCTCTTAATTGTAAACTGGCTCACCATGATTACCGAGTTCATAGGCATGACTGCAGCCCTCAAGATATTCGGCGTCCCGCCATTTCTGACCGTAATTGCTTTGTGCGTGATAATGGGGATCATGGTCTTAAATGGCAGCTACTGGACATGGGAGAAGATAACTCTCCTTTTCTGTGCCATGAACCTCATATATATTCCAGGGGCGTTCATGGTCCATCCGTCGGTGGCGGCCATTATCAGGCAAGGCACAATCCCCAACCTGCCGGGAGGTCTCAGCAGCGATCTTTTCTTTTTTCTTATGGCAAATATTGGTACTACCATTGCGCCCTGGATGCTGTTCTTCCAGCAAAGCTCTGTTGTGGACAAATCGCTTAAGGAAAAAGACATACCGTGGGGCAGGGTGGATACCTTTGTGGGCTCTCTTTTGACCGGCATTGTGGCCATCTTCATTATCATTGTTACCGGCACGGTTCTTAAAGGAGTAAATGTTGATGACGCGGCACAGGCATCAGTGATGCTGATGAAGACCAACAAGTATATCGGCACGTTCATGGCAATCGGGCTCTTTGACGCAGGCTTTCTGGGCGCTATTTGCATCTCGCTTGCAAGCTCATGGGCATTTGGAGAGGTATTCGGTTGGGCACACTCGCTTAATTACAAAATAAAGGAGGCCCCCTGGTTCTACGGCTTCTATTTTTCCCTGCTTTTGAGCGCAGGGGCCGTAGTGCTGATACCTAAAGCCCCGCTTGTATTGATTACTCTTTTTGTGCAGGTGGTTGCGGTGACCCTGCTTCCGGCGGCGCTGGTTTTTTTGATTCTGCTGTTGAACAATAAAAAGACAATGGGGGAGTACACCAATACTCTCTCCCAGAATATTATTAACATTACAATAGTGGTGCTTATAATTATCATTTCCAGCGCATACGGCGTAAGCACCCTTTTCCCGAATATACTTAAATGAGGGAGGCGGGCCATGATCAGAAATTTCCTAAGGCATAATTACGCGAAGATCCGCGAGATCAATAAAAAATATGCAATCCCTAATGTGGAGATGTCAGCCGGGGTGAAGTTCTCGCTCTTGTCGTTAAGGCTCTATCTTATTTTTTTGGTAACCCTTTTGCTTTATAAATTCATAACCCTGGTGCGTTAAGGGAGGCGCGGTCATGAACACCACATTGGAAAAGCCCCAGGAACTTGGCGGGGCCGTTTATTTCCTGAGCGATATGATCGGATTCAAGGTATATAACCGCGGCAAAAAGATAGGTAAACTGCGGGACCTGGCGATACGTGAGCATGAAAAGCTACCCACAGTTACTCATTTGATTATTATGCGCCCGTTTGGCCATAAGCAGCTGCTTTTGCCATGGGGCGAGGTGGCGGGAGTTGCACCCGGCAGGATAGACCTGGATCTGGACTCGCTGGAAAAATACGAAGACGAGCCCCGGGAATCCCAGGTGCTTTTGAATGATCATATCCTGGATAAAAAGGTCCTTGATATGGACGACAATGAAATAGATGTGGTCTATGATGTTAAGCTTGTCTTGAGAAACAGGGTTCTCTATGTTACCGATGTGGATTTCAGCCGGTACGCGCTGTTTAAAAGACTTGGGCTGAAACCGTTGATGAAGCTGATCTTCGGTGATTCCGGCCCTATGAAAAAAGAGACCCTCTCATGGGCCTACGTGCAGCCCCTGCCGGAAGACATCGGCAGGTTCAGGGGGAACGTAAAACTGAAGGTGCTTAAAGACAAGCTTCCTGAAATTCATCCCGTGGACCTGGCAGATATCCTTGAGGAACTGAACACAGAACAGCGGCTTGCCATCTTTAACGAGCTTGAGACGGAGCATGCCTCTGATACCCTGGAAGAGATCGAACCCCGTGTGCAGAGGGAGATCATCTCCTCCATAAAGAAGGAGAGGGCCGCCGAGCTTATAAATGATATGACGCCGGCCCAGGCGGCCGACATTCTTGCCATTTTGCCTGCGGATGAGGCCGATGAGATACTGAAGCTCATCGACAAGGAGGAAGCCCAGAAGATAGAGAACATGCTTGAAAAGCAGGAGGAAAAGATACTCAATTTTGCGACCTCCGACTTTATAAAATTGTCTCCCGATACACAGGTGAGCCAGGTCCTTTTGCAGTTCCGCGAGATAGCAAAGGACAAAGAAGAACTTCTCTATATTTACGTGGTGGGCGAAAACGACACCCTGCTGGGCGTGGCAGGGCTGAAGGAGATATTGCAGGCCAATTTATCAAGCAGGCTGGAAGACATCATGACTACCAGCGTTATAAGCCTGAACCCCGAAAATACCCTTCTGGAGGCAGCCGAGATGTTTTCGCGATACAGCTTCCGGTCCATACCGATAACCGGAGAGGGAGATGTAATCCTTGGCATCATCCCTTACCGGGATATTATGAAATTGAAGCACAGGTTTGTTTAAAAACCGGAATGCTTTATTCATGCCCGGCCTGAAGTTCATATTCCTTGACCTCCGCCTCAGGATAGTGTTAGATAATGCGTATGCCTAAAGCCAGCAAAAACTTATTGGCGGCCCTGCCCTCCGTGGACGAGGTGTTAAGGAGCCAGCATGGCCAGGGGTGGCTTGCCCGTTACCCACGACGGTTCGTGCTGCAGGGGATACGCGATGAGATAGCCCATTTAAGAGAGTGTGTTAAGACGGGGACTGTTGAGCCGTCCGCTCCGGAAGATACGGCCGCGGCAATGGAGGCCCGCATCTCCCGGCTTTCCTCACCATCGCTCCGCCCGGTGATAAACGCAACCGGAATAGTGCTGCATACGAATTTGGGCAGGGCGCCGCTTTCAGAATCCGCCCTGGAAGCTGTCGTCAGGGTTTCCAGAGGCTATTCCAATCTGGAATACGCCCTTGAGGAAGGCAAAAGGGGCAAAAGATACACGCACGCACGTCGGCTTATAAAAGAGCTTGCGTCCGCCGAAGATGCTACCTTGTTTAATAATAATGCCGGGGCTGTTCTGATAGCGCTGTCGGCACTGGCCAGGGGGCGGGAAGTTATAGTGTCGCGCGGGGAACTGGTGGAGATTGGCGGGTCCTTCCGCATCCCGGAGGTAATGGCGCAGAGCGGGGCCATTCTCCGCGAGGTGGGCGCAACCAATAAAACTCACCTGCGGGATTACGAAAACGCCATCGGGCCGGAGACCGCGCTTCTGCTGAAAGTGCACCGCTCTAATTACCGGATAACCGGGTTTTCGGCTGAGGTCTCTGTGGAAAGCCTGGTTAAGCTGGGCGCTGAAAAAGGCATCCCCGTGATGTTTGACCTGGGAAGCGGCTGCCTTTTCGACCTTAAAAAAGCGGGCATCGGGGATGAACCCGTTGTTAACGAGATCGTCCGCTCCGGAGTGGATCTGGTAACGTTCAGTGGTGACAAGCTGCTGGGCGGCCCACAGGCGGGCATAATTGCGGGCAAGACCGCGCTGATAGAAAAGATAAACAGGCATCCGCTTGCCAGGGCGCTCCGGATAGACAAGATGACGCTAGCCGCCCTTGAGGCCACCCTGTTTGATTGCGCCGACATCGAGAAGGCCCCTGAAAAGATACCGGCCTTGAGGATGCTGCTGGAGCCGGCCGAAAAGATCAGGGGCAGGGCGCGCGCGATCGCTAAAAAGGCCGGGGCCGGCGCGCAGGTAGTTGAGGACCTCTCTGAAGCCGGCGGAGGATCGTTGCCTGGCGTGCTTTTGCCCACGTGGTGCGTTGCGGTGAAAGGCCACAAATCACCCAATAGCCTTGAGCAGCTGTTAAGAAAAGGGGACCCTCCCGTGATAGCACGAATAAAGGAGGGCACTCTTTTGCTGGACGCGCGCACCATCATGGACGGGGATGTAGAGCCGCTGGCGCGCAGGCTTAAGGAAATCCTTTAAAACAAGCGCAGACGGCCGCCCGCGGAAAAACCTGCTTACATCCCGCCTATTTCGGTTAAAAACCAATTCACGTTTACAACCATGTCTTTTCGCAGGCTGTGGTATACCGAGCAGTATTTCTCATGAGAGAGGGCCACGGCCTTTTTTACTTTCTTTTCATCCAGTCCGGAACCTTCTATATGGAGCGTCATATCTATTTTTTTAAAGAACTGCGGCGGCGCCGGGTTTCTCTCGCCGGTCAATTCGATCTTGAAGTTCTTTACATTCACCTTCATTTTCCTGAGGAATGATACGGTATCTATAGCCATGCATCCTCCCAGCGACAGAAGCAGGCTTTCCGTGGGCATGCAACCCCATTCCACCTTTGCATCGAATTCTATTTCGTAACCAGTCTGGGTCATTCCCTTGAAGATCAGGTCTTTTTCCAGGAAAAGCCTGGCCTTCATGACCGGCGCTACTTTTTCCTTGTACCCGGTTAGAGATTTATCGTCAAGACCGCCGCTCTCGTTATGCACATCGTCCTCCAGAAATGGATTTTGTTTTTTTATATTAAACCAAACCGGCCGGAATTTCGAGTTTCAGCCGGAGGAGGATTGTTTTATGAGTTGATGTGCGGACCCGTTGTGGAAATAGTAAAATATCCTTTATGCCCAGTTTTATAGACATACATTGCCACTTGCTGCCCGGCCTGGATGACGGCCCGTCCGGTTTTGAAACTGCGGCGTCCATGCTTGAAATGGCCGCCGCGGACGGCATAGCCCACATATTTACAACTCCCCATTTTCAGCCGGGCGGAGGCGCTTATTCCACAAATTCAAAAGAGAAGATAATAAGCGCGCTCTCCGGCTTCCAATCCCGCGTAAACACCGTGGTCAATCTGTACTATGGTGCGGACGTAAGGATCAGCTATGATATAACCGCCCGGATTGAGAACGGGGAGGCCGCCACCCTGGGCGGGTCGGAGTTCTTCCTGTTGGAGCTTACGGACCATGTTCTGGTCCCAAATGTAGAGGGCCTGGTTTTCAATATGCGGAAAAGAGGTTTCATGCCGATTATTACCCATCCGGAGCGTTACGGCTATTTCCTCAAGGACATGGCCCCATTAAGGCTTATGCGTGAAAACGGGGCAATGGTGCAGATAACCGCGCTCAGCGTTACAGGCGGGTTTGGCCGTTCCGCCCGGAAGCGGTGGAGGGGCAGGCTGGAAGAAGGCATGGTGGATTTTGTTGCAACGGACGCACACAATACCAAAGGCCGCCCTCCGGTGCTTTCCGCCGCATATAACGAAATCAAAAAGGAATTCGGCGATAAAGCAGCCGGTAAAATTTTTTTCGAGAACCCCCATATGATTCTGGAGAAAATCGCCTCCGGACCGCTTAAAAACAATCCCTCCTGATTTTTTTTTGCTCCACCGGCAGCCAGCCTGGATTCCGCTATAATTAAAGTGCGTAAAGGGCAAGGCTGTCATATGGAAGACCGAATAAGGGAAATAGCGCTAAGGCTGCACGAGGCCACTAATGCCGGCACTCCTTCTATTTTCGATAAAACGAAATGGACCGGGAGATTGATGCACTGGACAATGGAGGACGAAGCCCTCAAGGTCCAGTTGCTACGTTTCGTAGACGTCCTGCCCGCGCTTAAAAAAGACGAACTTGTCCTGAAGATTTTCAGGGAGTACTTCGCCGGCCTGCCATCCCTGCCGCCAGTAATCGGGTTTGCTTTAAACAGGCTTGCGCGCGCCAAAAGATTTCCGTATACGGCAGCGGCGTGGATTCCAGCGGCGGTGATAAGGGCGTCTGTAAGGTCTCTTGCCGGCCTGTTTATCGCCGGGAAAGACCCGAACCATGCCCTGCATAACCTGAAAAAGCTTCAGCGGGACGGGGCCGCCCTGAGTATAGACCTGCTGGGCGAGGTGGCGGTAAGTGAGCCGGAGGCCAGGGGCTACCAGCGCAGGTATCTTGATTTGCTTGAATTCTTTGGCGCCAATTTTTCGCCGGGCGCCATGCCCGGTGTTTCCCCGAAAGTGTCCTCCTTCTATTCACAGATGGATCCGCTTAACTGGGAAGGCTCCATCCAGAAGGCTAAGGAGGCCCTCCTGCCCGTATTTAAAAAAGCAATGGAACTGGGTGTAACGGTAACTCTGGATATGGAGCACTGCCATCTGAAAGACCTCACAATAGAAATATTCAAAAGCGTTCTGGGCGAACTGCAAAGCGGAGCATCCGCTGGTATTGCAATCCAGGCCTACCTTAAAGATTCCAGAAATGATCTTGGCGGATTAATAGACTGGGCCAGGCAGAGCGGGCACAGGATAACCGTGAGGCTTGTGAAGGGGGCCTATTGGGACTATGAAGTGGCCGTGAACCGTCAAAAAGGATGGCCCGTGCCTGTGTTCATGGAAAAGGCACAAACAGACGCCAATTACGAGGAACTTGCGGCCCTTATCATCGCAAATCACAAGACCGTGCGTCCGGCCATTGCCACACATAATTTAAGGAGCATCGCGGCGGCTATGGCGGCAGCCGAAAAGGCCGGGCTGAAGCCCGGCGATATTGAATTCCAGGTGCTATATGGGATGGGGGAGCCCGCCAGGAATGCGCTCAAGCCGTTTCCATTCAAGGTGCGCGTTTACAGCCCGTTAGGGGAGCTGATACCCGGCATGGCCTACCTTGTGCGCAGGATATTGGAGAACACGGCCAACGAATCTTTCTTGAGGAGGTCCTTTGCCGAAAAACTGGATTTTGACCAGCTTGTAAAGCCGCCCGAAGCAGCATTAAGCGCACCGGCAACACCGGAAACGGCGGCCACTGAAGAATTCAGGAACGAGCCGGCAACTGATTTCTCAAAGGCTGCAAACAGGCAAAAAATGAAAGATGCGCTTGCGGCAGCAAAAGGCCGGTTTGGATCCAGGTACCCTCTTTACATCGGCGCGAATGAACGGGCCGCGGCCAATGAAACATCTTCCGTAAACCCGGCAAACCCGGATGAAATAATCGGCAGGATATCGTCAGCCATCCGGCAGGACGCGGAGGACGCAGTCACAGAGGCGCAAAAGGCGTTTCCTGCCTGGAGCAGGACCCCGGCAAGCAGGAGGGCCGCCATACTATTCAAAGCCGCAAGCATCATGCGACAAATGCGGTTTGAGCTTGCGGCAACGCAGGTGTACGAGGTTGGCAAAACCATGATCGAGGCCGATGCCGATGTGGCCGAGGCAATAGATTATCTGGAATACTACGGGCGCGAAGCGGTCCGATTTTCCAAGCCTGCCAGGCTGGGGGAATCCTACCCCGGAGAGAGGAACGTTTATTTTTACAAGCCGCGGGGAATTGGAGTTGTGATATCGCCCTGGAATTTCCCGCTTGCCATACCGGCTGGCATGGCTACTGCCGCTATAGCGGCCGGCAACTGCGCCATCCTGAAGCCTTCCGGCTTTTCGCCGGTTTGTGCATGGCAGCTTGTAAAAATATTAAGTGAGGCCGGGCTGCCGCCCGGGGTGCTCCAGTATCTTCCAGGGCCGGGTGGCGAGGTTGGAGAGCACCTTGTCCGCCATCCGGCTGTGGATTTCATTGCATTTACCGGCTCCAAAGAGGTAGGGCTCAGGATCGTGAGGCTTGCCGGAGAAACCCGCACTGGGCAGCGAAATGTAAAAAAGGTGATTGCCGAGATGGGCGGTAAAAACGCCGTAATCGTTGATGAGACTGCGGACCTGGACGAGGCCGTAAAAGGCGTGCTGGATTCCGCCTTCGGCTATCAGGGGCAGAAGTGCTCCGCCTGTTCCCGCGTGATTGTATTAAAGGACGTGTTTGATGAGTTTACCGGCCGGCTCCGCGGTGCGGCGGAAAGTATCGAGCTTGGCCCGCCGGAAGCGCCTTCCACGTTCATGGGCCCGCTGATAGATGAAAGCGCGCTAAAGAAAGTGCAAAAACACATGGCAATCGGCATGGCGCGGTGTAAAACCATTATTGCGCGGGGGCAGGTAAAAGGCTGGTACTTTGGCCCTGCCATTTTTGAAACCGGCCCGGACAACCCAATTGCCCTGGAAGAGATATTCGGCCCGGTGCTTGCTGCGATAAA
>JAJYLE010000173.1 GCA_021788025.1 Nitrospirota bacterium
AATATCCCTGCTCTGTGTCTTCTTTGAACCGCCTCCAAGCAGGATGACCAAGGTGTTGCCGTCACGGCCGAAATAAATTCTATATCCCGGCCCAAAATCTATCTTGTATTCTGAAACTCCTTGCCCCTACAGATTTCGCATTGGAAAAATTGCCCTGCTCCAGCCGGTATAAAGCCGTAGCCACCTTGGCCGCTGCCTGAGCATCAAGGTCTGAGAACCACTTTCCAAAAACAGATAACCCATTTTTCAAGCACTCAACTACCTTAATTTTTTCCACTGATTAATAGTAACACAAACGTTACTACCATTCAAGAGCAGAATGAATGCAAGGCTTCTGCTAATAACTGTCACGATTTCAGTAGCTCTGTCGCGAGGACTTGAGGGTAAACTCCCCACAATTTTTAGTATATTGCCGGGCGAGGTGTACTGGACGCAACTGTTCCCCGGAGCGATTTCACGAAGGGTGCAATGATTCTTCCAGTATAAGAAAGTTTCGCTAAGCCGCCAGGCCGTTTGCCATCAGGTGTATTCCTCACCCGCCTTCTTTATACTTTTCTATTCCTTTCGAAATGAGCAACATGCCCTGAACTTCATGACATGCGTCATATGGACAATGTCATGGTGCGCCGGGTTATTATGGCCGGGTGGTGGGACAACCCACCCCCGGCATTGCGGCCACCCCTGGAGGGCTGCCCCAATGCTCTTTGAAAATGCGAGGCGGATTTTAACTGTGTTCGGGACAAGGTCTGCGCCCTTCGTCGATGACCAGGATTTTAAAGGTAAATGGTTTGCAAATTCAAAACCCTTAAAGAACAGGGGGTTATTTTGTTCCACCTTTCTTCTATTTTGTTTTTCAGAAAAATACAAATCCTTTAAAATCAAGCGCTTACCGGTGGAACATAGGCGCCAAAAAGATGAAAACATGGAACAGATGGAACAAAATTTTACCCGCAAGTATCCGCAAACAAAGGAAAATTCCGAAATGGCTGGAACATATAAAAAAAAGGGCTGGATGGGGGGCGGAAAATCAAAGGCATTAACTCAATATCTTGTACCCGCCGCGCCGCGCGGGATATAATACAAAATTCCTGTTTCCAAGCATTTTATTTTCCGGGAGACCCTTAAGGAGGCGTTTTAAAGTGATGACCATAACTGAAAAGATACTTGCCGCCCATTGCGGGAAGAAGGATGTGCGCCCCGGCGAGCTTATAAATGCCAGGGTGGACTTCGTCCTGGCAAACGATATAACGGCGCCAATTGCCATAGCCGAGTTCGAGCGCATAGGCGCTTCAAAGGTGTTCGACCCGGAGCGTGTGGCGCTTATACCGGACCATTTCACCCCTCAGAAGGACATAAAGGCCGCGGAACAGTGCAAGCTGTTAAGGACATTTTCGAAGGCCCAGCACCTAAAAAATTATTTCGAGATAGGCCGCATGGGCGTGGAACACGCGCTTTTGCCGGAGGAAGGCCTGGTTTTGCCGGGTGATGTTGTTATCGGGGCGGACAGCCACACATGCACTTACGGCGGCCTGGGGGCGTTTGCTACCGGTGTTGGTTCAACGGACGTGGCCTCCGCCATGGCCACCGGGGAGATATGGTTCAAGGTCCCGGAATCAATGAAATTCATATATAAGGGCTCCGGTTTTCAAAAATGGGTTGGTGGCAAGGACATAGTCCTCCATACTATCGGCAGCATAGGCGTGGACGGGGCGCTTTACCGCGCAATGGAATTCACCGGGGAGGGCATACATGGCCTCCCGATGCATGCCAGGCTTACTATCTGCAACATGGCGATAGAGGCCGGCGGCAAGGCCGGAATAATAGTGCCGGACAAGATAACCGAAGAATATGTAAAAGGCCGGGCCAAACGGGGTTACAAATTTTATGACTCTGACGCGGACGCGGCATATGCCGAAGTGCGCGAATACGATATCTCGAAGATCCCGCTTACGGTTGCCTGCCCAAGCCTGCCGTCAAATACAAAACCGGCGGCGGAGCTGGCAAATATATCAATAGACCAGGTGGTTATAGGCTCCTGCACCAACGGCAGACTGGAAGATATCCGTGAAGCCGCATCCATTATAAAAGGCAGGAAAGTAAACCCTAATATTCGCCTTATCGTAATTCCCGCCACCCAGCGGATATACCGGGAGGCGATGAAAGAAGGTCTGCTGGACGTTTTTGTGGAAGCCGAGGCGGTGGTATCCACCCCCACCTGCGGGCCCTGCCTTGGCGGGCACATGGGAATTCTTGCCAAGGGGGAAAGGGCGCTTGCCACCACAAACAGGAATTTCGTTGGCAGGATGGGCCATCCCGAAAGCGAGGTCTACCTCTCCGGGCCGGCGGTAGCAGCGGCAACGGCTGTCCTGGGGCGCATCGGGGTGCCGGAAGAGCTTGGGCTTTAAGGCCACAGCGTGAGCCCTGAAGACAAACTGAAAGAGCTGGGGATAGAGCTGCCCGCGCCTGCCAAACCGCTTGGCATTTACGTCCCCGCCCTGCGGACCGGGGACCTGGTTTACCTGAGCGGGATGTTGCCGTTAAAAGACGGCGCCCTGGTTTGCACCGGCAAGCTTGGAGAGCAGGTTGATATAGCGCAGGGGGCCTCAGCCGCCCGTATTGCCGCCATAAACGCCATCGCCGCACTCAAAGCGGAGATAGGAAATCTGGAAAAGGTAAAAAGATGCGTGAGGCTTTCCGGTTACGTGGCCTCCGCACCGGACTTCACGGACCAGCCAAAGGTAGTCAACGGCGCGTCGGAGCTAATCGGCGCGGTATTCGGGGAAAAAGGCAGGCACACAAGAATAGCGGTGGGCGTTGCCTCTCTGCCGCTTGGCAGCCCGGTGGAACTGGATTTTATCTTCGAAATTTCGGATTAGGTATAGTCAATTACAGTCTTTCGTGCTAATATCCAAGCGGCGTATTTTTCAGAAAAAGGAGGCGTTAAGGATGAAAGGTAATCAGGATTTAATCAACATGTTGAATTCGCTTCTGGCGGACGAACTGACCGCCATCAACCAGTACATGGTGCATTCCGAGATGTGCGCCAGCTGGGGATACGGCAAACTGCATGAGCACTTCGAAAAAAGGGCCATTACCGAGATGAAGCACGCCGAAACTCTAATTGGCAGGATACTCTTCCTGGAAGGCATCCCGATAGTCTCCGAACTTAGGAAGATACATATCGGCGCGGACGTGGCAAAGCAGCTGCAATATGACCACGAGGCGGAAGAGGTTGCCGTAAAAGGGTATAACACCGGCATAAAGCTGGCCGGCGAGGTTGGCGATTTCGCCACACGCGAGATACTGGAACATATCCTTGCGGACGAGGACGGCCATATAGACGGGATAGAAACACTTCAGGACCAGATTGGCCAGATGACCTTGCCCGTCTTCCTTTCCACACAGAACTAGTGGCGTTGCACATAAAAAAAGGGCGGTCTTCCGCCCTTTTTTTTCTTTTGACGGCCTCTGCTCAAATAAGCTGACCTTTTGGACGACTAAACACCGCCTTAAAATCTGTTATGAATTCCGCAGGCGTGCGTCCTGAAAGTTGCATCGTCTCGATGGTGAAAGTCCAGGCCGGGTAAGAGGCCCACTTCCGGCGTATATGCCTAGGCACGCCACCCATCGAGTTAAAGCATTACCGTCCGTCCAAATAGCAGGAGACCTTTTTGCGCAAATCGAATATATCGCCTTTGGCTATATAACCGCTTACCTTATGTGTGGTTACGGCCCTTCTCAGTGTGTCTTCATCATTGGAAGAATAAAAGACTACGGGCACGTCCCTGGTCTTTTCATTGGATCTCAGCAGATAGGCCAGCCTGTCGCCGGACAGGCCAGGCATGTTAATATCCAGCAGAACAAGATCCGGTTTTACAAGGCCCACTGCGGCGGTGGCCCCGAAGGCGCGCATGTGCGTCAGCACCTTATATCCCTCATTTTCAAGAAGTTCTTTGGTTGTCATAAGCAGCTTTTCGTCGTCATCGATTACAAGGATTGTTTTCTTCCGGCCTTCCATCGTTACTCTCCTTTATTTAAGATATGCTTTTTGCCAGCCTCACAAAGAAAGTGGTGCCTCTGCCCCATTCGCTTTCAACCCAGACATGTCCTTTAAGCAGGTTCATAAGATATTTGGTCACAGTCAGCCCCAGTCCAGTTCCCTCGTGCCTTTTGGTCTTGGTGTCCTCTACCTGGCTGAAAGCGGCAAAAAGCTTGTCCAGGTCCTCATTCTTAATGCCGGGCCCGGTGTCGTCCACGGATACGATGATGAAATCACCTTCGGTCTCCAGATTAACGATTATCCGGCCCTCTTCAGTGAATTTGGCCGCGTTGCCAACAAGGTTGAGGATTATCTGCCTGAACTTGACCGGGTCGGACTCTATAAAAAGGGACTGCTCGTCTGCAACCAGTTTTATGTCCACTGGCTTTGCCCCGATCAGGATCCTTCCGGTTTCCACCACGTCATCCAGTTCCGCAACCACGTCGAATTTTTCAGGGATAACATCCATTTTGCCGGCTTCTATTTTTGAAAGATCCAGCACATTGTTTATGATGGCCTTCAGGCTTGCCGAACTTGAAAGCAGCAAAGACAGCCTGTCCTTAAGCTGCCCGATATATCCCTTGTCGCATGATATTTTCATCAGCTCCGCAAGCGATATGATGGCGTTTACGGGGCTCCTTAGTTCGTGGGTGACATTGGCCAGGAATTGGGATTTCACCTGGCTTATCTTTTCCAGTTCACTTGCCTTGGCGTTTGCCAGCTCCTTCTGCACAATACTGTCTGCCAGGGCATGGCTTTGCCGGATAACCAGTTCCTTTACTGAAAGAAGGCCCTTGTAGCAGCCTTTAGAATCTACTACCACCAATTCGTCATATATGTCCTGGAAAGGCCTGTCCATCGCCATATCCAGCGCAACATCCAGCCTTTCGTCACCGTCCACAAGGAGCGGAGCGGTGTCCGTAAGGCTGATAACCGGCCTTCTGCCATAAAGCTCATATCCATAAGCCCTGAAGAGCTTCATAAGAAATTTATTCCTTGTTACAAGCCCCACCGGCTCGTTGCATTCAACCACCGCAAGTGCCTCCGGCCGGCCCTCGCTAAAAAACCTGCCGGCGGCGT
>JAJYLE010000174.1 GCA_021788025.1 Nitrospirota bacterium
TTATGACTATTGCCTTCAATTCCTGCTCATCGCTGTACTGCCCTGACCACATGAGGGTGTCCCACGTTTCCTTTGCGCCGGCCTCCTTGAGAATACCCGCCAGCTCCTTATGATCCCTCTCCATCGCCAACGCCCAGGGGGATCCGCCGCTTTGGTCCCTTGTGTTCACGTCCGCTCCTTTTGCAATCAGCATCTTTACGATTGCGGCGTCATTTCTTACGACCGCGCCGGTTAACGCGGTCCCCCCAAGATTGTCCTTGATATTTACATCAGCGCCCCCGTCCAGCAGCAGCTTTACCGTCTTTTCATGCATCTCGCCGGCGGCATAGATAAGGGCCGTAGCGCCAATCTTGTCCCGCGCGTTAGGGTCCGCCCCTTTTGCCAGAAGGAGCCTTACGACCTCGTCTTTGCCTTCCGCGGCAGCCATGATGAGCGCCGTCTGTCTGCGGTATCCTCCCCGGCCGTTAATGTCCGCGCCCCTGGCGAGCATGGCCTGGACAGAAGCCACATCGCCCTTTTCGGCCGCATCCAGAAACGCATTCTGCAAATCCGGGCGAACGTTGCCGGTGAAGGCAAGGGCCATGGAGTGAAAAAGACAAATCAGGAAGAAGCCCGTCAGAATGAAGCTGATACCGCGGGGCCTTACATGAGCCATTTTGTTTTTCCTTTCATGAGGTAATTCTCCCCCCCGGGAAAAGCGCCTTTAACCTTGATGGAGGCAGCAGCACTGTTTCCCATGCCCTCCAACCCGGTTTTTTTACGGGCACTTTCAGATGAATTAGAGCGAACCTTGTCCACGCGGCGTTTGCAAATGAGGCGCAGAAAGCCAGGCCCAGCGAAAGGAAGATCAAATCATCGGCGCTCGCCTTCTTGTCCTTCACGATCCCCGTCACGCCAATAGCTGTAAAGAGCACCGCCAGAAGCGCCAGGGACGCCCCAAAGGTCATTATGAAATAAATGTCCGCGCCCTCTTTGGTGATCTCCTCCGGAGCAACCACCATATCGGGCCGTCCTTTGCGGAAAATCACGATTTGGTCTCCGTCTCTCACGAGTATGGTGCGGTTTCTCCTGCGCCGGGACTCATACGCTAATAATGCCAGCCCAAGCGCGGCCAAGCCCGCCGCTATCTCCAATTCACAAACCTCCCTGGGCCTGCCAATGGGCAGGGCAAACAGGCAGGCCAAGATGATACAGCATGCGCCCCAGATAGTGGGCTGCCGCCCCAGGGCCTCCTCGACTTTCTGGCGATCGGGAGCATGGATGAGGTGCTCCAGGCGCGATGAGGACAACTCCATTGCCATATTATCCATCGCCCTTCGCGTTTACTGGCCCATTTTCAATACATCGCGAGGGAAGTCGCACTCCCCAATATATTGACCGGGAGCCAGTTTGCGCGCCTTTTTGCAGTCGGCAACGGCCTGTTTATACCGGCCTTCGGCTTCGTATGCGGACCCGCGATTGGCCCAGGCCATTACAAATTCCGGGTCCAGCTCAATGGCCCTGGTAAAATCAGCGATGGCCCGGTCAAGCCGTTCTTCGACCCTATAGGCGATGCCGCGGCTGTAATATGCGTCCGCCGATTTCGGGTCCAGCTCTATTGCCTTATTGAAATCGGCGATAGCCAGGCCCGTCTGACCGTTGGCCCCATAGTTGCTTCCACGGTAGAGGTAGGCGCCCGCGTATCCGGGGTCCAGCGCAATGGCCTTGGTGAAATCGGCAATGGCCTTGTCACGCTGGCGCAGGGCCACATAAGCGTTGCCGCGATCAAAGTATGCAACGGCATATTTCGGGTCCAGGGCGATAGCTTTATTGAAATCGGCGATTGCCTGTTCGTCTTGACCCTTGAAGTAATAGGCTTTGCCACGGGCATTATATAAAATCTTCGCATGTCCAATATTTTTTGCTTCGTTGATCTGCCTGGTGCATTCCGCGATGGCCTTGCCGTATAGTTTCTGGTTGAGAAACCTGGAACACAAGTCTGTTTCCGCGAAGGCCAAAGAGGGGACAACCAGGGCGGCAAGCAGCAGCGCCAAGACTTTTGATTTCATACCGGCAAGGCTGATTTTTTTCAAGTCCATCCCTCCCGTTGGGTATTCCCTCACCCCTGCCCCTCTCCCGGTGGGAGATGGGCCAAGGAGATGGGAATCAATTTATTTGACGGCTTTTTGCATCTCGTCCAGGAACGCGCCTATGAACTGATCATCCGGCTGCAAATTTTTGGCCGCCGTCAGCATGGCGACCGCCCCGGCATAGTCTTTCCTGTTTATGCAGACCAGCCCGTTTGCGACCAGTTTGTAGGCGTTTTTTCGCGCGCTGGACCCGCCGGCCGGTTCCGTCTTTGCAAGCGACTCCACGAATTTCGCGTTGTTGTTGCCAGGGTCCAGCTTTAGCGCCCGCGAGATGAAACCCCCGGCCTTTCCGTTTTCGCCCGCCATCAGGGCGACATAGCTCTGAATGGTAAGGTAGGCGGCCTTTTCCCGATCGTCCTTTTGCCTCTGTCTTCGCGCCTTGTAGATGTCCTGGGCGAGCAGAAGCGCGTCATGGACCAGAGCGTCCTTTGGCCTCTGCCTTTGGGCCAGCCTGAAGTACCTCACCGCGCGGGCGGCGGAGGCTACGTCAAAGCGCATCAGCATCTGGAAACCTTTGTTGTAATAGGCGTTTTTGAATGTTTCAGGGTCTACCTGGGCGGGAAATACGCGCTCCTCGCCCCTGACAACGTGCCAGTCTACGGTAATGGGCTTGTTTGGGTCCAGCCCCAGGCAGCGGAGGTCTACCACGGAGGGGTCCAGATTCCCCCACTCGCAGGACGGTTTATTGGATTGGGCGGCGCTGGTGTCATCGTTGATGTCCATCAACCCTGATGAGGCGTCATGCAGGCTTTTTTGGACCCGCGATATGCAACCATCCGCGGTGCATTCATACCCCGGATCGCAATACCTTCCGTCCCCACAGTCAGCAGCGCCAGCCGGAATGCATTTCCCACCAGATCCACATTTTTCATAGAAGAACTTGCAATAACTGCTCCCACATTTAGGCGCGCATTTCCCATTGGCCGTGCAAACATACCCGGCTTCGCAATACGTTCCGTTACCGCAGTCCGAGGCCCCGGCAGGCAAGCACTTTTCATCTGACGCGCATACATACCCAGTGTTGCAATAATAAGTTCCGCAGTCGGCCGAGCCTACGGGTCTGCACTTCGTCCCATCTGCATAGCATACCTCTCCGGCGCCGCAATAATATCCGTTTCCACAGTCGGTTGCACCTTCAGGCATGCACCCCCTGCCTGACATCGTCATGCACGCTGGTAAATATCCGGCGCCGCAATAATAAGTTCCGCAATCGGTCGAATTTTTTGGCCTGCACTGCCCACGGCTCCAGCACGTCTGCCCCGCAGGGCAAGTATAGAAGCCGCAGTCAGCCGCGTCTTTAGGTATGCAATACCCCAGTCCGCTACATACCTCCCAGGAAGGGCAATAACTAACGAAATGACCGTTCCAGCATTTGGTCATGGGTATGCACTTATGATCAGCAGTGCACTCATATCCCTGGTCACAATATCCGTCTCCGCAGACCGAGGCGCCATTGGGGAGGCATCCCCCCGATCCCGTCTCCCCATTGGGACATCTGTCTTCGCCGCTTGCCCTTCCACTTCTTCCCTGGCTGCTATTACTGGGACGGCCGCTTAAGTGCAGGTCATTAAAGTGGGCATTGCCCACGGGGCTGCTCACATCGAATGCAAGACTATGCATCACATTTAAAACAACAAATGCAAAAATTGTGGCCAAACAGAGAACTATGCGTTTCACATCACTCCCACTTTACCATTCTCTTTTTAATCTTCTCGATTTCCTTTTGGGCCTGGTCCCGCCACGGCTCACCCGGCTTTGTCAAGAGAAAGTAATTCATAGCTTTTACCGCTTTTTGATAGTAGTCATTCTCTCGATAATCGTCATTTGCAGCTCCTGCGGCCTCGTAAGCCAGACCAAGGTTATAATACGCCGGGCCCCACCATGGCGCCAGGCACAACGCCTTTTTATATGAATCTATCGCTTTTTGAGCCGCCGAAGCGTCCTTCCCCTTTCTAATAAATGTATTGCCTTTTATGAACTCGCGTTTCGCTCGGGCCGGCACCTTGAGCAGAGGGCTCATCTCCGGCGCCAGCCTGCAGATTTTCTCACGGGCTGTATCATTCAGTTGCGAAACACAATGCGCGCCTCTTTCAAATAAGACGCTCAAAACATCTGCGTGGCCATTATTCGCCGCAAGCATCACCGCGGCCCAGCCATCCTTACCCGTGGCTTCTACAGCGCCTTCGCGGAACAGTTGCTTTATAACATCCACATTGCCATCATATGCCGCCTGCATCAATGTTTTGGCTTCGCTGTTGTCCGTTCTTTCCAGAAGCAGCTTTGCTGCATCCATATAGCCTTCATCAGCCGCTTTCATCAGTGCCGTATAGCCATCTTTGTCCGTCGCCTCTATATTTGCGCCCTTATCGAGCAGGAGCTTTACTACGTCCGCATGGCCGCCATCAGCCGCGTACATCAACGCTGTGTAGCCGTTCTTGTCCGTCACCTCGATATTTGCCCCCTTCTCAAGAAGAAGCTTTACCACGTCCGAACGGCCACCCACACCCATAGCCGCCCACGTTAACGCCGTATCGCCCAAATCGTCTTTTTCTTCAATATCCGCACCCTTGTCAAGGAGGAGCTTTACAACATCTACATGCCCATCGCCAGCCGCCAAATCCAGCGCCGTCTGGCCCCCAAAGCAGTTTTTCGCCTCCATATTTGCACCCTTATCGAGCAGGAGCTTTACCACTTCCACGTCACCATTACCCGCGGCGTCCATCAACGCCGTACCGTTACAATAGTCCTTCGCCTCTATATTTGCGCCTTTATCGAGCAGGAGCTTTACTACGTCCGCATGGCCGTACTCAGCCGCTTGAACCAATGCAGACCCGCCGGTATCGGTTGCTTCATCAATTTTTGCGCCCTTGTCCAGCGCGGCCCGGACCCCGTTTACATCACCGTTTTTGGCTGCGTTTATAAGCTTGTCCTCAAGCTGCCCGGCAAAGCCAGTCGAAGTCATTACAAG
>JAJYLE010000016.1 GCA_021788025.1 Nitrospirota bacterium
CCTCTCTTGACGAGATGACCATGGAGCATGGCCGCAAGATGATACTGGAAGGCAAGGCCGTGATAGAAAAGACACTGAAGATGGCTGCCGCGCAAAAGAAGGTTTACAGAAACAGGCTCTTTATAAAGTATATCGGCGACCTCGGAAACGCGGAGATTGCTTTTGCCAATATGTCGGTAAAACTGGGCAAGATGGGTATGGCAGGGCCGGCTGACACAAAGGCGCGCCATATACGCGTGATGATCGATCATACCCTGGTGATGGCCGCGCAGGGAGCGGACCTTGTAATCACGGGGTACATGGGTATGCCAACCGAGGATGCATATTCGGTAGAACACGGTAAAATGATGCTGTTTGACAGCAGGACCATGCTTAGCATGGTGAAGGGCAAGGAGGCCGCGGATTTGCGCGAAAAAAGCAGCGCCATGGAACAGACGCTTGCCGCCTGCAATGCCGCCAGGCGGATAATAGACCTGCTTGGAATAATGCCAGGCAATGAAGCCGCCGTCAGATAAGGCTTTACCGGCCTGCCGGACTTTAAACCTCTAATTACAGTTTCAAGTTGACACGCACAGGCATATCCGTAAAATATCGGCATGACAAAAGGCGCTTTGCTCGCCCTGATTGCCGTGGCTATGGCGCTTATGGCCCCTGTTTCCATCAATCTCTCCCCCGCAAAGGACGGCGTTTCATTTATGACACTGGACGTCTGCCATGCAAACGGCCATTTTGCCTATGCCAGCCAGGATACGGCGTGCTTGCGCAAGTGCCCCGTTTTGTTCCATAAGCCGCAAACAGGATCACCCTTGTCCAGCCCGGCCGCACTGCCTGCCCCGTTTCTGGCGGCTGCTGAAAAAGACCGCCCGCCGTCCGCCTGACCCCGCCGGCAACCTGAAAGAAGAACACCCGGTCTATGCGAAATGCTCATGCCCAAAAATGGGGCATGAAATATAATTTATAATGGCGCCTGTCCCCGCTTGCACGGGGAGGGGAATAAAAAACGGAGGGAATGCAGTGGGAAAAGACAAAGAGATACACGGAGGCGCTGCCGAAAGAAAAACCACCGCGCCGCGCGGAGGCCGTGGCAGGCTGTCAGCGGCCGTAATCATCATATTCATGGCCGCGGCACTCCTTACGGAATGCCATAGCGGGCCGCCAAAGATAAGCATCGAAAACGCCAAGGCCGTCATGTCAGCAGGCATATACGGGGAGGCCATGGTGACAATGACCATTAAAAATGAAGGCGGCGCGGACACGCTTACTGGTGTTAGCACAAACATCCCTGGTGCAACGGCCACGTTCCATATCATGGAGGGCCAGCGCATGGCGCCGGAGCGGACGGTGGATATTCCCGGTAGAAAATCGATGATATTCAAGACGGGGGGCAGCCATGTAATGCTGGAGAACATGCCAAGAAGCATGGCCGCCGGAACGCCTTTCACATTAACGCTTAATTTTGCCAAATCAGGCCAGAAGCAGATTCATCTGACTCTTGAAAAAACACCGGCAATGCCGATGAACATGTAAGGAGGCCTGAAAATGAGAGCCCGGATATTGTATTTGGCGCTGCCGGTACTGCTTGGCGTATTTTTTATGCCGGCCCCCTCCTGGGCGCACGGGTTTGCGGGAAAGAGGTTTTTCCCGACCACGTTCCAGGTGGACGACCCTTTCATTTCGGACGAGTTCTCGATTTTGATAAACGCAATAAAGCAGCCCGGAGACGCACCTAATGACTCAACGGAAATCAATATCGACGCTTCAAAACGCCTCCTGCCCCATTTCGGGTTCGAGTTCCACGAGGCCTATCAGCATCTAGGCTCAAGCAATGACGGCTCCGCTAACGGATGGGAAACGTTCGGAGTGGGCGCCAAGTGGCAGTTCCTTACAGATGAAAAGCACGAGGCAATAATGTCTCTTGGCACCGATTTGGACGTGGGCGGCACAGGGGCCAGGCAGCTGGGGTCCGAACCATTTACCACCATCTCGCCAGGGCTGTTTTTTGGCAAGGGGATGGGTGATTTGCCGGATTCGGTCAACTTCCTTCAGCCAGTGGCGATAACAGGACTAATCCAGCCAAGCTTCCCAACCAGAAGCGGCGAGGAAGGCGACCTGAACTGGGGATTCACCTTCCAGTACAGCTTCATCTACCTGGAGGATTTCGTAAAGGACATCGGGCTTGGGCAGCCGTTCAAGCGCATGATATTCATCACCGAGTTCCCTATGACAACCTGCCTGGACTCTGGCTGCGCCGGGCATACAACCGGCACCGTGAATCCCGGTATCGTATGGGCCGGAAAATCCGCGGAACTGGGCGTTGCCGCCGAAATCCCGGTGAACTCCGAATCCGGGCATAGCGTGGGGGTGCTGGGGCTTGTTCATCTGTTTGTGGACGACCTTTTCCCGCAGAGCCTGGGAAAGCCGGTATTCAGATAATGATTTTGTTTGCAGGGCGCGGGGCCGCCTGTCTGATGGCGGCGCTGATTTTCTTTATGACCGCCGCATGCTCCAGACTGCCCTCGTACCCTCCTCCCCGCGTGGCGGGAGGGCATGCCGTGGTAAGCCTGGCGGAACTTACGGAAGGCATACCGCGTTTTTTCACGTACCATTTCCGCAAAAAAACGGTAAACTTTTTTGTAGTAAACAACGGCGGGAAGATAAGCGCGTACCTGGACGCATGCAACAAGTGTTATATCCACAAAATGGGATATCAGGCGGGAAAAGGCACTGTTACTTGCAGGTATTGCAGCCAGGTATACGGCGTTAAGGAACTTGATACGCCAACAAGCTCATGCTGGCCCATAAAATTAAAGGGCATTCAGCGGAGCGGGGATTATCTAATCCCGCTTTCGGAGATTGAAAACGGCGCAAGCAGATTCTAAGCGGGGAGGACATTCGGATGAAAGCGGTAATCAGGTTTGTACTGGTTTTTATTGTGCTGGCCGGCTGGTTTGCTCCCCGGATGGCCGCGGCGCATGCCTTCCCGGACCATTCGGACCCAAAAGTAGGCTCCAGCGTGAATACCTCCCCTGCCATGGTGCGCATCTGGTTCGACAGCGACCTGGAACCCGCCTTCTCAACTATTATGGTGCATAACGCAAACGGCCAGATGGTTGACAAGGGCGACAGCCACGTGGACCCGTCCAACCCGGCCCTTTTGGAAGTGAGCGTGCCGGAACTTCCGCCGGGCAAATACAAGGTGTTATGGGATGTGGTGGCAAGGGATGGCCACAGGACAAATGGCGATTACTCGTTTACGGTCAACAAGTAAGGGGGTGTGCGCATGGTAGCATCTGTTGCCTGGACTTTTTTTGTACTGGCCGGGTTTGCGCTTTTTATGGGAAGCACGGTCTGCCGCCTGTGGGTATTGCCCCGGCAGGGAGGATGCGACGGCGACATTACCATCCACAGGAGGATCCGGGCGCTGGAAGGCCTGGGGGTCTTGCTGTTAATTGCAGGGGCGATCTTCGGGCTGGCAGCGCGTTCCCTGGAGATGAGCGGCCGCCCCATGTACGATATCTTTACGGTATTGCCGGTAGTGCTCAACCGCACCCATTACGGGACAGTATGGAAAACCGGCGCGGTCTGCATACTGCTGTTGCTGGGGCTGTGGACTGCCGGCGGCAAATTGTCGCGCTTGCGCCCATATCAGCTGTTTACATTTGCCGTACTGCTGGCGCTGGCTGCAACCAGAAGCGCAGCGGGCCACGCGGCAGACAAGGGGGATTTTACCATCCCGGAGATGGCCGACTGGCTGCATCTGCTGTCTGCGTCGGTTTGGGGAGGCGGCCTTATCATCCTTTCTTTTGCCGTTCCGCCCGGCCTCAGCTGCATTGAAGCCGAGTCCCTGAAAGTCCCGCGCGCTGCGGAGATGGTCTCACGGTTTTCAGCCATGGCCGGAGCGGCGCTGGGCATGATGATTATTACCGCATATTACAACGGAAACCATTATGTAAAGACCTGCTCCCTGGCCACCGGAACAGGCTACGGGCAAACGGTACTGGCCAAGATGGCCCTTCTGGGCCTGCTTGTTGCGCTTGGCGGCTATAACCGTTATATTAGTCTGCCGCTTTTAAGAAAGCTTGCCGGATATCCTGAGACCGGGTTCGTTTACAGGCACGTGGTGAAGCGTTATTTTTCCTTCCTCATACCAAAGTGGAACGATGATAATGCAACTGAAAAATTTGTAAGGAAGGTAAGAGTGGAGGCGATAATTGTTTTGATAGTCTTTCTTCTGGCGTCCATGCTAAGGCATGAGATGCCCGCCACACATGTACATCCCATGGGCCGCACGGGCGCTGGGCCGGGGATGCCGGCGATGCACCAAGGGGGGATGTAAGGATTAAATGACCGCCTCTGACGGGTCTCTTATAGAAGCCTTCATCAAGACGGCCAGGGGCGCATGGGCAAGACCGGCCGTTTCGGATACCACCGGGAAAAATCTGACCTATGGCAAAACCCTGACCGGCGCTCTTTTACTGGCGGGGCTTATAAACAGGGCTGCCCCCGGCGAAAACTATACAGGCGTGCTTCTGCCGCCCTCGGCCGCTGGTGTGGTTGCCAATCTTGCAATCACGCTTTCAGGCAGGGTGGCCGTAAACCTGAACTATACATTGCCGCCACAGGCGTTCCGTTCCGCAATGGACCAGTGCCGGATAAAACACGTCCTTACGTCAAGAAAGATGATCGAAAGGTTTGGCGGCCTTCCGATGCCGGAGTCTGTAATTTTTCTGGAAGACGAGATTGCCAGGTTCACCCGGATGGACAGGATGAAGGCGGCCCTTAAAGCGCGCTTCCTGCCATCAGGCTTGCTTGTGCCCCAAAATACCCACGCCGGTTCACCCGCAGCCGTGATCTTTTCATCGGGAAGCACCGGCGACCCCAAGGGGGTGGTGCTTTCCAACGGGAACATACTTTCAAATGTAAAAGGGATACAGGCAACCATCCGCACTGAACCGTCGGACTCCATATGCGCGGTGCTGCCGTTTTTCCATTGCCTGGGCTATACCGGCACCTTCTGGTTTCCGCTTCTGACAGGGTTTAAAGCCGTATACCATACAAATCCGCTGGACGCAGCCACCGTGGTGGAAACGATACGCGAAAACAGGTGCACCATACTGCTTGCCACACCCACCTTCCTTTCAAACTACATGAAAAAGGCCAGCGCGCAGGATTTCAGCTCGCTCCGGCTGGTGATTACAGGTGCGGAGCGGCTTAAAAAAGAAGTTGCCGGCGCTTTTGAGGCCAGATTCGGCGTCCGCCCGCTGGAGGGCTATGGGGCAACCGAATTGTCGCCCGTTGTTTCCCTGAACGCGCCTGACAATCCAGGCGCGGTAAATCATAAGGAAGGCACTGTTGGCCGTCCTCTGCCGGGGATAAGCATAAAGATTGTGTCCCCCGAGTCAGGAGAACCCCTGCCAACAGGGCAGCATGGGATTATAAAGGTGAAAGGGCCAAATGTAATGACGGGCTACCTGAACAAACCCGGAGAGACCATGCTTGTTATTGAAGACGGCTGGTACCATACCGGCGACATAGGATTTATGGACGAGGACGGTTTTTTAACCATCACGGACAGGCTTTCGAGGTTCAGCAAGATAGCAGGCGAAATGGTGCCGCACCTTGCCATCGAGGATGAATTGCACAATCGCCTGGAGATGGAACAGGCGCTTGCGGTAGTGTCCATGCATGATGCGAAGGGGGAAAGGCTTTTAGTGGTTTACAAATCCGGCGCTGTGGATGCAGCCCGCCTGTCCAGGGCGATAGCAGAGTCCCGCCTGCCGAACCTCTGGAAACCAGGGCGCAACAGCCTGCTTCCTGTGGAGTCCCTTCCTGTCCTTGGGAGCGGGAAACTGGATATCAGGGGATTGAAGGAACTGGCCCTGAAAATGCTGGGTAACGGCCGAAAACCGTGATCGGCAAACCATTGGCCGCCCACTAATAAACGGGCACGCAAACCTTTCCCCCCCTTTCGCACGGCCCCGACCCGGCGGGTTCTTGTAAAAAAAACGATAAAATGTAATTATATGCAATGCTCTTTTGCTCAAGAGGGGATGCCTTGTGAACGGTTCCTCAGGGGAATTATTCCAAAGAGGTATTGAGCTGCTGGAGAAAGGCGATTGCCTTAGCGCGCTTTCAGCATTCGAGAAATCCCTTGCCACTAACGGCCATACTGCCGCCTGCCAGTCCTACATATCGTTTTTGAAAGCCACCGAAAGGGGGCAGCTTAACGCGGCAATATCAGAACTGGAACACCTGGCTGGCAAGGCGCCGGATGAGCCTGCCGTTTACCTTAATCTGGGCAAGCTTTATCTTAAAGCCGGCCGGAAGTCACAGGCCATAGAAACCTTCCGCAAGGGGCTTGGCTGCGGCAAGCTGCCAGAGGCCATAAGGATGCTGGAGCAGCTTGGCACACGGAAACCGCCCGTTTTCAAGTTTCTTTCAAGGGACCATTTCCTTAATAAATATTCCGGAAAGCTTTTTAAAAAGCTTGGCCTGCGGTAGCAGCCAGTCCCACAGCCGCTTCCGTATGTTGAAAAAACCCCTCTCGGACTGTTTTAATACATAGGCATGCTTAGGGCCATAGAGCATAAAAAAGGCGCCGTTCTTATACTGGACCAGTCCAGGCTGCCACATTCCATAACGGACATCAAATGCACAAGCTGGCGGCAGGTGTCCCGCTGCATAAAAGAACTGAAGATACGCGGGGCGCCGGCCATTGGCATAGCCGCCGCGATGGGCTATGCGCTGGGGGCAGAAGAGATAAACGCAAAGGACACTGGGACCCTCATTGAAAAACTGGCGCCCGTGTTCGAAGGGCTCTTTGAAAGCAGGCCAACGGCGGTAAACCTTGGCTGGGCGCTCCAGAGGATGATGGAAAAGGCGCGCCTGCTTGCCGGAGAGGGCCGCACCGTCCGGCAGATAAAGGACGCCCTGTGGCGCGAAGCCGGGCTTATACATAAGGAAGACATAAGGATAAACAAGGCCATAGGTGTTTGGGGCTCGCAATTCATAAAGGATGGCGACGTAATACTTACGCATTGCAACGCCGGGGCGCTGGCAACGGGGGGCTACGGTACGGCCACCGCGCCAATATTCCTTGCCCACAAGCAGGGCAAGCGGATACATGTGATAGTGGACGAGACAAGGCCGGTTTTGCAGGGCGCAAGGCTCACCGCGCTGGAAATGCGCGAGGCCGGGATTCCCATGACGCTGATAACGGACAATTCCGCGGGCGCGCTGCTGCAACAGCGGCGGATAAACCTGGCCATTGTGGGCACGGACAGGACCACAAGAAACGGGGACGTGGCAAACAAGATAGGCACCTATTCAGTAGCCGTGCTGTGCAAGGAAAACAAAGTGCCTTTCTATGTGGCCGCCCCGCTTTCAAGCATAGATTTCTCCATGCGTTCCGGCGGGCTTATACCGATAGAGCAGAGGCATGAGAACGAAGTGTTTTTTGTAAGAGGCAGGAGGATAGCCCCAACAGGGATACGGGCCGCCAATCTTGCCTTTGACGTAACGCCGGCCAGATATGTTACGGCGATAATAACCGAAGTGGGCGCGTTCAGGCCAAACCAGCTGAAAAAGATTGCATCGGGCAAGGGGGCCGGGTTGGACGCGGTGAGGTATGTTCCTTGATAGCAAAAAAACTGGATTCGGATTTCAAACGTGTTTTCGAGACTTACGACAATGAGCTGACCCTGGTGGAAAAGGAACTGCATGACCTTTTTGCAAGCAATGTTTTTGTTATACCGCTGATAGGCAAGTACATAACCGACGGCGGAGGCAAGAGGATAAGGCCGCTTTTTCTTGTGGCCAGCGCCGGCCTTTGCGGATACGCGGGGCAGACGCATATTCCTTTGGCGGCGGTAATAGAGTCCATACACACTGCTTCTCTTCTCCATGATGATGTGATAGACGGGGCGGACATACGCCGGGGGCGTACCGCCGCGCAGGGCATCTGGGGCAATGAGGTTGTGGTGCTGGTTGGGGATTACCTGTATTCAAACGCGCTCAGAAAAGCCGTCTCCTGCGGTAACACCCAGATAGTTGGCGCGCTGTCAAATGCGGTAAGCTCGATGACCGAAGGCGAACTCCTTCAACTGGAAAAAACGGGCGACCCCCATATCACAGAAGACGAATACCTGAAAATAATATCCCTGAAAACAGGATTTCTGATTTCCACGGCATGCCGGATAGGGGCAATACTTGGCGGAGTTTCCCCGGAGCACCAGGAAGCACTTGCTAATTTCGGAATGAAGGCCGGCACTGCATTCCAGATAGTTGATGATCTGCTGGATTACATGTCCGGCTCCGGCGTGTTCGGGAAAAAGCTGGGAAAAGACCTGGAGGAAGGCAAGATAACACTGCCGCTTATATACGCCCTGGAAAACGCCGCCGGCGCCGAGCGCAAGGAGATGGAAACCCTTATAGAAGGCGGTCTTTCAAACGGCGGGCTGGACGCCGTCCGGGCCATTCTGGAAAAGCACAGGGCCATAGAAAGGGCGCTGGCAAAAGCGGAGCATCTGCTGTCTGAAGCCAAAGCCGGGCTGGAACAGTTTACGCCAAATCCGGCCAGGCAGGCCCTAATGTCGCTTGCCGATTATGCCATGCACAGAGGCCATTAAGATGCACCCGATTGTAAAACTGGCCAAGGCATCGGTGGAGCAGTACGTAAAAAACGGGAACACGCCGGACCTGCCAGACAGCCTGCCTGAAGAGATGCTAAACAAGGCCGGGGTGTTTGTATGCCTTAAAGTAAACGGGCAGTTGAGGGGCTGCATAGGCACTATAGAACCGGTTACTGATTGTGTTGCGCAGGAGGCCGTCAGGAACGCCGTGGCCGCTGCCGTTTCCGACCCCAGGTTTTTGCCTGTGGGCCAGCACGAGCTCGATTCGATTGAATACGCGGTAGACGTGCTCTGCCCTGCGGAAAAAGTGGCAGGCACTTCCGGGCTGGACCCCAGACGCTACGGCGTGATAGTAAGGAAAGGAAGGCGCAAGGGGCTTTTATTGCCGGATATAGAAGGCGGGGACTCCGCAGATGCCCAGGTGAGCATCGCAAGGGCCAAGGCCGGCATTGCGCCGGACGATAAGGACGTGGAAATTTACCGGTTTGAGGTCAGGAGATTTAAATGAGCGGTCTCCCGGATAGGGGAGATACTTCTCAGACCACATTGCCAAAGCTGCTGGTACGGCTTCACCGCGCCCGGGCGACGGGAACGCTCTCGGTCAGTTCAGGCGCACTCGTAAAAAAAATCTTTTTTAAAAAAGGCTCGGCCATATTCGCGTCTTCCAATTTCGAGGACGACCGGCTAGGCGAGATGCTGGTAAAGTCCGGCAAGATAACCGTTGAACAGTACGACCGCTCCGTGGAACTGCTTAAAACCGGCAAGAGGCTTGGCGCGATACTTGTTGAGCTTGGCTATATAACACCCAAGGAGCTTTTCTGGGGGGTCAAGTACCAGGTAAAAGAAATAATATACAGCATCTTCCAGTTCGACAGGGCGGAATACGAATTTTCCGAGGACGGGCACGGGCAGGACGAAGTGATCACGCTTAAGATGAGCATGGGCAACCTTATCTACGAGGGCGTGAAGAGGATAGAAAACTGGACCAGGATCAGGAAAGAACTGCCGGCCACGGAGTCTGTGCTGAAACTTAATGACGACCCGCTTAGCCTTTTCCAGGAAGTGGAGCTATCGCCCACGGACAAAAAGATACTCTCCCTGGTGGACGGAAAGAGAGACATTAAACACGTAATCGAAGACTCCTGGCTGAACGGGTTTGAGGCCATGAAGATACTGTACGTGCTGTGGTCCATAGGCATCCTCACGGAAAAGAAGGTGGAGGGCGCGGCCATATCCGTGGACGAGTTGTTCAGGCCGGTATCAGAAGGCGAGGAAACGCTCCGCAGGCGGGTGGAAGAAATGGAAAAGAAGGTTGCCTCCGGAAGCAGTTACGGGCTGTTGGGCGTTGAGCCGGGGGCCAGGCTTGACCAGATCAAGAAAAATTATTACCGCCTTGCCAAGGAGTTCCATCCGGACCGCCTTTTTGATTCGGACGATTCCGTACTCAAGGACAGGCTGTCGGCCATCTTCGATTCCATTACCGACGCCTACAACTCCCTTAAAGAGGCGGCTTATTTAAGCGAGGAGGCGTTTATCGAAGAAGGCGCCGGCGCCTCAAGGCAGGCGGAGTCTCTCGCCGGTGACCCATTCGGCGGGCAGGACGCCCTCAGGCTGGACGATCTGGACGAAACGCCGGCAAATAACATCGTTTCCAAAAAAGACGAAGAAAAAGCCGCCCAGGAGCATAAGCATGGGCTGGAAACGCTTAAATCCGGTAATGTTAAAAAGGCTTTGGGCTATCTGAAACTGGCAGCCGAATTGAACCCACGAAAAGCAGAATATTGGAGCGTCCTGGCGCTGGCCTGGAGCAGAAACGGCGGATCTGTCAGAGAGGCCGAGCATGCCCTGAGGGAGGCGATAAAACTGGACCCTGGCAAGGGGGACTATTACGCCAACCTGGGGCTTTTATTCATGAAGGCTGGCAGTACACAGGAGGCCAAAAAACAGTTTGAGATGGCCCTGGCCCTGGAACCTGGCAATCAGAAAGCCAGACAAGGTCTGAAACAGATCAGGTAAATCAGGCATTTGCAGCGAGGTTGATACTCATGAATTTTAATGCAGGTGAGATATGGCACAAGGCTTAAAAACAAATCACGTTGACAGGCGCGAAAATTTCGCAATCGAAGATACCGTTCAGTTTATGCTGAAACTGGCGCACTCCCAGGGCTATCCGGTCGGCAAGGAAAGCAAGGTCCTGGATTTCGGCTGCGGCATCGGCGACAGCGTTAATTATCTGGTTGAAAACGGATATGACGCTTACGGCGTTGATGTAATGGAATACTGGTCGGCGGATTTCGAAAATTACTGGGAAAAACGTGAAAAGCCGGCCCCGGAAAACTGCGAAAGGCTAAGCAGGGTCGACATGGCCAACTACCGGATACCTTTCCCGGATGAAACCTTCGATTTTATATTCAGCGATACCGTTTTTGAGCACGTCTTTAATTACGAAATGGCGCTCTCGGAGATCAATCGGGTGCTTAAAAAAGGGAAACTCTCGATTCATATGTTCCCAAGCGCATTATGCTTTAAGGAGCCACATATTTTTGTGCCCATTGTGCCCCTATGCAAGAAGAACTGGTGGCTGAAAATCTGGGCGCTGGCCGGGATAAGGGGCCCGTGGCAAAAGAATCTGAACTGGCGGGAGACAGTCATTGCCAATGCCGGGCATTTAAAAACCACCAATTATTTGCCAAAAGCAAAAATACTGGAGATGGCAAAATCGGCGGACCTTAAGATTTCGTTTATCGGCGGGCCAATGCCCCTTAATCACTTGAGCAGCCGTTCGCGAAAAATACATGGCTTTTTAAATAAATTTGGCGCCGGAGACTTTGCAACCAGCCTGGTGAGGCCGTTTGTGTCTGGAAGGCTTATGGTCTTAAAAAAATAAGTATTGTGCATTGCTTTCCCGGCTGGCGGGGCAGCGAGACGGAAACGGGCCCTGGAGCCTGGCAATCAGAAGGCAAACCAGGGGACTGAAGCAGATCAGGTAAATGATACCCCCTTTTAGTGGCTATACCCTCCGGTGCGGTTATCAACCCGCCTTGACATTTCCCACTCCATGCTATTAAATACTGGATATCGCAGGCGTCCTAAGGGCACTGGCCCCCATGGACAAAGAGGGAATCCCGTAAGGTGAAATCATCCAAGTCGGGAGCGGTCCCGCCGCTGTAGCCGGGGACGGGCCCCCAATAGAATGGCCACTGTGCCTGAAAGCATGGGAAGGCTTGGGGGAGCAAGGAAGATCCGGAAGCCAGAAGACCTGCCCGCGAAGCGAAAAAACCTTTCCGCGGAAGAGAGGCAGGCGGGTTTTTAAAAAACCGCCCTGGGATGAAGAAGCTGGGTGCAATCCCGTCGAAGCTGTAGAGACGCAAAAAGTGCGTATCTACATGGTCCTTCGCCGGGATTTTTTATTTGGGGGTTGAATGTTAAAACTGGTTCTAGGCGGCGCAAGAAGCGGCAAAAGCTCCTTCGCATTAAGCGAAGGTGAAAGGTTCAAAAGCCCGCGGGCGCTTTTGGCCACAATGGAGCCGATGGATGGCGAAACAAAACTTCGCGTGGCCACGCATAAGAAGGAACGCGGCAGAAGGTGGAAGACCTTTGAGGAGCCAGTAAAAACAGCGCACCTCATCAAAAAACTTAAACCGGATTTTAATGTGATTCTGGTAGACTGCATCACTCTCTGGCTTTCAAACCTGATGCTGAGGAATGCTGACATAACCCGCGAGACGGACGCCTTTATAAAAGCCGCTTGCGCGCCGGGGGCGGTAGTGATAGCGGTTTCAAACGAGGTGGGAATGTCCATAGTGCCCGAAAATGCGCTGGCCAGGGCATTCAGGGATGAAGCAGGCAGGCTCAACCGCAGACTGGCCGCGGCCGCGGGCGAGGCCTGGCTTGTTGTGGCCGGGCTGCCTCAGAAAATAAAATAGGGGGGGATTTATGCTGGAAAAAACCCTGAAGGAAATAAAACCGGCTGACAAGGATTTTGAAGCCAAAGCGCGCGCCCGGCTGGACACACTCACGCACCCGCCCGGCAGCCTTGGAAAGCTGGAGGACATGGCCGCCAGGCTTGCCGCGATACAACGGAGCGCCATGCCGGAGTTTACCGGCAAAAAGGTCATATTCACATTTTCCGGAGATCATGGAGTTACAGAGGAGCATGTTTCTGTCTACCCGAAAGAAGTTACCCGGCAGATGGTCCTTAACTTCATCCGGGGCGGCGCGGGGATAAACGTGCTGGCCCGGCACGCGGGGGCTGAAGTGATCGTGGTAGATATGGGAGTTGATACCGAGTTCAAAGAACTGCCGGGCCTCATAAACAAAAAGGTTCTGCGCGGAACAAAGAACATGCGGAAGGGCCCTGCCATGAGCAGGGAAGAGGCCGTAAGGTGCCTTGAGGCCGGAATCGAGCTTGCCTATGAGTTCAGCCGCAAAGGTTACGGGCTTATGGGAACTGGCGACATGGGGATAGGAAACACCACGCCATCCTCCGCCATAGCCTGCGTGCTTGCAGGTATGCCTGCAAGTAAAGTGACCGGCAAGGGCACGGGGATATCAGAGAAATCGCTTGCGGCAAAATGCAGGGTGATTGAGGACGCCATAGCATTAAACAGGCCGGACCCAAAAGACCCCGTGGACGTTCTGGCCAAGGTTGGCGGGGCAGAAATAGGTGGCATTGCCGGGTTGTGCATAGGCGCGGCGGCAAACCGTGTGCCGGTGATAGTGGACGGCTTCATCTCAACGGCTGGCGCACTTATAGCCTACGCGCTTGAACCCCTCACGGCACAATACATGTTTTCCGCGCACCGCTCGCAGGAGCCGGGGCAAAAGTGCATGCTGGAGAAGATGGGGCTGGATCCCTTGCTTGATTTGAACATGCGGCTTGGCGAGGGCACGGGGGCAGCCCTTGCAATGCATCTGATAGAAGCGGCGCTGAAGATTTACAGGGAGATGGCCACGTTTGGCGAGGCAGGCGTAATTGGTGAGATGAATGTTTGAAGGCTTCTTTGCCGCGCTTGGATTTTTAACCATAATACCGCCCCCGGCCAACAAAGCATCGGGTGCATTCGGGCGCGCACCGGGTTATTTCCCGGTTATCGGCATTCTGGAAGGGGCGCTTTTTGCTGTTATCGCTGTCACGGCGCGCGCAATAGGCCCGCTTGCCGCGGCCGGGTTCATAATAGCCGCGCACACGGTAATCACGGGCGGCCTGCACCTGGACGGCCTTTCAGACACGTTCGATTCCCTGGCGGTCAGAGGCAGCGCGGAAAGAAAACTTGGCGTGATGAAAAGCGGAACTGCGGGGCCCATAGGGGCCGCATCGGTTACGCTTGCGCTTATATTGAAAACGGCGCTCCTTGCAAAGGCATTATCACCGGGGCCGGGCTATTTCCCATTCCCTGCGGCGGCTTTCTTTCTTCCTGTAGCCTCACGATGGGGGATGGTATTTACCATCCTTCACGGCAAGCCAGCCAAACAGGAAGGGCTGGGCGCGATGGTATGCGCCAATACGGACAAATCCGGGGCGGTTAAAGCCACAATGTTTGCGGCGGCGGCCATTGCATTATGGATACTTCTTTTCAAAAACGGATGGTTCCTGCCGGTTTCATTCGCGGCGGTTTACGTATTCAGCATTGTTTCGGATGTCTTCTGCAAAAAGAGCTTCGGCGGGATAACGGGCGATACGATAGGGGCAACATCCGAGTTGTCCGAGATAATCTTTCTGATACCGGCATGTACAGGCTATTTCTCATAAGGCACGGAAGAACACGCATCGAGGGCCGTTATAAAGGCCTTCTGGACGTGCCGCTTTCACCTGAGGGCGGCAAGGACGCGCTGTCCGCTGCAAAGATAATCAAACGCGTGCTTGGGCCCCAGCAGCTGGATGTAATTTATACATCCGGGCTGATAAGGGCTTCTAAAACGGCGCGGATAATCTCGCGGGAATTTCCGGGCGCGGGCAGGCAAAAATACTGCATCGTGGAAAAGATGGATTCCCTGCGTGAAAGGGATTTCGGAAAATGGGAGGGGTTGCGATTTGACGAGATTGCCAACCGCTGGCCCAAAGAGTTTGCCAAATGGGTAAAGGACCCGTTTAAAAACAGGCCCGTGGGGGGCGAGCCCACAGCGCGCCTGGGGGACCGGGTTGTCTCTGCGTTAAAAGAGATAAACGAAAAGACTGCGGACGGCCAGAACATAGCATTGGTATCGCACGGTGGCGCGCTGCGGGTGATGATAGCCCGGCTGCTTGGCATTCCGTACAAAAACCTGTTCCGCGTGGATTTCGCCCCCGGAGGGGTTACGCTTATACATATGCACGAAATGGGCAAATCACCCGTTGCCGCGTTTATTAACCTGTACAGGGAGGTTGCCGAGTGAAGGCCCGTTCTCTAATGGTGCTTGGCACAGGTTCCGGAGTAGGCAAAAGTCTGATAACGGCCGGCCTGCTGAGGATATTTTCCGATATGGACCTGAAGGCGGCCCCGTTCAAGGCGCAGAACATGGCGCTGAATTCGTTTGTTACGCTGGACGGGGGCGAGATCGGCAGAGCCCAGGCCCTTCAGGCGGAGGCCGCAAGGGTTGAACCCACCCGGCTCATGAACCCTGTGCTTCTAAAGGCAACGGGCGAGGCCGGATGCCAGGTGATAGTAAACGGCGCGCCGGTGGGCAACATGTCCGCCAGGCAGTATTACAGCTACAGGGACCACGCATGGAGGGCCGCCACTTCTGCCTATGACGAACTCAGCCGCCAATACGAAGTAATCGTAATGGAAGGCGCTGGCAGCCCGGCCGAGATAAACCTGATGGACAAGGACATCGTAAATATCAAAATGGCCGTGTACGCGGAGGCCCCAGCCATCCTGGTTGGCGACATTGAAAGAGGCGGCGTATTCGCCGCGCTGTACGGCACGCTTGAACTGCTGGGTGAGGATTCAGGATGGATAAAAGGCACCGTCATAAACAAGTTCCGTGGAGACAAGGACATACTGGCGCCGGGGCTTGAGATGATAGAAAAGAAGACCGGCGTGCGCTGCCTTGGCGTGCTGCCCTGGATGCGCGAGATACTGAGTGAGGAGGATTCCCTGGGCCTGGAGGCGTCCGCCAAAAGACATTACGGCAGAAGACCGCTGCGCATAACCGTGCTGAGAAACGCCTTCATCTCCAATTTCACCGATTTCGAACCGTTCCTGCATGAGCCGGACGTGGAGCTTGTCTACTCCCTCCGGCCAGCCGACATAGAAGGGGCGGATATGGTGCTGATACCAGGCTCCAAAAGCACCTGCAAGGACATACTATACCTGCGCGAAACGGGGGCGGAGGCCGCCGTAAAAAGGGCAGCCGGCTGGGGCGTGCCCGTTATAGGGCTGTGCGGCGGATACCAGATGATGGGCCGCGTGGTCAAGGACCCCTCCGGGGTGGAAAGCGATATCAGGGAGGCCGAGGGCATGGGGCTTCTGGATGTTGAGACCGTGCTTGAAAAGAAAAAGACGGTCACCCGGGTGGAAGGCGCTTCGCTTGAGAACGATTATGGCCCGATTTCGGGCTACGAAATACACGCCGGGCGCACCGAAGGTGACATAAAGCTCTTCAGCCTGAAGCGGCTTGCCTATGAAGATACGGTGCTGGACGGCTCCAGAAAAGCAAACGCGTGGGGCACATATATCCACGGAATATTTGAAAACGACAATTTCAGGACGAAGCTTTTAAATGAACTGCGGCAGGCCGCTGGCCTGCCTCTGCGCGAAGCCATAAATTATCAAAAACTGAAGGACGGCGCTATTGACCGGCTGGCCGCCCTGCTCCGTGATAACCTGGACATGGAATTCATAAAGGGCCTCCTGTGCATAAAATAAGCGTGCTTGCCGGGGCTGTTGCGATTGATCTGATGATAGGGGACCCGCGCTGGCTCCCCCATCCCGTGGTGGCCATCGGGGCGGCTATTAACTGGCTTGAGAGGCCGTTAAGAAAAATGTTCAGGCCAAAAACGGGAGGCGTGGTCCTCTGCGCGGCCATAGTTTCCGCGGTATTTGGCGTATTCTATCTCTTTCAAAAACTGCTTGGCGCGATCCCATTCGGGTTTATAGGAACGGCATTCTTTCTTTCCATGGCGATTGCTCTGCGGGGGCTTGTATTTGAAGCGGGAAAAATCATGCTGTCCCTTAAAAGAGGCAATGTGGAAAAGGCGCGGGAAAACCTCAAGGCGCTTGTTGGCCGCGATACGTATATTCTTGATGAGCGGGGCATCGTACGCGCCGTAATAGAAAGCGTTGCCGAAAACGCGTCGGACGGAGTTATAGCGCCCGTGTTCTACTACATCGCAGGCGGGCTTCCGCTGGCGATGGCCTACAAGGCGGTAAACACACTGGACTCGATGGTGGGCTACAAAAATGAAAAATACATGGATTTCGGTTGGGCATCGGCCAGGCTGGACGATATTGCCAATTTCATGCCGGCCAGGCTCACGGGTATATTCATATCGCTTGCCTCCGGGCGCAACTTTGCCCGCGCTTTAAAAACAATGGTTCGCGACGGCGGCAATCATCCAAGCCCCAACAGCGGCAGACCGATGGCCGCCATGGCGGGCGCGCTTGGGATTGCGCTTGGCGGCCCGGCGGTTTACCAGGGCGTGCTGGAAAAAAAACCGTTCATAGGCTCCGGAGGTGAGCTGCCTGGGCCGGATTCCGGAAGGAAAGCGGTAAGATTGACGCTTGCCGGTTCGTTAATAGGGATGCTTATTATGGGCGCGGGCTATGCGGCCATATTCCACTAAATCCCCCATCCCCTCCCCCGGTGAATTATGCCCCGAAGACGGTCATGGCGGCCGGTTCTTCAAGGCCGTCCGGGAATCCGGTGCGCCGGAGATAACAGACTTCAGCGCGTCCATAAACCCGCTGGGCATCTCAAAAAAAGCCCTGAAAGCGGCGAAAGCCGCCCTTGCGCTTGCCGTCAACTATCCGGACCCGGCTGGCGAAGGTTTTATTGACAAGCTGGCCGCGCATTTTCAAATTCCGCCTGATTGCATCATCCCGGCAAATGGAAGCACGGAACTTATATATCTTGCCCCGCGTGCGTTGCGCCCAGGAGCGGCGCTCCTTCACGCGCCCGCATTCTCCGAATACGAAAGGGCGTGCAACGCGGCGGGAACGAAGGTATCAGTTATTAATGGCCTGGCGTTCGGCAGGAAGAAATTCCTGAACACAATAACAAAAATTAAACCGGAGATGATTTTTCTTTGCAACCCCAACAACCCCACAGGCGGGCTTATTGCGACAGATGACATATTGGACATTGCCACCCTCGCCCGCAAAATGAGATCGGTGCTGGTGCTGGATGAGGCTTTCATCGATTTCTGCCCCGGCAAATCGGCGCTGCCGGAAACGGCAAGGAACCCATACCTGATAGTTCTGAGATCATTAACCAAGTTCCACGCGCTGGCGGGGTTGAGGATCGGGTTTGCCGCCTGCCATCCGGCACTAAAGAAAAGGCTGCTTGCCTTCAAGGAGCCGTGGACCGTGAATGTAGTGGCGCAGGCGGCGGCGATAGCCTCACTTGCGGATTTGAGGTACAGAGAAAAAACGCTGGGGCTTATCGCAAGGGAAAAGCGCTACATTGAAGGCAGGCTTGAAAAGGCATCGGTATGGCATTTCCCGTCAGCAGCCAATTTTTATCTTGCCCGGATAAAACGGCACTCGGAATTCATAAAAACGGCATTTATAAAGGGTGTCCTGATCCGGGACTGCTCCAATTTCCGGGGCCTCGCGCCTACTGACGAAACTGGATACATAAGGTTTGCCGTAAAGAGGCGGAAGGAAAACAGGATGCTTATGGATTTGCTTGAAAACTGGAACTGCTGATTCCTGCCGGCTTTCTTTTTCAGACGCTTGATAACGTCCCGGCCCTGGACACCATGTTCTTTCCGAACCGCTTGGACATATAGAGCGCGCTGTCGGCTTCCTGTATGAGGGTTTCCTTGTCCATTGCGTCCAGCGGAAACGATGCAACACCTATGCTTATGGTAAGCCTTAACCCGCCCCCCATGTTGAACTGGTTTTGCTCCACGGCCTGCCTGATGCGCTCAGCCGCCATCAGGGCTGACTCCGGAGTGCTTTCACCCAGTATCACCGCAAACTCTTCGCCTCCGTAGCGGGCGGCGAAATCGACATACCTTATGGCCTCGGTCATCGTTGCGGCAATTGCCTTCAGGGCCTCGTCCCCCGCCTTATGCCCGAAGGTGTCATTGAACATCTTGAAATTATCCACATCCAGCATAAGAAGCCCCAGATGCTGGTTGAACCTGCGCGCGCGTTCCATCTCGAAATCCAGCTTTTCCTGGAAGGCCCTGTAGTTGTGCAGCCCCGTAAGGCCGTCCTTTACCGCCAACTCGTGCACCCTCTCGCAAAACTGCGCCTTCTTAATCGCATGCGCACCATGATACCCCAGGGCAAGCAGGGCGCTTTCATCGTGCTCGGTGAACCCTCCGTCCTTGTTTGCGGCCATTATCGCCCCAACAGCCTCATCCTGGACAAGAGCTGGCGCGATCATCACGTTTTTTACCGGAAACACCCAGAAGGCAGACCAGTCCGCCGGGGACCAGTTCCCAGTCAACATATCCGCGCCGGCCCTGAAAGGCGCCTTCTGCTCAAGCGCGAATTTCAGTATGCCCGATGCGCCCGGCAGCGCCGCCTCGCCCCCAGTGGATGACAGCCCGCCGGAGCGGAACATCTTTATGGCGCCGTCGGCCCCTGACGTGACTATTGCAGACAATTGCGAGCCGGTAAGCTTTTTGGCCTCCTCAAGAATAGCCTCCCGAAGCGACGCCATATCCAGGCAGGAGGCCAGAAGGGCAGCCGTCTCGCACATGGAGGCCTTACTCCGCTCGGACTCCCGCACCTGCCCAAGCTCTTTTTTAAGCAAGGCCATGTGCCGCAATAGCACAAGGATGCCAGCTATCAGAACGGCCGTTATGAATATATAAAAATGCAGCATGATTGCTTGTTTTTGCGTTTCTGGTTAAAGCTTTGAAAGACCCGGCTAAAAACCTCTTTGATGCAGCCTATTTAATGCTATCATTGGCAGGCTCAAAGTCAATCGCCGCCTTTATTTTTTAAAACCAAAGCGTTGCATAACCATCTCCTCCACACCTGTTTTTTATGTATACCGTGCAAAATGAGTAGAGCAAAGCCGCTGAATATCCCTCTGCCGGGCTAATATTATCCTTAAAACAAAAGCCTGTACGTCTTCCTTGCAATCATCAGGTCCTCATTGGCCGGGACCACCAGTACGTCGCATTTGCCATTATCCGATGAAATCTTCCGCACGTTTTTTTCATTCCGTTTCCTGTCAACCATAATCCCCAGATGCTCCAACCCCTCGCAAACCCTTTGCCTGATAACCGCGGATTTTTCCCCTATTCCGCCTGTGAACACCAGCGCGTCCACGCCGCCGAGCACGGCCGCGAACGCGCCGATTGTCTTTTTAATCTGATAACAGAACATCTCCACCGCAAGCGCCGCCTTCGGGGCCGAGCCTTCCTTTGCAAGAAGGGTTTTCATGTCGGAGGTGGCCTCAGAGACCCCAAGCAGCCCGGCCTCACGGTTAACCAGTTTCTTAATTTCAGCTGCTGAAAAACCTTTCTCGTTCATCAGGTAAACCAGCACGCCGGGGTCTATGTCCCCGCTCCTGGTGCTCATCATGAACCCGCCCATCGGGGAAAAGCCCATGCTGGTCTCCATAGGCTGGCCGTCCTTAACCGCGGCCATGCTGGCTCCATTGCCCAAATGGGCCATTATCACCCTGCCATATTGCTGCCCAAGCGCGCCCGCCACATATTCATACGATATGCCATGAAAGCCGTAGCGGCGCACACCCTGATCCCATAATTTTTCCGGGAACGGATACCGCCTGGCAACCTCCGGCATCCCGGCGTGGAACTCGGAATCGAAGCAGGCGGCCTGCGGAAAATCTTTTCCGTAATGAGCCGCGATCGCTTCAATTGCCTCTATCTCGCCCGGCAGATGAAGCGGCGCAAACGGGATATCCTTTTTTAAAGACTGCAACTCCTCTGGCGTTATCACCTCCGGCTTAACGTGTTTGGGAGCGCCAAGCACTATCCTGTGCCCTGCGGCGGCAGGCGCGGGGAGCATTTCCTTATCCATCTCGCTTAAAGCTTCGTCCACAGCATGCGTGAAACCGGAAAACTCGCGTGTTCTCTCGTTTACAACTGGCGCGCTATGGCGAGTCTCCAGGCGCAAAATGCCCTCGCGCCCCCCAATTCCAGTTGCAATACCCCGGGCGATAAGATTTTCCATGTCACTCCCCATTTCGTAAAGGGCGAATTTCAGGGAGGACGAGCCTACGTTAATCGAGAGGATATGCCGGGTTACCCCTTCCAGCTCCAATCCCTGACCTCCGGCATGTCCTGTCCGTAAGTGGTTATATACCGCTCATGCTCCACCAGCTTGTCCCTCATCATTTGTTTCAGATATGCCGCCCTGTAGCCCAGTTTGGGGACGCGCTCTATCACGTCGGAAACAAGATGGAAGCGGTCCAGGTCATTTCTTACAGCCATGTCAAATGGCGTAGTTGTGGAGCCCTCCTCCTTGTAGCCCCTTACGTGCAGGTTCTTGTGGTTGGTCCTCCGGTAAGTCAGCCGGTGGATCAGCCACGGGTAGCCGTGATATGCGAATATTATGGGCTTGTCCGTAGTAAAGAGTATGTCGAATTCGTTTGAGGTAAGGCCGTGCGGGTGCTCCTCCCTTGGCTGAAGCGTCATAAGGTCCACCACGTTTACAAAACGCACTTTCAGCTCCGGCACGTTGCGCCTCAGTATATCCACAGCCGCAAGCGTTTCCATTGTGGGCACGTCGCCCGCGCACGCCATTACAACATCGGGCTCGCCACCTTTGTCATTGCCGGCCCATTCCCATATCCCGATGCCCTCGCTGCAATGCTTTATCGCCTGGTCCATCGTAAGCCATTGTGGCTGAAGGTGCTTGCCCGCAACTATCACGTTTATGAAATTGCGGCTTTTCAGGCAGTGGTCCGTTACGGAAAGAAGCGTGTTTGCGTCCGGCGGCAGATACACGCGCACCACCGATGATTTCTTGTTTGCCACAAGGTCTATGAAGCCGGGGTCCTGATGTGAAAACCCATTGTGGTCCTGCCGCCATACGTGAGATGTAAGAAGATAATTAAGCGAGGCCACCGGTCTTCGCCACGGCACACGCGCGCTTGTGTCCAGCCATTTGGCAAACTGGTTGAACATGGAATCCACTATGTGGATGAAAGCCTCATAGCAGGCAAAAAGCCCGTGGCGGCCCGTAAGAAGATACCCCTCCAGCCATCCCTGGCAGGTGTGCTCGCTTAATATCTCCATCACGCCGCCCTGCGCAGCCATGTGTTCGTCTTCGGGTATCCTTTGGGCCATCCATACGCGATTGGTCTGCTCGAATACCGCGTCCAGATGGTTGGAGGCCGTTTCATCCGGGCTCATTATCCGGAAGACGTGCCGGCCATCGGGCTGGTTAAGTTTATATACGTCCCTCAGCAAATAACCCATAACGCGGGTGGCCTCCGCCTGGGCCTGGCCAGGCGCAGCGACATCCACTGCATAATTGCGAAAATCCGGCATATTCAGATCTTTTAATAAAAGCCCCCCGTTTGCGTTGGGGTTTGCGCCCATGCGGCGCGCTCCTTTTGGGGCAAGCTCCGCAATTTCGGATTTCAGCCGTCCGTTTGAATCGAAAAGCTCCTCCGGCCTGTAACTGCGCATCCAGTTCTCCAGCAGTTCCAGGTGCCCCGGCGCGGATATATCAGGTATCGGTATCTGATGGGCGCGCCAGAAGCCTTCAGTCTTTTTGCCGTCCACCTCGGCCGGGCATGTCCAGCCTTTCGGGGTGCGAAGCACTATCACCGGCCAGGCGGGCATGCTGGTGTCGCCGGCGGCGCGCGCCCTTTCCTGTATCTCTTTTATTCCGGATATTACGGTATCCAGGGTCTCGGCCATTTGATAGTGCATATGGGCGGGGTCCGAGCCTTCCACAAAATACGGCTTGTACCCGTACCCTTGCAGAAGTTCCTTAAGCTCATTTCCGCTTATCCGGGCCAGTATAGTTGGGTTGGCTATCTTGTAGCCGTTAAGGTGCAATATGGGCAGCACCGCCCCGTCAGTTGCCGGATTGATGAACTTGTTTGAATGCCATGCTGCGGCAAGCGGCCCGGTTTCCGCCTCGCCATCACCAATTACGCAGGCTGCGATAAGGTCCGGGTTGTCCAGCACGGCCCCGAACGCGTGTGAAAGGGAATATCCAAGTTCCCCTCCCTCGTTTATAGAGCCCGGAGTTTCCGGCGCCGCGTGGCTAGGCACCCCGCCCGGGAATGAAAACTGCCGGAACAGGTGCTTCATCCCGTCCTTGTCCATCGGCACATTTGGATAGAATTCGGAGTATGTGCCTTCCAGCCATACATTGGCCAGCACGGCAGGCGCGCCGTGGCCGGGGCCGGTGACAAATATCATATCCAGATCGTAAATCTTGATCACCCTGTTTAGATGGGCATAAATGAAATTTATGCCCGGAGACGTTCCCCAGTGCCCAAGAAGCCTGGGCTTTATGTCTTCCAGTTTAAGGGGGCGCTCCAGTAGCGGGTTATCAAGAAGATATATCTGCCCCGCCGACAGGTAGTTTGCCGCACGCCACCATGCGTTTATCTTTGCCGCCTGCTCCTCAGAGAGCGCCTGGGCCTTTAATGCCACTGCGTCCGCCATATGGACCTCCTTTTAGGCACGATGTGCTTCTCTACTAAAATCTAGCTTAAAAGGCATTTACATGGAAGTGAAAACCTCCTATTGACAACCCCCTTTTTTAGTTGCTAAAGTAATTTAGCACTCTCAGATGGTGAGTGCTAAGAATAAGGGGGCAGAAGGGACGAGGAGATTGCAATTATGAACGACCGTACCGGGCAAGTCCTTTACACCATTGTCCAGAGCTTCATAGAAACCCATGAGCCGGTGGGCTCCAGGTTCCTGGTAAAGCGGTACAATTTCAATTTCTCGCCCGCAACCATAAGAAACATTATGGCGGACCTGGAGGAGCTTGGTTTTCTTTCGCAGCCGCATACATCTGCCGGCAGGGTGCCCACAGACAGGGGATACAGGTTCTATGTGGACCGGATAAGGCAGGTGCACGAAGAAGGCGAAAAACTTAACTCCATGCTGGCGGGGCTTGAATCCGTGCGGGACGACATAGACAGCCTGCTTGAAGGCGCGGCGCGCACCCTCTCTGAAAACTCCAGCTATCTGGGTGTTGCCGCCCCTGCCAAACCGGGCAGAACCACGCTAAACAGGATAGAGCTGTTCGGCTACAAGGGACGGCATATAGCCGTGGTGCTTATAACCAACGAGGGCGTGATAAAACACAAGCTTATACGAACGGAGTGGGAGATAACCCCCAAAAATTTAAGGAGAATATCGGAATACCTGAACTCCGAATTCTCGGGCTATGCTATTGACGAAATACGGCTTAAAATCATAAAGGAGATGTCCAGGGAAAAGGCCATGTGCGACATCCTTATCTCCAAGGCGATGGAGATATGCCGCGAGGC
>JAJYLE010000017.1 GCA_021788025.1 Nitrospirota bacterium
GAAATAAACGGCCTTTTTAATTATCACGCCTGCCTCCTTTGCCATGCGGGGCCATAAGAAATGCGGCCGGCCCGTTTTCTCAAGCATAGCTTACCATGAGCAAGGGAAGCTAAGGCCGGCACCCGTTTTTATGCTAGAATTAAGGACATGAAAAAACAAGGAAAGGCGATAAGAAAGGCCGTTTTCCCAGCCGCCGGACTTGGCACCAGGTTCCTGCCCGCAACCAAGGCGTCCCCCAAGGAGATGCTTCCGCTTGTGGACAAGCCGCTTATACAATACGCCGTGGAAGAGGCGGAATGCTGCGGCATCGAGGAGTTTATCATTATTACCGGCAAGCAGAAGCGGGCCATAGAGGACCATTTTGACGCCGCCCACGAACTGGAGGACCTGCTCCAGAGAAAAGGCAAGAAGGATCTGCTTGGCGAAGTGCAGAGGCTGAACGGCTTTACCTGCGCCTACATAAGGCAGCGCGCCCCGCTTGGGCTGGGCCATGCCATACTTTGCGCAAAACCGTTTGCCAAGTCGGAGCCCTTCGCCGTGCTGCTGTCCGACGACGTTATAGACCCGGACGAAAGCCTTTTAAACGACATGATTGCCGTGTACGAGGCAACTCAGGCCCCGGTGGTGGCCCTTGAGACGGTGGCACCGGAAGACGTTGAGAAATACGGGATAATTGACGGCGCGGAGGAAAGCCGGGGGCTTTACAGGATAAACGCCCTTGTGGAGAAGCCAAAGCCGGGCGAGGCCCCTTCCAGGCTTAGCGTAATAGGCCGCTACATCCTGACGCCGGAGATATTCGACCTGCTGGAAAATATCGCCCCTGGCAAAGGCGGTGAAATCCAGCTTACGGACGCGCTGAACCAGCTGGCCAAAAAGAGGCCCGTGTACGGGCTTGTCTTTGAAGGCAAGCGCTACGATGCCGGGGACAAACTCGGTTTTCTTAAGGCCACGGTGGAGCTTGCCCTGAAGGACAAGGTGCTTAGCAAGGGGTTCAGGGACTTCCTTGAAAACTTCATGCGCACACAGGGCATCCAGGCACGGAACTGAATCACTGCTTCCGGAACGGCCGGATGCAAACAGTCTTTTCAAGCCGCAAAACAGATTGATTAAACAAGGCTCTAAAATAGAACCGATACCGCAAAAGGGGTGCTGATTTGAAAAACGACGCTGAAACAGAGCCGGAAATACAGGGAAAAGGCGAGGTAAAACCCCCGGAGGTTCCGGGCACGCTCCCGGTGCTGCCAATCAGAGACATCGTGGTATTCCCTTACATGATAATTCCCCTTTTTGTGGGCAGGCAGATATCCATTAACGCCATAGAAAACGCCCTTGCCGGAAACAGAATGATCCTGCTTCTGACGCAAAAGGACCTGGGTGTGGAAGTCCCCGGCCCGGATGACCTGTACAAGGTTGGAACAGTGGGAATGGTAATGAGGATGCTCAAACTCCCGGACGGGCGGGTGAAGATACTTGTGCAGGGCATAGCCAAGGCGAAAGCGAGCGAGTTCGTCCAGGTGGACCCCTTCTATAAGGTAAACGTGGAAAAGCTCAAAGAGGAGAAGAAGCCGGAGCTGACCATAGAAATACAGGCCCTGATGAGGACTGTGAAGGAGCAGCTGGACAAGGCGGTATCGCTTGGGAAGAACGTTATACCAGACGTAATGGTTGTCATCGAGAACCTGGACGACCCCGGCAGGCTGGCTGACCTGATTGCATCCAATCTCGGTTTAAAGACCGAGCAGGCGCAGGAAATACTGGAGATGACGGACCCCATCCAGAGGCTCAAGAAGGTGGGCGAGGTCATGGCCATGGAGATAGAGCTGTTACTGGTGCAGCAGAAGATCCAGACAGAGGCGCGGGGAGAGATAGACAAGACGCAGCGCGAGTACTTCCTGCGCGAACAGCTGAAGGCCATACAGAAGGAACTTGGCGACATGGACGAGCGCGCCGAGGAGGCCAGGGAATTCCAGGCCAAAATAGAAAAGGCCGGAATGCCCGAAAAAGTGGCAAAGGAGGCCGAAAAGCAGCTCCGCAGGCTCCAGAAGATGCACCCGGACAGCGCCGAGGCCGCCACCGTGCGCACTTACATGGAATGGATTGTGGAACTGCCCTGGTCCAAATCCACGAAGGACAAGCTGGACATAAAGGCCGCCCAGAAAGTCCTTAACGAGGACCATTACGACCTGGAAAAGATAAAAGAGCGGATACTTGAATACTTAAGCGTAAGGAAGCTGAAGGCCAAGACCAAGGGGCCGATACTCTGTTTCATAGGCCCGCCCGGCGTTGGCAAGACATCCCTGGGCAAATCCATAGCCCGCGCCCTGGGAAGGGAGTTTGTGCGCATCTCGCTTGGCGGCGTGCGGGACGAGGCCGAGATAAGGGGGCACAGGAGGACTTACGTTGGCGCCCTGCCCGGCCGGATTATACAGGGGCTGAAGCAGGCCGGAACAAACAACCCGGTTTTCATGCTGGACGAGATAGACAAGATAGGGATGGACTTCCGCGGGGACCCCTCATCCGCATTGCTTGAGGTGCTGGACCCGGAACAGAACAACACTTTTTCCGACCATTACCTGGGAGTGCCGTTTGACCTCTCGAACATAATATTCATAACCACAGGGAATATGGTGGACACCATACCCGGCCCCCTAAGGGACAGGATGGAGATCATACACTTAAGCGGCTACACGGAACAGGAAAAACTGGGCATCGCCAAAAACTACCTTATCCCCAAACAGCTTGAGGCGCACGGCATAACATCAAAGACGCTCAAGATAGCGGACGAGGCCACAAGGAAAATGATAAGCAATTACACCAGGGAGGCAGGTGTCAGAAACCTGGACAGGGAGATTGCCAGGCTTTGCCGAAAGGTGGCCAGGGAGATAGCCGAAAGGGGAAACAAGCGGTCGTTTTTCATAATGCCAAAAAGCCTGCAGAAGTATCTTGGCGCGCCCAAATTCCTGCCTGAAGAGGAGATGGAAAAAGATCAGGTGGGTGTTACAACAGGGCTTGCCTGGACGGAGGCCGGCGGCGACACCATGTTTATAGAAGCAACCACAATGAGAGGAAAGGGAAGCCTTACGCTTACAGGCCAGCTTGGCGATGTAATGAAGGAATCCGCCCAGGCCGCGCTCAGCTACGTGCGCTCCAGGTCTGGTGCGCTTGGCATTAAGGAAGACACCTTCGGCAAGACAGACATTCACATACACGTGCCCGCGGGCGCTATCCCAAAGGACGGCCCCTCTGCAGGCATTACCATAGCAACCGCAATAGCCTCCGCCCTCACCGGCAGGCCCGTTAAAAGGACCGTGGCCATGACCGGCGAGGTAACGCTCAGGGGAAGGGTGCTGCCAATTGGCGGGCTCAAGGAAAAGGCACTTGCGGCAAAGCGCATGGGAATAAAGACGGTGCTTATCCCCAAGCAAAACGGCAAGGATTTGTCCGAGCTCCAGGCATATGTGAAAAAGGACATGGAGTTTGTCCTGGTGGACACTATGGACGAGGTGCTCAAATACGCATTGAAAGCGGCAGGCAAGAAGACAAAAGCCGCATGAAGGGGATTAATTCCCGGCCCGGCACCCTCAGGGAATTGGGCGAACTCTCACTGCTGGACTGGATAAGAAAAAAGGCCGGGCAAACGGGCAGGCAAAAAGGCCTTCTGCTTGGCATAGGCGACGACGCGGCAGCCTTCAGCGCCCCGGCCGGTGAAACGCTGCTTGCTACTTCCGACGCGATGGCCGAGGGGGTGCATTTCGACCTTTCCTACACCACCCTTTACCAGGTTGGCTTCAAGCTGGTTTCGGTAAACGCAAGCGATATTTACGCCATGGGTGGCGCCCCGCGTTACGCCCTTCTTGACTTGTGCGCCCCTTCCGATATGGAATTCGATGGTATAAGCAGTTTCTTTGACGGTGTGCTGGATGCCCTTAAGCATTACGGGGCCGTGCTTGCCGGGGGGGACATAACCGCTTCCAGAAGCGGCCTTGTACTGGGAATGAGCATGATAGGGTCCGCCAAAAAAATCGTAAAAAGAAGCGGGGCAAAACCCGGTGATGAAGTGTTTGTAACAGGCTGCCTGGGAGACTCGGCCTGCGGGCTTTGGTTATTGAAAAAACTTGGCCGGCCTGTTTTGATGGAGGAAGGCAAAAAAGCTGCCTTCGATTTAACACACGGGGTGAAAAAAAAGGTCCGCCTTGGTTGGGAAACAGCCGGGCCTCTTGTAAAACGCCACCTGATGCCTATTGCAAAAAAGCCCCCAAAAGGGGCCTCCGCAATGATAGATATAAGCGACGGACTGGCAATAGACCTCATACGGCTTTGCAAAGAAAGCCGCGTTGGTGTCAAAATATACGAAGAATTGCTGCCGGTATCCGGGCATATGGGAAAAGCGGCCCCGGTTTTGGGGCTGGCCCCTTTGCGGCTGGCGCTGGGCGGCGGCGAGGATTACGAACTTTTATATACTGCAAGGCCGGGCCAACATCACGGCAAAAAATACAAGGCCTGGCGGATAGGCGAGATAACGCGGGCCGGTTACATAATTTCCGGACGCGGCGGGGAGATGAAAGAATTGAAAACTGAGGGCTATGAGCATTTCACCTCTGGGTAAGATCAAGAGCCTTCTTGCCCTGGACGGAAACACCAATCAGATTGCCGCATCTTTTGCGGTTGGCATATTTGTAGGCCTCTCCCCGCTCCTAGGCGTGCACACGATCCTTGCGCTGGGCCTTATCTACATATTCAGGCTGAATCTTACGGCAACCATGACGGGGGTTTACATAACAAACCCGCTTACTATAATACCCATCTACACGTTTTCAACATGGACGGGCGCAAAGATGCTGGGGATGGAATTTTTCTCCGGAGACATGAAAGGCACGCCGCACCTGTCCCTGATATATTTCTGGAAGCAGCTGAGATATCTTATCAAGCCGTTCTTCGTGGGCTCCACGATAGTGGCAATACTGGCTTCGCTGGTGCTGTATCTTATCGTGTCGCACATATTAAGAAAAGTACGCAATGCCGGAAGCGCCTGTTAAAAATAAAAAATATTACCTGCTTTCATTAGGCTGCCCCAAGAACCTGGCCGATTCCGAAAAGCTCTCTTCGGCCCTGGGCGGCGGCGGCCTGGCCCGCACTGAAGCCCCTGAAGACGCCGAGGTGCTTATCGTTAACACCTGCGGCTTTGTAGAAGACGCAAAAAGGGAATCCATAAACGAGATACTTGCGCTGGCCCGCCTGAAATCCGGAAGCGGAAAAAAGAAGGCAAAAAAACTTCTTGTCTGCGGTTGCCTTGCCGGGCGGTACAAAGAGGAACTGAAAAAAGAGCTGCCGGAGGTGGATGGCTTCTGGGGCGTGGACGCGGCCGGGGAAATAGCGGCGGCCCTTGGCTGCCCGGAGCCCTCCGGGCCGGTTGAAAGGCCGTCCACGTTCCCTTACGCCTACCTGAAGATAGCGGAGGGGTGTAAAAGGCGTTGCACGTTTTGCGCCATACCGTCCATAAGGGGGCCGCTCAGGAATTTCCAGCCCGAAGAGATAATCCAACAGGCAAAGGCGTATCTGGATGCCGGCATAAAAGAATTGATCCTTGTCTCCCAGGACACCGCAAGCTATGATTTCAAAGGGTACGGGTTGCCGCAGTTGGTGCAGGATATGGCCGCGCTGGAAAACAAAGGGGATTATTTCCGGATAAGGCTCCATTACCTGTATCCATCCGCGGTAAACAGGCAACTGCTGGAAGTTATCGCGCAAAACGGGAAGATAGCCCCGTACATCGACATGCCGCTTCAGCATTCCGAGGAGCGGATATTGAGGATGATGGGCCGGGGCGGCGGCGCAAAAGAGATAAGAAAGAAGATCGCGCTTGTAAGAAGGACCATTCCAGGCGTGTTCATAAGGACGTCATTCATAGTGGGTTTCCCGGGAGAAACTGAAGAGGATTTCAGGAGGCTCCTGGATTTCATGGAGGAGCAGTCCTTCGAGCACGCGGGCGCGTTCATGTATTCCAGAGAGGAAGGCACGGCATCGGCAAAGATGCCGGGCCAGTTGCCCCAACCCATAAAGCAGCGCAGGTATGATGAGCTTATGGCCCTTCAGGCCGGCATCAGCCTGGAGAAAAACAGGGCCCTTATTGGAAAAGAGTTCAATGTGATTATCGACAACATTATCAAAGGGGCGGCAACAGGCAGGCTTCCGGGGCAATCGCCTGACGTGGACGGGATAATAACGTTTGATGCGCCAAGGGGCAAAAGGCTGAAATCCGGCGATTTCGTAAATGCCCGCATTACGGAGGCGTTTGATTACGACTTGAAAGGGATAATTACTGGTGATTAAAAAAATACCATATCTGAATATATTGCTATTCGGGCTTACCGTGCTTACAACGCTTGTGGCCGGGGCGCACTTAAACGGAGTGGACCTGCTCAATGAGCCGGGGGAAATCATTCCGGCCGGCGCGCCTTTTTCCGCGGCGCTGATCATCATACTTTTAAGCCACGAGCTCAGCCATTACTTCGCATCCAGAAAACACAGCACCCTGGCCACACTGCCTTATTTCATTCCGGCGCCTCCACCGGTGCTTATAGGCACTTTCGGGGCTGTTATAAAGATGAAGTCCCCGATACTTTCAAGGCGGGCATTGGTGGACATCGGGGCATCCGGGCCTATCACCGGGTTCTTCTTCTCGCTTGCGGCCTGCATAATAGGGCTTGCAAATTCCCATATAGTGCCAAAGACATCTTTTAGCGGCATCAACCTCGGTGACTCCGCGCTCTTCCATCTCCTTTCGATACTCATCCTGGGGAAAACTTCAGCCAGCCAGGACGTAATGCTAAACCCCGTTGCGTTTGCCGGCTGGGTTGGGCTGTTCATGACCTCATTAAACCTTTTGCCGATAGGCCAGCTGGACGGGGGACATGTGATGTATGCATTTGTCGGCCGGTTCCAGAAGGCCCTTTCAACGGTGCTTGTGATAGCCCTGGCCCTCCTGGGCATCTTCTATTGGAAAGGCTGGCTGCTGTGGGCGGGCCTGATGATGATCATAGGGCTTAAGCACCCGCCTGTTTACGAGTGGGAGGCCCCGCTGGACCCCAGAAGAAGGTATGTGGGATTATTTGTGCTTATCATATTCGCACTTACCTTTACCCCGAACCCCTTCAGCCTGGGTTAATTTGATTTATAATAAGACGTGGGTGTTTCGGTATCTCCGGATATAGAACTTGTCCTGAATACGCTTGACCGCCTCTGCATCCCTGCCCTTGCCGTTGATGAAAACCAGACGGTGCTGTCGGCCAACCCGGCGGCGGTAAAAGTCTTCCAGTATCCAACAGATGAGCTTCGCGGCCAGCCCCTTTCCCGTTTCATTTCCCTTCAGAATGGAGAAGGCAAAAACAGGGATGGTGTGGAATTCCAGGCCAGGATAACGGAAATCCCGCAGGGCGCTGGAAACCTCCGCGTTATTGCCGTTCAGGACATCTCCGGCCAGCAAAAAGCCCAGATGGAACTTATAAATGAACTGACGGGCATCATAAACTCCAGCCTGAGCATAGGCACCATATTCAGGATGGTAGTGAACGAGATTAAAAAGTTTATTGACTATGACAGGGCCAGTCTCCTTCTGTTTAATGAGGCCAGCAACAACCTGCTTATATTCGCACTGGACACTGACATGAAGACCATCATGACAAAAGGCGTAAAGGCGCCTATAGACAGCACAAGCGCCGGATGGGTAATTAAAAACAACAGGCCCCATATAAATTACGACCTCAGGGAAGCAATCCCCTTCAGCTCGGACAAGAAACTGGCCGACGAGGGCATCCGCTCCACCATAAGCGTGCCCCTGTACAAGGACCACATGCTGGGGGTATTGAACCTGGACAGCACCAGGCCCTCCAGGTATTCCGGGAAGGACCTCCAGATTTTGCTGTCCGTGGCCAGGCATATCTCAGTTGCGCTTGAAAACGCCCTTCTCTTCGAGGAGATATCCAGGGAGAAGAAAGAGTGGAAAAAAACCTTCGACGCCATAACCGACCTGGTGTGGATTGAGGACCGGAAGCACCGGATAATCCGGGCCAACGAGGCCCTTCTGGCAAAGACCGGGTTTATGGCCTCCCAGGTGATTGGCAAACCCTGCACTCATGTGCTGAGTAAAATAGGGGTCTGCTCTTCAGGCATGCTATGCCAGGAGACGATGAAAAACGGCAGGCCGTCTTTCCGGGAAATTACGGCAGCTGGCGGCGCCATATACCAGTTCTGGGCCTATCCCCTGCCCGATGACGAAGGGCGCATGTACGCCGTTGTCCATTACTTAAAGGAAGTAAGCGAACAAAAGAGGATAGAGCAGCAGCTTGTCCGGGCAGACAGGCTTGCCTCGCTAGGCACGCTGGTGGCCGGGATCGCGCATGAGATAAACAACCCTCTTGGCATAATAGCAGGGTATTCCGAGGCCCTGCTGGACAGGGCCAAGGACGGCGCGCTTTTAAACGCGCCGGAGTTCGAAGACTTTCCGGAATATCTGGAGACCATACATAAGGAGATGTTCCGGTGCAAGGGCATACTGCGCGGCCTCCTGGATTTTGCCAGCCCATCGGCAGGCTCCGTAAGGGAACTGGACATAAGCGAACTTATTAAAGAGGTGCTGCTGCTTGTGAACCACAAGGCAAAAAGGCTGGACCACAAAATCGAATGCAACTTTAAAAGAGACCTGCCCAAGATATACGGGGAGCCGGGGGCGCTCAGACAGCTTTTCATGAACATTATAATCAACTCCCTGTACTTCACCCCGGAAAAAGGTATGATACGGATTGAAACCGGCATGGAGAGGGAAAGAAACTGCGAGGGCAAGGATGGCGCGCCGCACTCGATAAAAGTGGTTATATCGGACACCGGAGCAGGCATGCCTGAGGAGATCAGGAAACGTATATTCGATCCGTTCTTCACAACCAAACCCGCCGGCGAGGGCACGGGCCTTGGGCTTTCCATATGCCATAAGATAGTGGAAGAGCACGGCGGCAAAATAGACGTGGAAAGCAGGCCTGGCGCGGGGGCCTCGTTTACGGTGCATCTGCCCATAAACGCAAAACTGCCCAGGAAGCCGGGGGCGTATCCGGGCCCGGCCAGTAAAAAGGAAAGATGATAAAGATACTTGCTGTAGATGACGAGGAGCCGTTCAGAAGGCTTTTAAAGCGGGAGCTTGCCCGGAAAGGTTTTTTTGTTGAGACCGCCTCCGGCGCGAATGAGGCCTTTGCGCTTGTAAAGGAAAACGCCTACGACGTTATCCTCCTGGATATAGTTATGCCCGGCGTGGACGGCATCTCGTTTATGAAAAAACTTAAAGGGGACCCCGTCGCGCCGGCCATAATAGTACTTACCGGAAAAGCGACCGTGGAGACCGCCGTGGAGGCCATGAAAAACGGCGCATACGATTACCTGACAAAACCCTGCAAGCTGGAGGAGCTGGCGGTGGTAATAAACAGGGCCTTCGAGTACGGCAAGCTGGCAATGAAGTCCAGCCTCCTCCAGCAGGAGCTTGTAAGAAAGGAGTCCTCCGCCAGATTTGTGTACAAAAGCAGGCAAATGGACTCGATAATTGCTTACATAAAAAAAGTGGCCCCCACGGACTCACCTGTATTCATCCACGGCGAAAGCGGCACTGGCAAGGAGCTTGCCGCCAATATCGTGTGGCGCAACAGCAAAAGACGCGCCCTGCCCCTCATAGCGCTTAACTGCGCCACATTGTCTGAAAACCTGATGGAGTCCGAGCTGTTCGGGCATGAGAGGGGCGCCTTCACGGACGCTTACCGCACCAAAAACGGCATAGTGGAAGTAGCCGACAAGGGCACGCTTTTTCTGGACGAGATTGGCGAGATGCCGTTGAAACTTCAGGCCAAGCTTCTGCGGTTCCTGGACTCCGGGGAGTTCAGGCGGGTTGGCGGCGAAAAGAACTTAAGCGTGGACGTGCGGGTGATCGCGGCAAGCAACCGGGATTTGACGGCCCTCATAAAGGAAGGCGGTTTCCGGGAAGACCTTTTTTACAGGTTAAACGTCTTCTCCGTAACTATGCCGCCTTTGAGGGAGCGCCCGGAGGATATCGAGGAACTGGCCATTTATTTCCTTGATAAATACAGCCGCAAGTTTGCCAAGCCCGCCGGGCGGCTGGAAAAAGCGGCGCTCCAGGCGCTCGTTAATTACAAATGGCCCGGCAACGTAAGGGAACTGGAAAATATCATGGAGCGGGCCATAATACTTTCGGATACCGGAGTGATAGATAAAAGGGAACTTCTCATCCCGGAGCATGCGCATTCAGATGGATACCAGCCCTCGCTCGAGGAGATGGAGAAGGATTATATCCTAAGGGTGCTTGGCGCATCGGGCGGCAACCAGTCCAAGACCAGCCAGATACTTGGCATAGACCGCAAGACACTTTACCTGAAGCTGCGCAAATACGGCGTGGAGGTCTGAGGCAACTCGCCGCAATTTTATAACTTCCGGGGAAAAATTCCCCAGAAACTCTGGGGGATTTTTCCCCACTGCTTAACGCTTTTTTTTACTTAGCTTCAAAACCCCTTGTAATCCGGCGGCTTTCCGAAAAAGCTTCTCAGGCACAAGTATTGCGTATACAAGGCGTTATGAATAACGTGCTCATCTGCGCTTACGACCCGATCCTGATTAAAAACCTGTACGGCATATTGACGCAGGACGGGTTCAGCGTGGAGGTTACAGACCATCCGGCCTCGGCGTTCCGGATGGTAATGCGCAAGGAGTACGCGGCCGTGGTAATTGACTGCTGGCCTTTCGGAATTACAACCGAGGACGCCGCGCGGGCGATGAAGGTGGTCTGCCCGGGGCTGCCGGTGCTTGTAATGGGCAAGGCCACATCCCAGGCCGGGGCGGTGGGCATCGAGGGGCCAGTGGACCTGGATATATTAAGGAAAACCATCCGCGCGGTCTGCGGCATGCAGGATTCAGGCAATCAAAATAAAAAAATCTATGAGAGGGCATCATGACACCTAAGCAGATCATTTTGAAGGCTTTTGAGGGAGGCAAGGCGGACAGGGTACCGGCCACGCTCTTTGGGGCTGGCATGTGGAGCATCAAGGGCTACGGCTCCACGTTCAAGGCCCTTTCCGAGGACAAAACGAAGATGGCGGATATGCTTGTTGCCATGTCCGGAAAACTTCTGTGCGACGTTGTATACAGCGGCTCCGGATACAACAACTTCCACGCGGCGGCCATGGGCGGCCAGATGAAATTCAGGGAGATAGGCGCGCCTGACCTTGAAGCGCCGCTGGTCGCCGCAGAAGAAGACATCCAGAAACTGGATATTGGCAGAATAGACTCCAACCCGGTCATCGAGACAACACGGGAGGCCGCCCGCATCGCAAACGCCAAAATCGGAAACGATTACGTGATTACCCTTACGGCCTGGGGGCCGTTTACGCTGGCTGCCCGCCTTGTTGGCGAGGAGGCGATGATGAAGGCCACCTTCAAGAAGCCGGTGTTCGTGGAGAAACTGGTGGACTTCGCCACGCAAGTGCTGATGCGCGTTTATGAGCCGCTTTTAAATGACGGCACCCTCAAGGTAGTAAGCCTTGCGGACCCCACCGCATCGGGCGACCTCATCTCCAAAAAACAGTTCGAAAGGTTCGCGCTTCCGTATCTGAAGAAATTCACGGACTGGGCCAAAGGCAAGGGGGCACATACGCTTGTGCATATTTGCGGCAATACCACGGACCGGCTGGACCTTTTCCCGCTTACCGGTGCCAGCTGCATAAGCCTGGACCACAAGACCGACATGCTTAAGGCAAAGGAGCTGCTGCACGGCAAGATGTGCTTTGGCGGCAACGTAGACCCTGTAAAGATAATGCTTAACGGCAGCGTTGCCGAAGTGGAGACGGCCTGCAAGGAAACCATCCGAACAGTTGGGACTGATGGGGGGTTTGTCCTCATGCCCGGTTGCGATATCCCGCCCACAGTGCCATACGAAAACATTCAGAAATTCATGCAGGTTGCCAGGGAATGGAAATTTTAAAAAAGGAGGTGAAGCACCAGTAGCACTAACGCTATAATGGCCGGACTTTTTTAAACGAGACACAAGGAGGAAACCAGAATGGCTGAAGCCAAAAAAATGACAGTTGATGAAGTAAACGCGTATATGAAGCAGAAGTGCGGCTTTGTGCCGAGAATGTTCCAGATAATAAACACTGTCACCCCGGAACCGGGCAGGACGTTTGCCGATTTTTATGAAAGCATATTCGGCGACGGTGCGCTTTCAAGGAAGCATAAGGAACTGATGTTCATGGCCGGCGGCGTGGGCTATTGCTCGCCAAGGTGCATAATCCACGTTATCCCGGCCATAAACGCCGGCGCCACAACGGGAGAGATATTCGAGGCGGCGGCAGTGGGAATGATACTGGCGGGCTTTGTGCCCGGCGGCCCCGGCATTCCGTATGCCTTTGAATACGCGCTCAAGTGCCTGGATATAGAGGCCAAGTACAGGAAGGGCGAGAAATGGGAATACCTGCCTCAGCCCAAGTTCGATCACGGGGTATTCTGAGAAATGAGGGGCGCGCTTGAAGTGCGCCCCGTCTTTTTCACTTAAAGGAGAATAAATGTTTAAGTTCACCTCCGGCCAGAAGGTCTTCAACATAGGCGGTGCGGTAGTCGGCGGCAAGCCGGGCGATAACCCGCCCCTGCTTATCGCCTCCATGTTCCATAACAAGGACCGGATATTGGCGGACAGGAAGGGCAATTTCGACAGGCCCAAGGCCATTGAGCTTATAAAGAGGCAGGAAGATCTTTCCAGATCAACCGGCATCCCCGGCATGGTTGCGATGGTGGCAAACACGCCGGATGAGGCCAGGGCTTATATAGATTTTTTCCTTGAAAATTCCGCCATGCCCTTCGGCATAGACATGTGGGTGGCAGAGCAGAGGGCGAAGGCGACTGAATACATATCAAAAATAGGCGCGCAGGACCGCTTCCTTTATAACAGCATTACCCCATGGGACAAGGACGTTAAAGGGCAGGTGCAAAAGCTTAAGGACCTGGGGATAAAGCACGTTGTGATTCAGGCCTTTGACGACAAGGACCAGTCCCCGGCCGGAAGGCTTAAATCACTGGAAAGCATACTGGCCCAGGGTGCGGACTCTTTCGATTCCATAATAGTCGATACATCCGTGATGAACCTGCCTGCCACGTCCTTGTCCCTTGTTGCCAACAAACTGATAAAGGAAAAACTGGGGCTGCCGTGCGGCGGAGCGTACTCCAACGGCACGCATATGTGGAAGGAATGCAAGGAAACCTGGGGGCTGGACGGGTTCAGGGCCATGGACGCCGTTGCCCAAGGCATGTCCAGCGTGCTATGGAGCGATTTCAACTTTTACGGCCCGATAGTAACGGCACCCAGGATATTCCCGGCGGTGGCCACGGCGCACATACTGCTTTCCACGCTGGTGTACACGGAGACAAACGGGATTGCGGAAAACAAAAACCTGCCCATAAGGAAGTTCTTTCCGGACTTCATAGAGAAACTGCTTGCTGGCGGGGCAAGGAAATAAGAGAAAGGGAGCAAAATGTCTGAAACGGGAACGATGACGCGAAGGGAAAGGGTGTTGAAGCTGTTTTCGGGGGAAAAGGTAGACAGGCCGCCTTGCTTCAGCGGCATGGGCAATGTCACCACCGCTGGGCTGGGGCAATTCGGCTACAAGTTCGCCGCCCTGCATTCGGACGCAAAGATGATGGCGGATGCCGCCGCCCAAACCTACAGGCTTACCGGGTTTGAGTGCGGCGTGGTCCCCTTCGACCTTTGCGTGGAGGCACAGGCCCTGGGGTGCGAGATAAACGTTTACGCCCACGTGGACGACATACTCTATCCCACCATAAAACAGAAGATCGCCCACAACGAAGAGGAGATGGGCGCCATTACGGTACCGGCTGATTTCGTTAAAAGGGGGCGCATCCCGCTTGTGAAGGAGGCCCTAAGGCTCCTTAAGGCCGATATAGGCGGCGAGGTGGCCGTGGGCTCCTACGTGCTTGGCCCCTTCACACTTGCCGGCCAGATAATGGAATTAAATGATTTGCTGAAACTCTCGTTCAAGAAGCCCGACAAGGTTGGAAAGCTCCTTGACACCCTTGCAGACGCGATAATACTCTGCGCGCAGGAGTTCGTGGAGGCGGGGGCGGATTACATAACCGTTAGGGAGATGGGGGCCACATCCGACGTGCTCAGCCCAAGGGTGTTCAAGAGCCTTATACTTCCGTACCTTAAAAAAATATTCGGAGCAATAAAGAGCCATTCGGTCCTCCACGTATGCGGCAAGACAAATGACATAGCGGGTTTCATGGTGGAATCCGGCGCCACCGCCATCAGCGTGGACCAGAAAAACGACGTGGCCGAGACCAGGAAGAAGATTGGAAACGCCCTGCTCTTTGGCAATTACGACCCCTATAACGTGCTTGTCTCCGGCACAACGGAGGTGGTGCGCCAGGCGGTACGGAAATGCGTGGAAGACGGCGTGGACGCCGTGTGGCCGGGATGCGACATATGGCCCACGGTACCCGTGGAAAACATAAAGGCAATGCTCGATGAGGTTACAAATTACAGGAGGTAGAGATGGTAACGGATGAAAAGAAACAGGAGCTGTTGGAGCGGCTCAAAAACGCCGTCATCCAGTATGACGAAGATGCGTCCAAGGAGGCATCCAATGAGGTTGTGGAAATTGGCATGGATGCCAACGAGGCCATATTCAACGGGCTTGTAAGCGGCATGGAAGAGGTGGGCAGGCTCTTTGAGGCCCAGGAGTACTTTGTGCCGGAGCTCCTGATGTCCGCCGACGCGCTTTATGCCGGGCTGGATATTTTAAAGCCACACGTCCAGCAGATGGACCTTGGGGTTAAAGGCTCCGTGGTTATAGGCACTGTGGAGGGCGATGTGCACGACATCGGCAAAAATATCGTCAAGATGATGTTCGACGTAGCGGGCTTTACGGTATACGACCTTGGCAGAGACGTGCCGCTGGATAAATTTATAGAGGAGCAGCTTCGCACGGATTCGGACCTGGTCTGCCTGTCGGCCATGATGACCACTACGATGGTTGGCATGAAAAAGATAATAGACGAGATCAAGTCCAAAAACCCCAATGTAAAAATAATGATAGGCGGCGCGCCCGTATCCGCGGACATCGCCGAGAAATGGGGCGCCGACGGCTACGCGAAGGACGCCAACAACGCCCTGAAGGATGCCATAAACATGGTAAGCTCGCTCAAGAAAATGAAGGAAGAGGCGGACGCCAGGAAACGGGCATAACAGATGGACTCATTGAAGGCAGAGCTGCTTGAATCCGGGGCCAGCGTGGCCGGTTTCGCCGATGTGGGGGGCATCGTAAAAGGGGATATTGCGCACTTGGACAGGGCCATATCCATTGGAGTAATTAAAAAGCTGAATGAAGATACCGTGCATCTGCTTGGGCGGCTTCAGAAGATTGCCGCCATCAAGCTGAAGGAAAGGGGATACAGATACCTCTGCATACCTCCGGATTCCGACAGGGCCGCAGGCGAAAAACCGTTTATATCCAGGCTTTACCCCCTCTTTACGCATAAGGTGGCGGCAACACTTTCGGGCCTGGGCTGGATAGGGAAAAACGGGCTTCTCATAAGCCCCGTTCACGGTTCCCGCATCTCGCTTGCAACCGTTCTTACTGATGCCCCGCTCAAAACAGGCCAGCCTATTATTAACAGCATGTGCGGGGAATGCACCTTATGTATTGACCACTGCCCCTCCCAGGCCATTACCGGCAGGCAGTGGTGTCAGGAAGACCCTTACGCGGAGCTTGTCAGGATAAAAAGATGCGCCGCGCATAAAAAAAACAGCAGACCCACTGAAGGAAAGCCCAACTGCGGGCTTTGCATAAATATATGCCCTTTCAGCAGAAATAACATGATTAAACCGCCCCGGCGCGTAGAGGCGGCATTGGCGGAGGAATAATGAAAAAGCACAGGATAATCTTTCAGCCGTCGGGCAGGAGAGGAGAGGTCGCAGACGGCACAAACCTGCTGGACGCGGCCAGGAACCTGGGTGTGGACATAGAATCCATCTGCGGCGGCAAGGGGACGTGCGGAAAATGCAAGGTGCGGGTTGAGGAAGGCTATTTCGAGAAGGACTCGATGGACTCCAGAATGGCGCACTTAAGCCCGCTTACCGATACGGAGAGAAAGTTTCTCAAGCCAGCCGATGGGCCTTCCATGCGGCTTGCGTGCGCCTGCCACGTGAAAGGCGACGCGAAGATATTCGTGCCGGAAAAATCCAGGGCCGGCAAGCAGATTGTAAGAAAGGCCGCCAAGGAACTTGTCATATCCATAGACCCGGCAGTGAAAAAATATTTTGTGGAGCTGGCCAAACCATCATTGCATGAGCCCATCACGGGTGACCTGGAAAGGCTTGGCGCAGCGCTTGAAAAACAGTACGGCCTCAAAGGGCTATCCATGGATTTCACGGTCCTTAAAACCCTTCAGGACGCAATAAGAAAGGGCAGCTGGAGCATAACGGTTTCAGTATGGAAGGGCCGGGAGATAATCAAGGCGGAACCCGGGTTCGTAGAGTCCGCCTACGGCCTTGCCGTGGACGTGGGCACCACAACAGTTGTGGGCTACCTGACCGATCTTGCAACAGGCAAGGTGATTAATACGGAATCCATGATGAACCCGCAGGTGCCTTATGGTGAGGACGTGATGTCCCGCATAACATACGCCATGATGAACCCGGACGGCGTAGAGAAGATGCAGAAGGCGATAATAGACGGCCTGAACGAGATAATCGCAAACGTCACTAAAGATTTAAATTCGAACGGTTCGGGAGACGGCGGACAGCAGATAGTGGACCTGACGATAGTCTTTAACACCGCCATGCACCATATATTCCTCGGGTTCAATCCGGAGCATATCGGGCGCTCCCCATTCATCCCGGCAGTACAGAACGAACTTGACATAAAGGCCAGGGACCTGGGCATCAGGATTAATCCCGGCTCTTATATCTATGTGCTGCCCATAGAGGCAGGCTTTGTTGGGGCAGACAATGTTGGCGTACTTATCGCGGAGGAGCCGTATAACCAGGACGAAAGGGTGCTGATAATCGATATAGGGACAAACGGGGAGCTTCTGCTTGGCAACAAGGATAAAGTATGCTCCACGTCCTGCGCCACCGGCCCGGCCTTCGAGGGGGCACAGATAAAGATGGGGATGCGCGCCGCCCCCGGCGCAATAGAGAAGGTGCGGATAAACCCGGAAACCAGGGAGCCCCTGTACAAGATAATCGGAAAAGAGGACTGGCACACGGCGGACTGGAACATCCAAAAAGAGAAGCTTGGGGCCAAGGGAATATGCGGCTCCGGCATCATAGACGCGATAGCCGAGATGTTCAAGGCCGGCATCATAGACAAGTCCGGCAAATTCGACATGAACGTTAACGGCCCCAGGATAAGAAGAGACCATGACGGCAAGCCCGAATACGTGCTTGCCTGGGCCAACGAAACGTCCATCGGCACGGATGTGACCATCACCCAGTCCGATGTCCGCGCGCTCCAGCTGGCAAAGGCGGCGCTTTATGCCGGGGCCAAGCTGATGATGCAGAAGATGGGCATAGAGAAGCTGGACAAGGTAATACTGGCCGGGGCATTCGGCAGCTATATAGACAAGGAGGCCGCCATGACACTTGGCATGTTCCCGGACTGCCAGATAGATAACGTGTACGCGGTGGGCAATGCCGCGGGCGACGGCGCGAGGATGGCGCTTATCAACCTGTCCAAAAGGCGCGAGGCCAATGAGCGCGCCCGATGGGTGGAGTTTGTGGAGATAGCCGTGGAGCCGCGGTTTGAAAAGGAATTCACTTATGCCATGCACCTGCCGCACATGAAAGACGGGTTCCCTCATCTGAAGGCTTTGCTGGAGAAAGGCAAGGCCCCTTCCGCGGCGGCGATAAAGGGATGACAAAGCTGGATGTGAATTCAGGCGCGTGCGGGTTCTGCTCCAGGATCAGTGTGGAAAAAACAGAGCAGAAAGGCAAGCTGCACTTGCATATAGAAACGGATTGCGAAATGGTCAAGAGGATGGCAACGGAATTGGCTGTGCTGGACAGCATGGCTACAGCCTTTACACACTTCTTGAATAATCCCGTGTACAAGGCGGCTGCCATGAATTTAAAGCATGTGGCGTGCCCCGTTCCAGGCGCGATTATAAAGGCCCTGGAAGTTGAGGCTGGCTTTGCCGTCCCCAAGGAAATTACGATGAAGTTCAAAAAATAAACAGGCGGAAAATGGTTGTTGGAAATATTCTCATGTGGGCCGCCGCCCTGGCGTTTGCGGCCTTTGCCGTAAAGATGCTTATGCATATTGCGCCCTGGTTCCGGCGGTCCGGCAGGCCCGGCGAAACACATCAGGGCTTGCGATGGAGGGCGGTTATCGCTGCGGTGCCGGAAATACTGCTTCTGCGCCGGCTCTTCCGGGCAAACCCGGTCATCTGGCTTGGCGAATGGGTGTTTCACGCAAGCCTGTTGCTTGTGATTATCAGGCATTTGAAATACTTCCTTTCGCCCGTTCCGCCGTTCATCTGGGCAATCCAGCGGATTGGCGGAATTGCCGGGTACATTATGCCGCTGTCGCTTCTGTATATCATTATCGTAAAGGCCATATTCAACCGGGGCAGATACGTGTTTGCCTATAACTATTTCCTGTTAGCCGGATTTCTCCTGGTGAGCGCGGCGGGCGTTATCATGAGAACATTCTTCTACCCGGATACAATGCAGATAAAGGATTTCATAGCTGGCGCACTAAGGTTACATGCAACGGCAGCGCCTGATAGCCTGCCCTTTATAAGCCATTTCTGCCTGGTCCTGATAATCCTGCCATTCCTTCCCACTCACATATTTGCCGCGCCGCTTACCATTTACCAGGCCGGCAAGAGAGACAAAGAGCTTGAGGACCTGATCCATGGCGGAAAACAGGAATAAAAAAATGTTTGGGGGCTGTCTTTCCGCGCTCCAGCATATGGAGCTGGATGCCTGTACGCAATGCGGCGAATGCCTTAAAAACTGCCCCGTGCAGGAAGTGACTGGGAACCGCCAGGTCTCCCCGCCCGCCAAGATACGCGCCTTCAGGGACTTCATAAAAAAAACGCGCGGGCTGAAATCGTTTGTCCTTGGGGCACGGGATGTGGACAGGGGGCTACTGGAAGATTTCACCAGGGCGGTCTTTGAATGCACAACCTGCGGGGCCTGCGGCAAGGCATGCAGCGTGGGCATTTACACCCAGCGGCTATGGCCCATGCTTAGAAGGGAAATGGTCCTGCGCGGCATCGGCCCCATAGAGGCGCAACGCGATATGCCTGAAGACGTGAGGAGGACCGGAAACCCATACGGCAAGCCAGCGGCAGAGAGGTTTGCACCCTGGTTCCCGGCTGAAGTTAAAGTGGCTGAAAAAGCAGAAATAGGTTATTACACCGGATGCACCGGCGCATATGATGCCATCCCGATGGTAAAAGGCGACGTGACGGTGCTTGGAAAAATTGGCAGGCCGTTTACGATGCTTCCGCCGGAAGAGGAAGTCTGCTGCGGTTTCCCGCTGTTTGTGACCGGGCAGTTCGAGCTGCTTGAGGGGCTTGTAAAAAGGCTTGTGGAAGGCTATACCCAAAGAGGGGTAAAAACCCTTGTCTGCTCCTGCCCGTGCTGCGTAAACATGATCGCGCGGGACTGGCCGCACTTCTACGGCCGCAAGCTGCCATTTGGCATAAGGCATATAAGCCAGTACGTTCTGGCGGCCCTTGAAGAAGGCAGGATTTCCCCAACAGCGCCTGTGGCAGAGAGTATTATCTATCATGACCCCTGCTACCTGAGCAGGGGCGTTGGAATAACCGAAGAGCCCAGGGCCATCCTTAAAAGGATACCCGGAGTGCAACTTCTTGAATTCACCAGGAACAGGGCTAATTCCCGCTGCTGCGGGGCCGGGGGCGCGGCCAGAAAGGTTTTCCATGAGAATGCGGTTGCCATTGGCAGGCTTACCATAGACGAGGCGTACGAAAAAAAAGCCGGCAGGCTTGTGCTTGGCTGCCCGGCCTGCTACGGTAAGGTAAACGAGGCCATGTCCGGCTATGAGAAACAGGTAAAAATAGTGGACGTAATGGAATTATTATCGGGGGTACTATGAGCCATTTCTCGATCAAATGCCGCAAATGCGGCAAGGTGCTAGAAAACGCCTATTGCGCATTCTGCGAACACTGCAAGGACGCCTTGCTGATTACCCAATACGCGGACAGGCAATTTGCCGCGGACCGCGGCGAGGGCATATGGAGGTTCAACTGGCTTCCAGTGCGCAGGCCTGGCTTCAGCCAGGCCGGCCCCGTTGTATACCTTTCAACGGGGCTTGCAGGCAGGCTTGGCATTGAGGAGCTTTATATCTCGTTCAGCGGCTACTGGCCGGAAAAAGGCGCACTGCTTAAAACGTGCACGTTCAAGGAGTTTGAGGCCGCGATGGTCATACAGAACGCCGTTGAAAACCAGATGGAGGGCCTGGTGGTTGCCTCCGCGGGCAACACGGCCAGGGCCTTTGCCCACCTTGCAAAGGTGTCCGGGTTCAGGGCGGTAATAGTTGTGCCTTCAATGTGCCTGCCGGAAATGTGGTATCTGGAAGAGCGCGCAGTCCCCACCATCGCAATCTCTGACGGCGACTACTCCGATTCCATAGCTACCGCAAAGCGCATAGCCCTGGCTTCCGGGATGCCCTTTGAGGGCGGGGTCAAAAACATTGCAAAAAGAGACGGGCTTGGCGTGGTGCTGCTGGAGGCGGCTGACGTGATGAAAAAACTTCCGCGCCATTACTTCCAGGCGGTGGGCAGCGGAGCAGGCGCGATAGCCGTCTGGGAGATGGCCGAAAGGCTTCTGGCGGACGGCAGATTCGGCAGCAGCCTTCCAGTGCTTCATCTTGCCCAGAACCTGCCCTTTGCGCCCATGGCCAAGGCCTATTGGAAGAAAAGCCGGGAGATATCACCCGCGGACATAAGCTTCGGCCTTGTGGGCGAAACCACAACAAGGGTGCTTACAAACCGCTATCCCGCATACGGGGTGCTTGGCGGGGTCTTCGACGCATTGGAGGCAACCGGCGGCGCGATGTACGGCGTGGCCAATGAGGAAGTATATGCCGCGATGGAACTCTTCAAGAATGCCGAAGGGATAGATATAGTGCCTGCCGCAGGCGTTGCCGTTGCCGCGCTCATCCAGGCGGCCAAATATAAAAACATCGGCAAGGACGGCCCCGTGCTTCTGAATATAACCGGGGGAGGCGAGGCTGTGCTGCGCAGTGAAAGGCCGGTGTACCGCGTAAGCCCGTCAATCGTCTCAAAAGACATCCCAGAAAAGCAGATAGAGGACCTCCTGTGCGAAACCCTGAAGAAGAACTGATCCGGATATTGAAAGGGGCCGGGGTGGATTTTACCGCCTCGCTGCCATGCGACCGGATAAAGTGCCTTATCCCGCTTATAGCGGAGAATTTCCAGCACGTGCCGCTTACACGCGAGGAAGAGGGTGTTGGCATCTGCGCCGGGGCGGCGCTTGCCGGGAAAAGGCCCGCCATGTTCATCCAGAATTCCGGCCTTGGAAACATGATTAACGCGCTTCTGTCGCTTACAGGGTTATATGGGCTTCCGCTTGCCATATTCATCAGCCACAGGGGCGTGTATAAGGAACAGGTTGCCGCCCAGGTGCCCATGGGAAGGCACGCCGCAGGTATATTGATGGGCGCGCAGATCGGCTTTACTCCTGTTGATTCCGTGCAGGCATTGGCGTTGGCGCCCTCGATACTGGAAGGCGTTTACTCAGGCAACAAGGCCCATGCTTTCCTTATAAGCCCGGCAGTGTGGGAAGGTTCCGGATTGAAACCGCCTCTGCCGCCAGCCCGGGAAAAAAGGCCGTCCGCACCGGTTTCCTGCCCGGAGCGCCAATCGCCCCGGCGTGGAAAAATACCCGCACGGCACGAACTGCTGTCTGCCATCTGGCCGTTTCTTGAAGGCAGGGCCGTGGTGTGCAATCTGGGATTCCCTTCAAGGGAGCTATATAGCGCAGGGCACAGGCCGTCGCATTTTTACATGCTGGGCAGCATGGGTATGGCCACGCCAATCGGGCTTGGCATCGCGCTATCGTCCGGCAAGGAAGTGGTGGTAATAGATGGGGACGGAAGCCTGCTTATGAATCCCGGCGTGCTGGCAACCGCCGCCAGTCTGTCGCCAAAAAACCTCACCGTGATTGCGATAGACAACGGGGTTTACGGCTCCACCGGCAGCCAGGCAACGTTTACAGGCACCTGTGTGGACCTGGAGATGGTTGCCAGGGGGTTTGGCATCCGCAATACGTTCAAGACCGGCGATAAGGAAGAGCTTGCCCGCCTGCTTGAAAAACCCGCCGGAAAAGGGCCCCGGTTCATACACGCCCTGGCCTCTGCCGGAAACCTGGATACGCCTGTGGTCCCGCTGGACAGCCTGGAGATAAAAAGGCAGGTTATGGAATTTTTGCGGGGATGAAGCTTTTTGCGCTATAACTGTCCCGTTTCCTGATATTTTTTTACGTACAGCTTGAGCGCCCTCATTATCAGCCAGTCCATTTGCAGGCCATTATCCACTGCAATCTCCATGAGGCTGTCAATCACCTCTTTTTCCACAAGCGAGCCGGTGAACTGGACCGCGTTTACTTGCCCGGCCATTGCGTCTTCCGCTTTCCCTTTTTTCTTTTTGGCCCCCTTGCCGCCTGCGATAACGCCCGCCGCCGTTCCTGCCGCAACTTCATGTTTCTCATGTTCCCGCTTAAGAAGGCCCTGCAAGGCCCCCACGTTGCCTTCGCGCACCGCCTGAAGGACATCCGTTGGCACCTTTTCCTTTGCTGCCCCGCCCGCTTTCGCTTCCGGCTTGCCAGACGGCGGCATTCCAGTTACGGGCATCCCGGACATCCCCATCATCATTTCTGTTAGCTTTTGGGCGTGCCCGCCGCCGGGAATGTTATCGTGGATGAATTTTTCCAGTTTCCCCTCCGCAGCGGCCTCCTGCAGCTTGTCGAATATCAATTCGCCACCCCCGGCGCTTTCGCCGAACCTCTTGCCCCGCGGCGGCTCCGGAAGCGGGCGTCCTTTTCTGGGCACTTTTTATTACCTCCTATTAATGGCCTACTGAAATGATAGCACAGGGGGATAGCTGAAGCCTTTTTTTAATGTTCAAATCAAAATTTGCAACCTGCTGATTTAAAAGATTTTTTGGAATTCTGCTGTTCAAAACCGTTCAATCCGCAGTCCTTTTTTACCGCCCGTGTTCATTTGCCAGGGGCCTGCTGCCCTGCTTTAGCATTGGCCCGCATCCTTCCTGAATTCCCAACGTCTTTTTCAAAGAGCATAGGGCGCCTCCTTGCGGAGTGGCCGGGCTTCCAGCGCCCTGAGCGCCTGACGCCTGGCAATCATACCCCGCCCGAACATGACATTGTCCATATGACATATGTCATGAAATTCATGTCATGGTTTTTGAGGGGGGCCATCCCAATTGTGTTGAATGCACCCTGAAACACCTCACATTAATATATCTTAGCCGGAATGCGGACTCCCCCTTCTTCACACGAACAAAGATTCTTTTTAGGTGCCAGGTTACGCCCTATAG